>CAYRZI010000122.1:0-8446 GCA_964428605.1 uncultured Woeseiaceae bacterium
AAATGTGTAAACCATGTGTCCGGAATAGTCTGTAAGCTATGTGCCGCTAAGGACAGAAAAATGGCCCCCTCGCGGGGCCATCTTTTTGTTCTCCGGCCGAGGGTTCGGAGCGCCGAAGGGGGTTTGAACCGAGGTCGCCGCAGGCGGCCGACAGACGGCGAGCGAAGCGAGCCGCCCGAAGGGTGAGCTTGCGAAGCAAGCGAATCAATCCCTCTTCCGGCACCATAGAGCGGAAGGTGTGTTCCGGACACAGGGTTTACAGTCCGTTCCGGCCGACTGACGGTCGCCTCGCCGGATGAACAGGAATCCGGGGATTGCGCCGGCGCAGGCCGATCCGATGCCAGCCACGTGCACTCTGGTAAAGTGGTGCCGGGTACGACTTTCCGGGGCGGCCTTTGGAAGAATACCTCGCACGAGCCTTCGAATACGGTCAGGTAGCGCTCGGCTATGTGCAACAGCCGGCCGTCATATTCCAGGCGTCCCTGATCGTCGGCCTGTTCGCCGTGGCCTGGGCTCTCACCTGGTGGGCGAAGCCGCGGCTGGAGGAGCGGGCGCGGCGCATCGAGGGCTATCCGGGCGTCCTGCGCCTGATCGTCCTGTTACTGCGGCGGCTGTTCTGGATCTTCTATGTGCTGTTTCTCGGCACGGCGGACGTGCTGGTGCGCAGTATCGGCTGGCCCGAGAACGACGTCCTGCTCTCGAATGTACTGCTGCTGAGCCTCGCGTGGCTCGTAATCTCGTTCGGCTCGCAGGCCATCCGCAGCCGTGCCATCGGGCGCACGTTCGCCCTGCTGGGCTGGATCTACGTGGCGGCCACCGTACTCGGGATCACCGATGACATCGCCGCCGTGCTCGGCGGCATCGGCTTCCAGATCGGTACCGGCGGCTCGCGGCTGACGCTGCTGGTCGCCATCAAGGCCGTGCTGCTGCTCGGGGTGGCGCTCTGGGCCGCCACGAGCGTCGGCAATTTCCTGGATCAGCGCATCCAGCGCTCGGATGAGCTGACGCCGTCGCTGCGGGTGCTCATCGGCAAGGTCCTGCGCATCACGCTGGTCGTCGTCGCGGGGCTGGTCGCCCTCGGCGGTCTCGGCATCGACCTCACCGTGTTCACCGTCCTCTCCGGTGCCATCGGTGTCGGTATCGGTTTCGGTCTGCAGAAGGTCGTCTCGAATTTCATCTCCGGCATCATCATCCTGCTGGACCGCTCGATAAAACCGGGCGATACCATTTCGCTGGGCGAGACGTTCGGCTGGATCCGCGAGTTGCGGGCGCGGTTCGTGTCGGTGGTCACGCGCGACGGCCGCGAGTACCTGATCCCGAACGAGGACTTCATCACGCGCGAGGTCATCAACTGGTCGTTCTCCGACGACCTGGTGCGCATCGACGTGCCGTTCGGCGTCTCGTATTCATCGGACCCGCACCAGGTGATCGAACTGGCCATCGAGGCCGCGTCTTCGGTGTCGCGCGTGGAGGATTCGAAGAAGCCGGTCTGCTGGATGACCGAGTTCGGCGACTCGTCGCTGAATTTCCTGGTGCGCTTCTGGATACGCGATCCGCAGAACGGCCTGACCAACATCCGCGGGCAGGTCTTGCTCGCGCTATGGGACAGCTTCAGGGAACACGGCATCAACATCCCGTTCCCACACCGCGAGGTGATCATGCGCACGCCGGTGGAGGTGGCGCGGCCCGCGGAAGAGGGTTGATGCGTAGCATCGCTGCTGCTCGGCGCGGTGCTGCAGGGTCTGCTTTATCGGGGAGGATGAGCACCTGGCCGCCGACCGCTTCCAGCGCGTGAAAGAGATATTCGGTGAGCTCGCCGATCTGCCGGCTGCGGAGCGGGCCGCGCGGCTGGATACCGCCTGTGGCGGCGATGAAGAACTGCGCGCCGAACTCGAGCTGCTGCTCGAAGGTCACGACCAGGCGGATGACTCGATGCGGCGGGCCATCGGGCAGGCGGCCTCGGACATCCTGGACTCGCCGGCCGGCTCCGGAGTGGGCCGGGTCTTCGGCCCCTGGCGGCTGACGCGTCTCATCGCCCGCGGCGGCATGGGGGCGGTGTATCTGGCCGAGCGTGCCGATGGCGCGTACGAACAGCACACGGCGGTGAAGCTGATCAACGCGGCCATGATGTCGCCGCTGGCGCTGCGCCGCTTCAACGACGAACGGCGCATCCTGGCGCGGCTGCAGCATCCGAACATCGCGCGCCTGATCGACGGCGGCACCACCGCGGACGGCGAGCCCTGGCTGGCCATGGAATACGTGGCCGGGGAGCCCGTCGACGAGTACTGCCGCTCACGGCAGCTGGACATCCCGGCCCGGCTCGCGCTGTTCCGCAAGGTGTGCGCCGCCATCGACTATGCCCACGGCAACCTGGTCGTGCACCGCGACATCAAGCCCGCCAACGTGCTCGTGGACACCGAAGGCGAACCGAAGGTGCTCGACTTCGGCGTGGCCCGGCTGTTCGACGACGAGAGCGCGCAGGCGGCGCCGACGGTAACCGAGTTCCGGGCGCTGACGCCGCGCTACGCGAGCCCGGAGCAGCTGAAGGGCGAGCCGCTGACGATCTCGACGGACGTGTACTCGCTCTCCGTGCTGCTCTACGAGCTGCTCGCCGGCGAGAATCCGTACGAGGCCACGGCCGGCGATGCCGCCGCGCTGCACCACGCCGTCTGCGACGGCGACCGGCGGCCGCCGAGCGCGGCGGCCACCCGCAGGGGCACCACGGGCTCCGCTGACGGGCGCGAGGTGGCCCGGCAGCTGAAGGGCGATCTTGACAACATCGTGCTGAAGGGCCTGCGCGCCGACGCGGATCGCCGCTACCGCACGGTGGGTGACCTGGTCGCCGATATCGGGCGTTACCTGCGCGACGAACCGGTGCAGGCACGGCCGGATACCTGGCAGTACCGCACCACCAAGTTCCTGAAGCGCCGCCGCACGCCGGTGCTCGCTGCGGCGGGCGTCACTACCGTTGTCGCGACGCTGGGCGCGGTTTCGGTGGATCGCATCATCGCCGAGCGCGATGCGGCCGAGGCCGCGCAGGTGCGCGCGGAGCAGGTGACGGACTTTCTCACCGGCCTGTTCGCCGGCGCCGACCGCTACTACAGCGGCGGCGAGGAGATCACGCTGCGCAGCCTGCTCGACGCGGGTGCCGAGCGCATCCGCAGCGAACTCGCCGATCAGCCGGTACAACAGGCACGGCTGATGCAGCGCATTGCCGACACCTACAACGCGCTGACGCTGAACGAGGAAGCCGCGGCGCTGTCGCGGGAGGCCTGGGAGATCCGGCGTGCGGCGCTCGGCGAGGGCAATGTCGAGACACTCGCTTCCAAACGCAATTACGCCGATTTCTCGAGACTGGCGGGGCGGGACGTCGACGAGTCGATCGCTCTCCTGAGGGAGGTGCTGGCCGCGCAGCGCGCGGCCGTGGGGCCGGCCTCTCACGAAGTGGCCTCCACCCGCAACGCGCTTGCCGGCGCGTTGCGCTACAAGGGTGACCAGCTCGGCGCGCTGGCAGAGTATGAGGCGGCGCTCGACATCCTGGAGAACCTGCCGCCGGGCCATCCGGATCGGCGCTTCCGCGCGAACGTGCTGAACCAGCTCGGCAACACGAACGAGTCGCTGGATGACGCGGATGCGGCCATAGCCCATTACTCGCGTGCGCTCGATCTCCTGGACGAACGCGGCGAGTCCAGCCATCCGCTGATGGGCGCGCTGTCCAGCAATATCGGTGTCGCTCTGCAAGGACAGGGCAGACCGGAGCAGGCGCTGCCCTACATCGAGCGGGCGGTGGAGCACACGCGGCGAGTGCTCGGCGAGGAGAGCGAGGACTACGAGGTCCAGCTGGCCTCGCTAGGCAGGGTGCTCGGTGAACTCGGGCGTTTCGAGGAAGCGAATCTCGCCCTGGACGATGCCCGGCGGGTCGCGGAGAAACTCTACGGCACCGATCACCCGTTCCATGCCTGGCACGTGGTCAACAAGGCGCGCATACGCCAGCTGCAGAACGACCATGCGGCGGCGCTCGCCCTGCTCGAGGAGGCAATCCCGGTCTACCGCGCCGCCTACGGCGACTATCACCCGTTCCTGGCCGCCGCGGAGATCGGCTGGGCCAGGTCTGCCGTCGAGACCGGCGACGTGGAGGGCGCCGCCGACCAGGCCCGCGAGACGCTGGAACGCATGCGCGGTTACCCGGATCACGAGCGCCACGTGGAGGCCCTCGGCCGCAGCGTCCTCGGCCGGGCGCTCGGACGCCTCGGCCAGGCCGTACCGGCACGCGAGCTGCTCACTGGTGCCGTGGAAAGCCAGCGCGCGCTGTACGGCGACGACCATCCGTTGACGGCCGAGACCGCCCGCTATCTCGTCGAGTTCCTCGACGCGCGTGGAGAGGCCGACGAGGCCGAGCCGTACCGGCGTCTGATGGTATCGACGCGTAAGTGAGCGCCCCGGACTCGCGCCCGTCGGTCGTAACCGGCGATGGCCGCTTGAATTGCCGTCGCCAGCGTCAATCTCTTCAGAGTGGGGCGCCCATCCAGGAGGAAGTGCGATGACCGAGCAAGTGGTAGCGATTTACAGCGATGCGATGACCATCAAGAATGTCGAAGACGATCTTCGTGCGGTCGGCATACCCAGCGAGAAGATCTACCCCGATCCGGATAATCGCAGGATCCGCGTGGTGGTGCCTGAGGCCACGAAGGCCGAGATTCTCGAGATCTTGAATCGGCACGAGCCTGAAGCCGTGCGCTGATCGCCCGCAGCACGTTCGCCGCTCAATTATTCGCCGTCAACGGGTCGATGATCTGCGGCGCCTCGGTGATCTTAGCCACCGGGATTCCGCTGAGCTCCGCATGCCTGCGCACGGTTTCCTCGTCCTTCGCGAGGTAGACGCAGTAGGTCTTGTCGCTGCCCACGTAGCTGTGCTGCCACTGGATGTCCTTCCCAAGCTGGTTGATCGCCTGGTTCGAGGCCCGGGCGGCGCCGCAGAGTTCCGTGGGTGACATGGCACCGATGCCCGGGATCTCACGCTCGATGATGAATCGCTTCAGTTGCTCCATGATGCTGCTCCCCTGACTGTGTGCGTGTGGGAATCATTCTCGCCGATCCGGCCGGTCGGTCAAGATAAATGTTCTTTCGCGAGGTAAAGATAATCTTTAGTATGGTGCCATGTCAGGGATTACCCATCTCAGAGCCCTGCAGGCTCTCGAGCTGGCGCTCCGCACCGGCTCCATGAAGGCTGCGGCGCGGGAACTGGCCATCTCGTCCGCCGCGGTCGGCCAGCGCATCCGCAGCCTGGAGGATTACCTGGGCTACGATCTGCTGGTCCGCGGCCGCTCCGGTCTGCGCCCGACGCCGGAGCTGGAGGCGGCAATGGCACACCTCGGTGCGGCCTTCCGTGAGCTGGAGACGGTATCGCACATCCTGGACTTCCAGCGGGTGGAGGAGATCCACATCACTGCAGATCCGGACCTGGCGGAACTCTGGCTGCGGCCTCGGCTGGAGGCCTTCAAGGCCGAGAACCCGAATTCGTTGTTCTGCCTGAACGGCATCGGCGACGTGCCCGTACGCCTTGGCGATGCCGACTGTGAGATCCGGTTCGGTGCCGGCAGCGACCGCGATGATGAGAAGACTCTGTTCCACGACTACCTCGTCCCGGTGAGCTCACCCGCCAACACGGAACGCATTTCGAAGCTGCCGGAAGAGAGCCGCCTGGAGGGTTTTCCGCTGTTGCACCTGGACCGCTATACCGTGGAGGCCGGCGAGACCGGCTGGAAAGAGTGGATTCGAGACCACGGCCACCGCCGGACGGCGCCCGATCGCGGTATCCGTTACAAGCGGGTGCAGCATGCACTCGAGGCCGTGTACGCGAATGCGGGGTTGATGATCTGCGGCCTGTCGCTCGTTCTCTCGGAAGTGGAGGAGGGCAATCTCTCGCTGCCCTTCGATGTCGGAAAGGGGCAGTGGACTCGAAGAGCCTACCGGGTGGACTTTCGCCCCGACCGGCTGCGGCGTGCCTCGGTGGGCCGGTTCCGGGAATGGCTGCTCGAGCAGGCGGAGGATACGCTCGGCCGTATTCAGGCCCGCGTGCCGGCCGCTCGAGAGGCCGTGGCACCGGATCAGTCGGCCGAGTAATCGAACCCGTTGTCGACCAGCCGCCGCCAGCGCCGCTGGCGATGCCTGAAGAAGCTCTTGACCAGCGGTAACAGCAGAGCATTCAGGAGCCCGGCGTCGAACTCGATGCGGTCGGTGTAGCGCGACGCCGCCGGCCCGCCCGGCTCCACGGATATGCGATGGTCCCAGCGGCGGAAGAACGGGCTGCTGCCGTGATCGTGCAGCTTGCGTTCGCTCGCGCTGATGCGGATGGAGATGACCTGCTCGCCCAGCGGCAGCCAGCCGAGGCCGCGCAGCGCAACGCGGTACTCGCCGTCCCGCCAGCGCTCCGGAAACGCCGGCGGCTCCACCGGCACGAACCGCAGGCGGCCCGCTGCCACGTACTGCAGCAGACGCGGCTTCTGCAGCTCCGCCCACACGCGGTCGGCGGGTGCCGCCAGACGGGTTGTCATCTCGATGGTCGGCAGCGACCTGTCTCCCGGGGGCGGTGCCGGGCCGATTCCCGATTCAGATTCAGATTCAGATTCTGGTGCCGCGGGCGCCTAGAGCTCCATCACGATGCGCCCCTCGATTTCGGCCTTCATCATTCGATCGAAGATGCTGTTGATGTTGTCCAGGGGCTCGGTGGTATAGCGCGCCGCAACCTTGCCCTCGGCGGCGAACGTGAGCGACTCCTCCAGGTCGTTGCGCGTGCCGACGATGGAGCCCCGGATGGTCTTGCGGCTCAGCACGACGTCGAAGATGGGCAGCGCGAAGTCGTCCGGCGGCAGGCCCACGAGGGCCATGGTGCCGCCGCGGGCCAGCATGTCGACGCCCTGCGAGAATGGCTGCGGCGCCACTGCCGTGACCAGCACGCCCTCGGCGCCGCCGCCGGCCTGCACCTCCGCCACCGGGTCCTGCTCCTTCGCGTTGATCACCTGGTCGGCGCCGAGCGAGCGGGCGAGTTCGAGCTTGTCGGCGACGGTGTCGACGGCGATCACGTGCAGCCCCATGGCCTTCGCGTACTGCACGGCCATGTGCCCGAGCCCGCCGATGCCGATGATGACCACCGTCTGGCCAGGCTTTGCCTCGGTCTCCTTGAGGCCCTTGTAAACGGTGACGCCGGCGCACAGCACGGGTGCGGCAGCGGCGAAGTCCAGGCGGTCGGGTACGCGGCCGACATACTCCGGATCGGCCAGCACGTATTCGGCGAAGCCGCCGTTGACGCTGTAGCCGGTGTTCTCCTGCTCGTGACACAGCGTCTCCCAGCCGCTGACGCAATGGCGGCAGTGGCCGCAGGCGGTGTAGAGCCAGGGGATGCCGACCCGGTCACCCTCCTTCACGGAGGTGACGTTCCTGCCGACCTCGGCCACGGTGCCCACGCCCTCGTGGCCGGGAATGAACGGCGGCGAGGGCTTGACCGGCCAGTCGCCGTGGGCCGCGTGCAGATCCGTATGGCATACGCCGCTGGCGGCGATCTTCACGACGATGCCGTCATCCGTGACCTCGGGCTTCTGCACGTCCGTGACGTCCAGCGGTGCGCCGAACTCTCTGACGACGGCGGCTTTCATGGTTGCCATACGAACTTCCTCCCTGGTTGCCGACGCAGCGGACACACATCCGCACCGGCGTACGGAGGTCATCCTGACACGACGCAGCGGTTATCCCAAGTCGAATAATTCTGATTCTCTTTTAGCGTTTGCCGACGCAGGGGGCTGCCTCTTACCGAGGCGTTGATGCATCGCAGCATGCGTGCGCTGCGCTGTTGTCTATACTCGGTCCCTGCATTTCCACGAAATGATGAGGGGGAGTATTCATGCGAAAACTGATTTCGCTCGTCTTTGCGATTTCAATTCTGACCATTGCCGGGCCGCCTGCCGAGGCGGATGCCGACCGGTGGGAATTGATTGAAGGCAAGGCCGGACAGACGGCCTGCGCCCTCGATGACAAGGGTGAGTCCACGTTCGGCTTCTACTTTCGCCAGGGTGACCCGGACAAGCTCGCCATCTTTTTCGATGGCGGTGGCGCCTGCTGGGATCCTAATACGTGCCTCCTGGCGCCGACCTATGACAGCGAGATTGACAAGCCTGAAGCGGTAGCCGCCTTCGGCGGGATAGGTAAAGTCTCTGAACGCAATCCGATCAATGACTACACACAGGTATTTATCCCCTATTGCACCGGCGACCTGCATACGGGCTCCAGCGATCAGGACTACACGCTCATCATCAGGAACGAGGCACAGCAGGACATTGGTGCTCGCACCGAAACGGTCCGGCACCGCGGCGCAGATAATGTGGCCTTCGTGCTCAACTGGTTGCGCAAACACTACAAGAAGGACTTTGGGTACGCCCCGCGGGAGGTTTTT
>CAYRZI010000123.1:0-6863 GCA_964428605.1 uncultured Woeseiaceae bacterium
CACGGCCACACGGAGGAGATCATCGGCCGCTGGCTGGCCCAGGGCGGCGGGCGGCGCGACGCGATCGTGCTGGCCACCAAGGTCTATAACCCGGTGGACCGCAAGGCGAACCTGCCGGAGGTGAACAGCGACGGCTCCAGCCTGAGCGCCTACAAGATCCGCAAGCACTGTGAGGGCAGCCTCGGGCGCCTGCAGACGGAGCACATCGACCTCTACCAGATGCATCACATCGACCGCGCCTGCCCCTGGGACGAGATCTGGCAGAGCTTCGATGCGCTGGTGGGGCAGGGCAAGGTGGTCTACGTGGGTTCCAGCAACTTCGCCGGCTGGGACATCGCCACCGCCTGCCAGGAGGCCTCGCGACGCGGCTACATGGGCCTCGCGAGTGAGCAGAGCACCTACCATCTCGACAACCGCATGGCGGAGCTGGAGGTCATCCCCGCCTGCCGCCACTACGGCCTGGGCCTGATCCCCTGGAGCCCCCTCGGCGGCGGCCTGCTCGGCGGCGCGCTCGAGAAGCACGACGCCGGCCGGCGCACCGACGAGGACTTCGCGAAATACATCGAGAAGAAGCGCGGCCAGCTCGAGCAGTACGAGGGGCTCTGCCGCGATCTCGGCCACCCGCCGGGCGAGGTGGCCATCGCCTGGCTGCTGCACAATCCGGTGGTCACCGCGCCCATCATCGGGCCGCGGACCATGGAGCAGCTGGAGAGTGCCGTAAGCGCCGCCTCCATCGAGCTGGATCAGGCGACCCTGGACCGGCTGGACGAGATCTTCCCCGGCCCCGGCGGAGAGGCGCCGGTGGCCTACGCGTGGTAGGCAGGGCCGCGGCTCAGCCGTCCGGCCGCGGTGCAGCCGCCCTCCGCAGCCGGTCGTTGACGGCCTCGCCCAGGCCTTCCTCCGGTATCGGCATGACGGCGATGGTCTCCACGCCCGTGGCATCGAGCTCGCGCAGCATGCGATAGAGGTTGGCCGCCGCCTCTACCGTGTCGCCGGACGCAGAGAGATTGGCGGCGTCGGGTGGGGCGTCCGGACCGAAACCGAGCAGTGTCTCGCCCTCGCGGGCCTGCGCTGCCTCCAGCCGGAGCGCTGCCCGGGGTGCATAGTGCGATGCGAGCTGACCGGGCGCCGTGACGGCCTCGCGGTCCGGTTCCGCCAGGGAGCCGACGAGGGCTTCGATGGGCGCCCGTGCGATGGCGCCCGGCCGCAGCAGGCGGGGCGGGTCTCCCGGCAGCAGGGAGACGATGGTGGATTCTATGCCCGCCGCGCAGTGGCCTCCGTCCAGGACCATTGCGACCTCGGCGCCCAGCTCCCGCGCAACGTCCTCGGGCCGGGTCGGGCTGAGCCTGCCCGAGGGGTTCGCCGAGGGTGCCGATACCGGCCCGCCGAAAGCCTCGAGCAGCGCCTGTGCCACCGGGTGTCCCGGGATACGCAGCGCGATGGTGCCGAGCCCGGCGCGGGCGAGCTCGCAGGTGCGCGCGGTGGGCGCCACCGGCACCACCAGCGTCAGCGGGCCCGGCCAGAAAGCCTCGGCGAGGGCGGTCGCGCGTTCGTCCAGCACCCCTTCCGCTTCGGCCAGCTGCAGGGACGCCACATGGGAGATCAGCGGGTTGAAGCGGGGTCTGCCCTTGGCGGCGAAGATGCGGGCAACGGCTACGGGGCTGGCCGCGTCACCGGCGAGGCCGTAGACCGTCTCCGTGGGCATGCCCACCAGCCGGCCGTGGCGCAGGATCGCCGCTGCGCGTTCGATTGCGGCGGGACCTCGGAGCACGGGCGCGGGATCGTTCATCGGGGGCAGGCAGTCTCACGCAGGGCGTCGGGCCATTCTATCCCGCGGGTGGTTCCTGCTGCTGCGTCAGTGCCACCTCGAACGCCACGACGACCTCGTTGCGCACGAATTCGGGATCCGCGAACTCGCCCGTGCCGACCTCGAAGCGCTGGCGGTCGACGCTTGCCTCGCCGCTGATGATGAACTGTCCGCGTGCGACCAGCCGCTCGCCGTCGGGCTCGAGCTCGTAGCGAATCGGTTGCGGGGCGGTTATTCCCTTGAGCGTCAGTCTGCCTTCCGCGGCGTAGCCGTCGCCGTCGCGCCGGATCGCGGTACTCTCCCAGACGGCGGCCGGGTGCCGTTCGACGTGGAAGAACTCGGGGCCCTTCAGGGTCTCATCACGATCCCGGTTGTCGCTGTCCGCGGAGGCGAGGTCCACCCGCACGCGTATGCGGTGGTCCTGTGCCTTTTCGCCGGCCATGCAGTAGCGCACCGAGAAGTCGCCGAAGCGGCCGGTGAAGCCGGTGTCCTCGACGGCACCCGAGAACGTGAGTTCGCCGCTGCCGGCCCCGCCGGTGTAGCACTGCAGGTTCCCGTCTTCGGCTGCGGGCGTTGCAGCGGCCAGCAGCAGCCACAGCGCGGCCATCGTGTAGCGGGCTAATTCCAGAACGGGATCATCCTCTTCAGCACGTCGTCGCGCAGCAGGAAGTGATGGCGGAGCGCGGCACCGGCATGCAGTGCCGTCACCGCCAGCAGCAGCCTGACCAGAAATTCGTGTATGTCGCGGAACCGGGCCTCCAGTTGTTCGCTCGTCGGCACGAAGTCCGGGATGTCGATCAGGCCGAAGAACTCCGCTCCGTACCCGGCCGCAGACGTATAGGCCCAGCCGCTCAGCGGTATGGCGAAGATGAGCCCGTACAGGGTCCAGTGGGAGACGGCGGCGGCGAACCGCTCCCAGCCGGCCATGGCCGCCGGCGGCGACGGCTGCCGGCTGCCGAGCCGCCAGGCGAGCCGCAGGACCGCGAGCGCCAGTACGGTCATGCCGATGGACTTGTGCTGATTGACCAGGGCGAACTCCTGGCGCACGGAGTCCGTCTCGTCGATGCGCCAGGCCCAGACGAACTGCAGCAGGATGGCGGCCACCACCAGCCAGTGCAGGAGCTGGGCGACGAGCCCCCAGGCGGTGTCTGAATTGCGCAGGGTCACGGGCATGAGGTTATCCGGTGTCGGTCAGTCCTGCAGGTTGATCTCCACCCTGCGTTTTGTCGAGAGGTCGACGCCGTCGGCCTCCAGCACGGCCTCCACGTGCCAGTGGATGCGCCCCTGCATGACGTCCGCGGCGCTGGCGGCGCTTGTCGCGGCCCACCAGCGATACCCGCAGCAGGCCGCGGATGGGGCGTTTGGCCGTGAGCTTCGCCTGCCCGGTGAGCGGCTGGCCGGATTCGGCGGCGCTGCGCGCGAGTTCCAGGTCCACGCTGCCCTTCATGAAACGCGCCAGGAAATAGCCGCCGATCGCGACGAGGATTACGGCGAACGTGCCGCCGATGATGTACGTCTCCACTGACACTCCCCCGGATTGTGCTCCCGAAACTGATCCGATCGGACGATAACTCTAGCGTACGACGCCGGCGGCCGGTACCGGCGCTGCGGCACCCGCCTTCCGGGTGGACGCAGGGGTTGCTACCCTCGCCGCCCTGTCCCGCCACAGAGCCGAAACACCATGTCAGACAACGCTGCCTATACACCGCCCCGGGTATGGAAATGGGACAGGGAGAGCGGCGGCCGCTTCGCCAGGATCAACCGGCCGGTGGCCGGCCCCACCCACGAGCGGGAGCTGCCGGTCGGGGAGCACCCGCTGCAGCTCTACTCCCTGGCGACGCCGAACGGCGTGAAGGTCACGGTCATGCTCGAGGAGCTCCTCGCGGCCGGGCACGGCGCCGCCGAGTACGACGCCTGGCTGATCCGCATCGACGAGGGCGAGCAGTTCTCCAGCGGCTTCGTGGCCGTGAATCCCAACTCGAAGATCCCGGCGATGCTGGACAGGAGCACCTCACCGCCGACGCGCATCTTCGAGTCCGGTGCCATCCTGCTGTACCTGGCCGAGAAGTTCGGCGCCTTCCTTCCGACCAGGCCGGGCGACCGCGCCGAGTGCCTGAGCTGGCTGTGCTGGCAGATGGGCAGCGCGCCGTTCCTGGGCGGCGGCTTCGGCCATTTCTATGCCTATGCGCCGGAGAAGTACGAGTACCCCATCAACCGTTACGCCATGGAGGTGAAGCGGCAGATGGACGTGCTCGATCGGCGGCTGGCGGACAACCGCTACCTGTGCGGCGACGACTACACCATCGCCGACATGGCGGTGTGGCCCTGGTACGGCGCGCTGGCGGCCGGCAAGCTCTACGAGGCGGGCGAGTTCCTGGACGTGCAGTCCTACGAGCACGTGCAGCGCTGGACGCAGGAGATCTACGCCCGCGAGCCGGTTCGGCGGGGCCGCATGGTCAACCGTGCCTGGGGCGACCCGGCCAGCCAGCTGCACGAGCGGCACAGCGCGGAGGACTTCGACACCCGCACCCAGGACAAGATCGGCGAAAACTGAGGCCAGCGGCGCGTCGACCCGGCCGTCAGGTGCCCGCGGCGCCGTGAGCAGCCGGGTCCCGCCGCACGGTCACCGGTCCCCGCCGCGGCTCCGGCGCAGCTTCTCCCGCCAGAACTCCGCGTTACGAATGCCGAGCTCCTCCGGGTCGAAGGTGTAGCGCTCGACCCCCGCCCGGCGCTGACGTTCATAGTCAGCGAGCGCCGTCATGGCCGGGTGGGCACGGAAGAACAGGATCAGGATGGCGACGATGTTCAGCCACGCCATCAGCCCCACGCCGATCTCGCCGAGGCCCCAGGCAAGGCTGGCCGTGCGCACGGCGCCGTAGAACACCGAGGCCATCAGGGCCAGTTTCAGGATGGTGAGCTCGTAGGGGATGCGGAAGAAGCGGCGCAGATACGCGACGTTTGTCTCTGCGATGTAGTAGTAGGCCAGCAGCGTCGTGAAGGCGAAGAAGAACAGCGCGACGGCCACGAAGGGCTTGCCGAAGCCGGGCAGCGCGCTCTCCACGGCAAGCTGGGTGAAGGTGGGCGTGTTCGGGTCGATACCGGCGTCCACGAAATGGAAGCCGGCGAGCGGTGTGCCATTGCCGTCGACCACGTTGTAGGAATTGGTGATAAGGATCATGAACGCGGTGGCGGTGCACACGAACAGCGTGTCCACGTACACCGAGAAGGCCTGCACGAGGCCCTGCTGGGCGGGGTGGTCCACCTCCGAGGCCGCCGCGGCGTGCGGCCCGGTGCCCTGGCCGGCCTCGTTGGAGAAGATGCCGCGCTTCACTCCCCAGAAAACGGCCCCGCCCGTGAACGCCTCGATGGTGAACGCGTTCTCGACGATGAGCCCGATGATGCCGGGCAGCGCGGAGGCGTTCATGATCACGATGCCGACGGCGGTGACGATGTAGCCGATCGCCATGAACGGCACCACCACCTGGGTGAAGTGGGCGATGCGCTTCACGCCGCCGAAGATGATGAAGCCGAGCACGGCCACCACCACGACCGCCGCGCCGAGCTTCGTGTAGCTGATGGTGCCGAGCGCCGAGGAGAATTCGCCGCCGTTGCCGAAGGCGAGCTCGACGGCGTTGCCGATGGCGTTCGACTGCACGCCGGGCAGCAGCAGGCCGGTGGCGATGATGGTGGTGACGGCGAACACCCAGGCATAGGACTTCAGGCCCATGGCCTTCTCGATGTAGAAAGCCGGCCCGCCGCGGTACTCCCCCTCATCGGCCTCCTTGTAGATCTGGCCGAGGGCCGATTCGATGTAGGCGGTGGCCGAGCCGAGGAAGGCGACCACCCACATCCACAGCACGGCGCCGGGGCCGCCGAAACCGATGGCCGCCGCGACACCCGCGATGTTACCGGTGCCCACCCGGCCGGAGAGCGATACGGTGAGGGCCTGGAACGAGGAGATGCCGCGCTTCGACTCGCCGCCGGCGAACAGCAGCCGGATCATCTCGCCGAACAGCCGTACCTGTACGAAACGAGTGAGCACGGAGAACAGCAGTCCCGCGCCCAGGCACAGGTAGACGAGGGGGGCGCTCCAGACGAATCCGTTGATCGCATCGACGATCTGCTGCATGCGGGGCTCCGGGGGTTCTGCCGGCGAACGCGGATTCTAGCGCGGCCGGCCGGCGGGTTGCCCGGTAAGCGGCCACAGCTCCCGTTGACGACCTTCTTATTTGTCGATTATTCTCGACATATGGAGATAAAAGCCGCAACCCGTTCTCTTGCCGCCCTCGCACAGGAGAGCCGTCTGTCAACGTTCCGCCTGCTGGTGCGGGCCGGTGGCGACGGCATGCCGGCCGGCGCCATAGCCGGGGCGCTCGGCATCCCTCACAACACGCTTTCGACCCATCTCGCCACACTGGTGAACGCGGGGCTGATCCGTTCCCGCCGGGACGGACGCAGCATCATCTACAGCGTGGATTTCGATGGCACCCGGTGGCTGCTCGGCTTCCTGCTCGAAGACTGCTGCCAGGGCGCGCCGGAGGTGTGCACTCCTGTCCTGGATACGCTGCTGGCGGATTGCTGCCGCCCACCTGCCTGAAGGAGAAGCCACTCATGAAACGCCTGCACGTTAACCTCAGCGTCTCGGATCTCGACGCCTCGATCCGCTTCTACTCGCGGCTGTTCGCGGCCGAGCCGGGCGTGCTGAAGCCCGACTACGCCCGGTGGATGCTGGAAGACCCGCGGGTCAATTTCGCCATCAGCACCCGCCAGCCCGGCCGGGGCGTGAACCACCTGGGAATCCAGGCCGAGGACGATGGCGAACTGGCGGAAATCTACGGGCGGCTGCAGGAGGCGGGCGGCCCCGTACTGGACGAGGGCGAGACCACCTGCTGCTATGCCCGCTCCGCAAAGCAGTGGATCACCGACCCACAAGGTGTGGCCTGGGAGACGTTCCTGACCCGGGGCGAGTGCGCGGTCTACGGACATGACCATCCGGAGCGTGCGGCGGAACCGGCCGCACGCCCGTGTTGCTGAGCCCCGCCATGTCCGGATCTGA
>CAYRZI010000123.1:6873-8435 GCA_964428605.1 uncultured Woeseiaceae bacterium
ACCCCGGAGGAATGTCATCCGGGTGCTTTTTTTGTGCACGGGCAATTCCTGCCGATCGGTCATGGCGGAGGCGCTCGTGAATCACCTCGGCGGGGGCCGCTATGCGGCCTCCAGCGCTGGCAGCCTGCCGGCCGGCTACGTGCACCCCAGGGCGCTCGAGACGCTGCGCCGACACGGTATCGACCCGGGTGAGCCGCGCAGCGAATCCTGGGATGCCTATGCCGACGAGCCCTTCGACTACGTGATCACGGTGTGTGACTCGGCCGCGGCCGAGTCCTGCCCCGCCTTCCCGGGCGGCTACACGAAGCTGCACTGGAGCACGCCGGATCCGGCGAAGGCCGAGGGCACGGACGCCGAGATCGACGCCGCCTTCGAGCAGGCCTACACGATGCTGAGAGAGCGCATCGAGTCGGAGTTGCCGTGAGCCGCGAGGCTGCGCCCATGGGCATCTTCGAGCGCTGGCTGTCGGTCTGGGTGGGGCTCGGCATCGTCGCCGGCGTCCTGCTGGGGGCCGTTTTCCCGGGACTGTTCCGCGCCGTCGCGGCGCTGGAGTATGCCAGCGTGAACCTGGTGGTCGCCGTGTTCATCTGGCTGATGATCTATCCCATGATGGTGAACGTCGACTTCGCTTCCCTGAAGGACGTCGGCCGCCGGCCGAAGGGGCTCTGCGTCACCCTGGTGGTCAACTGGCTGATCAAGCCGTTCACCATGGCGGCGCTGGGCGTGCTGTTCTTCGAGTATCTGTTCGCCGGCCTGGTCGAGCCCGAGACGGCGCGTGAGTACATCGCCGGGATGATCCTGCTGGGCGTGGCACCCTGCACGGCGATGGTGTTCGTCTGGAGTCAGCTGGTCCGCGGCGATGCCAACTACACCCTGGTGCAGGTCTCCATCAACGACATCATCATGGTGTTCGCCTTCGCGCCGCTCGCCGCCTTCCTGCTCGGCATCACCGACGTCGTCGTGCCCTGGGAGACGCTGCTGCTCTCCGTCGTGCTCTACGTGGTAACGCCGCTGGCGGCGGGTTACCTGACGCGCCGCGCCCTGGACGGTCATGACGACCCGGAGCGTGTAGCGGCCTTCACCGCGAAGGTGAAGCCGTTCTCCATCATGGGGCTGATCGCCACCGTCGTGCTGCTGTTCGGCTTCCAGGCGGAGACGATCCTTGCCAGGCCGGACGTGATCGTGCTCATCGCCATCCCGCTGCTGGTGCAGAGCTACGGCATCTTCGCGATTGCCTACGGGTGGGCCTGGGCATGGCGCATCCCCTTCGAGACCGCGGCTCCGGCCGCGCTGATCGGTACCTCGAACTTCTTCGAGCTGGCGGTGGCGGTCGCCATCAGCCTGTTCGGACTGCAGTCCGGGGCGGCGCTGGCCACCGTGGTCGGCGTACTGGTGGAGGTGCCCGTGATGCTCTCGCTGGTGGCGATCGCGAATCGCACGCGGCACCACTTCGCACCAGTTACGGGGACAGTTGACTCAACTCCGGGTTGAGTCAACTGTCCCCGTAATCAGACGGTGCCTCGTCGCGCCTCCAGTTGCATCCGCACCTCGTACGCCTTCTC
>CAYRZI010000124.1:0-8255 GCA_964428605.1 uncultured Woeseiaceae bacterium
GCAGGCGTGCGGCTGCGGCCTCGTGCAGGGGAATCTGGATCTCCAGCGACGTCAGCATCCGCGCTCGAATCTCCGCGCGCACCGCGTGCACGTCGTCGACGAATCCGCTGTAGCGTTCCGCCCAGACGATATCGTGGTCCCGGGTGTCGATCAGTTCCGTAGTGACCGCGAGGCGCTGGCCGGTGATCTCGACGGCTCCGGTGAGGCAGTAGTGCACGCCGAGCAGCCGACCCGCTTCACCGGGGTCCATATTGCCGCCTCCGAGGCGGAACGACGAACCGCGGGCAATCACGAACAGCCAGCGCAGACGTGCCAGTTCCGCGATCAGTTCATGGGGCAGGCCCTCGCCGATCGTGGCGTAGACATCGGCTTCGCCGATCACGCGAAACGGCAGTACGGCGATCGACGGCCTTGCCGCCGGGGCTGCGCCGTCGGCCGACTCGGGCGTGGCGGATTCAGCGTCGGCGTGGGCGCCTGGCGACACGGCGGCCGGCTGTCGCTCGATTTGTACGTCGGCGACGAAACGAACGCCCCGCCCGTGGATCGTCTTGATGAACCGCTGTGTCTTGCCGTCGTCGCCCAGCGCCTTTCGGGCCGACTTTATGCGGCTGCTGAGCGTCGAGTCGGTCACCACGCGCCGGTCCCACAGCTTCTCGAGGATCTCGTCCCGCGAGACCAGCCTCTCACGGTGTTCCACCAGAAGCGCGAGCAGCGCGAAGACCTGCGGTTCCACCGGTCGGGGCCGGCCGTCGGCGCGGAGTTCGGCCTTATCGATATCCAGCTCGAATCGATCGAAGCGGTAGATCATGCCGGCCAGCATAAGACAGCGGCCCGCCGCCTGTCCGCAAATCTCCACGAGATCTCCACGTGGCCTGCAAGCGCCGTGCGGGCCGGTGCCGTACAAAGAGCCCACACCGCAGCATAACAGCGGCAACAGAAGGGAGCAGATTACGATGAAACATACACGTGCGGATTTGCCAACGCGCCTGGAGGCAGGCGGCGTCTGCATCCAGGCCGAGGACTGGGGAGACCTCAATGTGGCGCGCATACGCTTCCCGAAGGGAGCGGATGCCACGCCCTTGCTGGAGGGCATGCCGCAGAACCTGTGCCCGTGTCCGCATTGGGGCACGGTGCTCGAGGGCTCCATCCACGTGCGCTACGCGGACGGGCACGAAGAGGTCGTGCGCGCCGGCGAAGTCTACTACTGGCCGCCCGGTCACACGGTCTGGGTGGATGAAGACTACGAGGCCATTGAATTCAGCCCGAGCGGAGAGATGGGCGAGGTGATCGAACACCTGAAGACGAAACTGCAAGCAGGAGGATGAAACCATGCCACTGGTAACGATCGACGTGATCAAGGACGTGTTCACTGACCGGCAGAAGGAGCAGATGATCGAGAAAGTGACCGCCGCAATGGTCGAGGTCGAGGGCGAGGCGATGCGGCCAGTGACCTGGGTGCGAATCAAGGAGTTCGAGGGCGGCGACTGGGCGATCGGCGGGGACCGCCTTGCCGCGGCAGATGTCCATGCCATGGCCGAGGCGAAGACGGGCTAGCCCGCAATCCGGTCCCGACGTCCCACCGCAGGGATGAATACTTCCGGTAGCGCGGGGTCTCGCCATGAGAGAGCAGGTCACCGCCAGGCTTCTAGACGAAAAGGCCGCCCCGGAATCCGGGGCGCCTTTCTTTCGCTCCCGGCGGAGGTAAACACCCCCTGGTGACGCCGCCCGCATTCCGTGTCCGGCCCGCTCACGCCGCCGTGATCGTCGCCCTGTAGTAAGCTGCCGGGAAACCGATGCGGAGACCGGAACATTGTCACGAGATCGAATGAACAGCCGGGAGCTCGGCCTGGTACTCACGGAGCAGCTGCTCGGCGCCGACGACCTCCACTACGGTTTGTGGGGCGACGGACTCGAGCCGTCGATGGCGAACCTGAAGGTGGCACAGCAGCGCTACTCCGACATGCTGCTCGATGCGCTGCCGCCGCCGGAGCCGGGACCGGTGCGGGTCCTCGACGTCGGCTGCGGCACGGGTCATCTGATGGCGCAGATGCGCGCCCGCGGCTATGTCGCCGACGGCGTGATCCCCTCGGAGCGCCTCTCCCGCCGCGTGTCCGCACGCCTGGAGTCTGCGCCGGGCGAGCCCTCGCGCATCTTCGAGTGCGGATTCGAGGATCTGTCGAGCGAGACGGCCGGCCGTGTGTACGACGTGGTGCTCTTCAGCGAGAGTTTCCAGTACATCGACCTCGATGCGGCGATCCGGGGCGTCGGCGAGCTCCTGAAGCCGGGCGGCCTGCTGGTGATCTGTGATTTCTTCAAGTCCGAGCACCACGGCGACGGCGGGCCGGGCGACCGCAGCTTCGGCGGCGGCCATGACTGGCGGCGATTCCGTGAACGCATGCGCCCCGCCCCGCTCACCCCCCTGCGCGACGAGGACATCACCGCCCGGGTCAGCCCCAACCTCGACCTGCTGAACGAGCTGCTGCAGGCGCGGGTCGCCCCCGCTGCGGGCACGCTCGGCGAGTATCTGACCGGCAACTACCCGAAGACGAGCTGGCTGCTCGGGCGCATCTTCCGCAAGAAGCTGGCGAAGTTCCGCTACAAGTACCTGGACGGGCACCGGAGCGCGGCGACCTTCGAGCGCTACAAGACCTATCGCTTCCTTACTTATCGTCTGGACACCACCGATGCCGGGCAGCTGCCGGCATCGCGAGGTTCCGCCGGAGCCTAGGCCGTGTCCCCGAGCCAGGACTGCAGCCCGCCGGGATCGAGCAGTGTGATCCGGCCGTAGCTGCATTCCAGGAAGCCCTCTTCCTCCAGCAGACGCAGGTTCTCGCCGACTGCGCTTCGCGATACGTTCGCGAGAAACGCGATATCGTGATGGGTCACATCGAGTTCCGCCGAGGCCTCCGCATCCGCGAAAGCGTCGCCGCGTGAGCCGGCGAGCCGGAGCAGGACCGCGGCGATCCGGCGTCTCGGCAGGCGGATCGTCATGTCGTCCACGGCGGAGAATGCGATCTTCACGTTATGGGCCAGGGACAGGGCCAACCAGCGCCAGAGCTCCGGTTTCTCTTTCAGCAGTCCCTCCAGTTCCCTTGCGGGAACCCGCAGGCAGCGGCTCCGCCGGGTGGCAATCAGCGTCGTCGCCCGGGGCCTACCCAGGCAGTGGGCCAGTTCGCCGAACCAGGCTCCCGGACGGCACAGGTGGAACGTATGCGGTCCCTGTTCGTTAGGCGCCAGCTGTAAAGCAAAACAACCGGAGACGACGCCGTAGACACCGTCCGGCTCGTCACCGATTCGGAATACCGTGTCCTCACGGGAGAAAGGAGGTAGCAGACGGCAACGCGCGAGCAGCGCGTCTCGCAGATCCGCCGGGAGCTCGGCGAGCCAACCGCGGTGTCTGAGGAATTCGCGGGCGTCGTCCAGGCTGTCCATGCTTGTCTCTGTGTCCATGACCAATTGTCTACAGCCATCATTCTGCTTCCGCACGCGATGATATTTTCCCGCTGCCCGAATTTCCAGAAAGTACGGTGCGAGCGAACCGAGCCACGCCGGCCCGCACCGGACCGAACAGATAGCCCATCGAGGAACCAGGATGAACAACCGCCATTTCTGCATAGCGGCCATGGCTGCCGGGCTGGCACTGACCGGCACGGCCGCAGCACAGGAGAGCCAGGAAGAACTCGCGAAGCAGCTCGCGAACCCCGTTGCTGCACTCATCAGCGTGCCCTTCCAGTGGAACTACGACCAGGATATCGGTCCGCTGGACGACGGCACCAGGTCCTATCTGAACTTCCAGCCGGTTATTCCCGTGTCACTGAACGAGGACTGGAACCTCATCTCCCGCACCATCGTGCCGCTGATCGACCAGGACGACATCTTCCCGGGCGCCGGCGGTCAGTCCGGCCTGGGCGATGTCGTGCAGAGTGCGTTCTTCTCGCCGGTGGAGCCGACGGACGGCGGCTGGATCTGGGGCGTCGGACCCGTATTCCTGCTGCCCACGGCGACGGACGAACTGCTGGGTGCGGAGAAATGGGGCATCGGCCCGACGGCGGTGGCGCTGCGCCAACAGGGCCCCTGGACCTACGGCGGGCTGACCAACCACATCGTCTCCTTCGCCGGCGACGGCAACCGCAGCGACATCAACGCCACGTTCCTGCAACCTTTCGTCTCCTACACGACGCCCGATGCCTGGACCTTCACGCTGCAGACCGAGAGCACCTACGACTGGGAGGGCGAGCAGTGGTCCATACCCGTCAGCACCGTCGCAACGAAGGTCACGACGATCGGCGGTCAGCTCGTAAGCATTGGCGGAGGCGTGCGCTATTATGTCGACAGTCCGGAGGCGGGGCCGGAGGGCTGGGGCGTGCGCATCGTATTCACGCTGCTTTTCCCGAAGTAGTTCCGCGCCCAGGAGGAGGGTAACGAGTATGACCACCGCCCGGAAACTCATCCCACTCGCACTCGTCGCGCTGATCGGCATCGCGGCCCTGGCCGGCTGCAGTCCGTCCGGGGAGGAAGCGTCCGTGGCCCCGGCAGCTCCCTCTGCCGACGTCATCTATCACGGCGGCGACATACTGACCCTGGACGACGAAGACACCATCGCCGAAGCCCTGGCGGTGGCGGACGGCCGGATTCTCGCCGTGGGCAGCGAGGAGACGGTATCCGCCTACCGCGGCGAGTCGACGGAGATGGTCGACCTGCAGGGCAGGACGCTGACGCCGGGCTTCATCGACGGCCACAGCCACTACTTCAATGCGCTGTTCCTGGCCGATCAGGTCAATCTCTATCCGCCGCCGGCCGGACCGGGCAAGGACGTCGACAGCATCGTCGCCGAGCTCGAGCGCTTCGCCGCGGAACGTGAGATTCCCGCCGGGCAGATGATCATGGCCTACGGTTACGACGACACGGTGATGCCCGACGGACGGCTGCTGAACCGGGACGACCTGGATGCCGCGTTCCCGGACAATCCCGTGCGCGTCGATCACATCTCCATGCACGGAGCCGTGCTGAACAGCATGGCGCTCGAGCAGTACGGCATCGATGCCGATACCGAGACGCCGGCGGGCGGCGTCATCGTCCGCAAGCCGGGTACGCGCGAGCCCTGGGGACTGATCATGGAGACGGCGTTTCTGCCCATCTTCGAGCAGACGCCGCCGCTCACGCCGGACGAGGAGATCGCGGGAACCAGGGCGGCGCATCGCATGTACGCCGCCGCCGGTATCACCACCGCCCAGGAAGGCGCCACGCATCTCCACCAGCTGCAGGCGATCAGGCGTGCGGCGGAGGCCGGCGCCCACAGTATCGACGTGGTGGTGTTTCCGTTCGTAACGGACGTGGAGAAGGTGCTCGCCGAATTCCCCGTCGAGCAGTGGGGCGAGTATCGCGATCGACTGAAGATCGGCGGCGTGAAGATCACCATCGACGGGTCTCCGCAGGGGCGTACCGCCGCCTTCACGACGCCGTACCTGACGGGCGGGCCGGGCGGCGAGGAGAACTGGAAAGGCGAGCTGTTCGCGCCGCAGGACGTCATCAACCAGGGCCTGAAGACCGTCTACGAACTCGGCGTGCCGGTCACCTTCCACGTGAACGGCGATGCGGCGATCGACTCGCTGATCGCGGCCCACGAGTTCGCCGCGGCCGATGATCCGTTGCGGGACCGGAACGTGACGGCCATCCATGCCCAGTTCACCCGTCCCGATCAGATCGACGCATTCGTCGAATACGGCATCCGGCCCTCGTTCTACACACTGCATACCTACTACTTCGCCGAGGCCCACATCGCGAACCGCGGCCGGGAGCAGGCGGGCTACATCAGCCCGATGCGCGACGCGATAGACGCCGGCCTGCGTCCGACCAATCACACCGACGCCCCGGTGGTGCCCCTCGACCAGATGTTCATGCTCTGGTCGGCGGTCAACCGCGTCTCGCGTGCCGGCGACGAGATCGGGCCCGGACAGAGAGTGACGCCGCTGGAAGGGCTGAAGGCAATGACGCTGTGGGCGGCCGAGCAGTACGGCGAGCAGGACCGCAAGGGCTCGCTGGAACCCGGCAAGCTCGCCGACCTGGTGATCCTCGACGGCAATCCCCTGACGGCGGAACCGCTGGCGATCAGAGACATCCGGGTCGTCGAGACCATCAAGGAAGGGCGCACGGTCTTTCGGGCGGAATGAGCGCGATATCCCTGGGCTTGAATGAACTGATCAGGAGCTGAGCATGAGAAGAACGATCATCGCTGTGGCGACAGCGGTCGGGGCTTTCGCCACGCTCGCGGCGGCAGCCGCCGAACCCGCGGACACGATCTATCACAATGGCACCATCATCACGATAGACGATGCGAAGCCCGCCGCAGAGGCCGTCGCCGTGCGTGACGGGCGCATCCTCGCGGTAGGCAGCGAGGCGGAGGTCCTGGACACCGCAGGGGAGAACACCCGCCGGGTGGATCTCGCCGGCCGCACGATGCTGCCCGGGTTCGTGGACTCCCACGGCCACGGCTACATGATCGGGCTGCAGGCCTCAACGGCGAACCTGCTGCCGCCGCCGGACGGTCTCGGCAGCGACATCCCGTCGCTGCAGAAGCTGCTCAGCGACTGGGCGGAGCAGAACGTGAGGGCCGTCGAGCGGGTCGGCTGGATTGCCGGCTTCGGCTATGACGACTCCCAGCTCGCCGAGCAGCGCCATCCCACCCGCCAGGAGCTGGACGCCGTCTCCAGCGAGTACCCGGTCCTCATCATCCACCAGTCCGGCCACCTCGGCGTCGCCAACACGAAGGCGCTGGAACTCGCGGGCGTCACGGCGGAGACGAAGGATCCGGAGGGAGGCGTGTTCCGGCGGGAGGCCGGATCGAATCAGCCGAACGGCGTACTGGAGGAGTACGCCTTCTTTTATCTGATCTCGAAGCTGGCCGCGCAATTCGACGACGCGATCAACGAGGCCCTGGTCATCGAGGGCACGAAGCTGGCGGCTTCCTTCGGCTACACCACAGTGCAGGAAGGCCGTGCCATGCAGGCATCGCTCGACGCCATGCAGCGCGTGGCGGACAAAGGCGATCTGCTGGTCGATCTGGTCGGCTATCCGGACATCCTGGAGGTGGACGACATCAGGCCCTCCATGCAGTACGTGAACCGGTTCCGCGTCGGCGGCGCAAAGCTCACCATCGACGGCTCGCCCCAGGGCAAGACCGCCTTCCTGACGGAACCGTATTTCATGGTGCCGGAAGGTCAGCCGGAGGACTACCGGGGCTACGGTGCCATCACCGGGGAGACCGCCGTCGAGGCGGTCGAGAAGGCATTCGCGAACGGGTGGCAGATCCTCTGCCACGCCAACGGCGACGCGGCCATCGACCAGTTCATCACCGCGGTCAGGGCCGCCCGGCAGAAGTACCCGGACGTGGCGAACCGGCCGGTGCTGATCCACGGCCAGACGCTGAGATTCGACCAGGTCGCCGAGCTGGACGAGCTGGACATCTTCCCGTCGCTGTATCCGATGCATACCTTCTACTGGGGCGACTGGCATCGGGAGTCGGTGCTCGGCCCGGAGCGTGCGGACAACATCTCGCCCACCGGCTGGGTGCTGGACCGGGGCATGATGTTCGGCAGCCACCACGATGCGCCGGTGGCACTGCCCAACTCCATGCGCGTCCTGTCTGCCACGGTGACTCGCCGGTCGAGGACCGGCGACATACTCGGCCCCATGCACCGCGTGCCGGTCGAGACCGCGCTGAAGGCGATGACGATCTGGCCCGCCTGGCAGCACTTCGAGGAAAGCCAGAAAGGCAGCATCACGCCGGGGAAACTGGCCGATTTCGTGATCCTTTCGGACAACCCGCTGACCGTGGCGGAGGATCGGATAGAGGATCTCGTGGTACTGGCGACCATCAAGGAAGACGAGACCATCTACGAGCGTCCGGAGCAGGCCGCCTCCCGCGTTTCTCCGGCGCTGTTCGGCATCACCCTGCACGACGAGCCGCACCGGCAGCTGGTGCCCGGCAAGGAGCATGTCCACGGCGACGGCTGCTTCAATCCGGGACTGTCCGTGCTCTACCACGCGATCACGGGCACGACCCCGCACTGACACAGACATTTGCAGGAGGGCCTTCAGGCCCGACACCCTGGGGAACCGGGGCTAAAGCCCCTCCCACGGGCACCCTGTAGGAGCGCCTTCAGGCGCGACCCTTCAAGCCCGGCGCCGGGTCGGGCCTGAAGGCCCTTGTATGGTAGCTGGCGCCTGAAATCAGGAGGATGAAGGCGCCGGGATGG
>CAYRZI010000125.1:0-8125 GCA_964428605.1 uncultured Woeseiaceae bacterium
GCCGCCGAAGGCTGCTCGCAGCCGGCGCTGCCAGTCGCGGATGATCTTGTCCAGGTCGGCCGGGCCCTGATCCCTACCACCCCAGGGGTCCTTGGGATCGTCGCCCTTACCAGATTCGTTCCAGGCCATGTGCTTCGTTTAACCCTTTGCCGGCGTCAGGACGCCGCGCGTTGTTCGACGCCCGCCCCGCCGTCCTCACGGTACGGCTCGAGGCGGTCCCCGGCGATACTCTCATGGGCGCAGAACCGGGCGAAATCTGTCGCATCCATGTCCAGCTCCAGCCACCACCCGCCGTCCTCGGCGGGCTGTTCCTGCACCACGGCACCCGCACCATACAGCACCGAGCGCTGCCGGCCCTCCGCGGGCGCGAGCCGCAGCCTGCCGGTCACCCGGCGGGCACGGAACTTCATCCGGAGAGCCTCCAGCAGCAGATCCAACCCCTCGCCCGTGCGGGCGGAGAGCCAGACGCCGCGTGGATTGCCATTATTGCCATCATCGTCGGACTCCAGCCGCGGCCGGCGCCCGAGAATATCGATCTTATTGTACACCCTGATCTGCGGCACCTCCCGCGCGCCGATCTGTTCCAGCACCTCGTTCACCTGGCGGATGCGCTGCAGGCGCTGGGGGTCGCTGGCGTCGATGACGTGCAGGATCAGGCTCGCGTCCCGGGTCTCCTTCAGCGTCGAGCGGAACGCGGCGACCAGCTCGTGGGGCAGGTCACGGACGAAACCCACGGTGTCCGCCAGCACCACCTCGCTGGCGTCGGGCAGTTCCAGACGCCTGAGCGTCGGGTCCAGGGTGGCGAACAGCTGATCCGCGGCGTACACGCGGGCCTCGGTCAGCCGGTTGAACAGGGTGGACTTGCCGGCATTCGTGTAGCCGACCAGTGCCACCGTCGGTACCTCGCCGCGCAGGCGGTTGCGGCGGCCGAGCTCGCGCTGGCTGTCCACCTTCTCGAGGCGGGCCCGGATGCGGCGAATGCGGTCCTGGATCAGCCGGCGGTCGGTCTCGAGCTGGGTCTCGCCCGGCCCACGCAGGCCGATGCCGCCCTTCTGGCGCTCGAGGTGGGTCCAGCCCCGGACCAGCCGGGTGGCGATGTGGCGCAGCTGGGCGAGCTCCACCTGCAGCTTGCCTTCGTGAGAGCGGGCGCGCTGGGCGAAGATGTCGAGGATCAGGCCGGTGCGGTCGAGGACGCGGCAGCGCAGGCGGCTCTCCAGATTGCGTTCCTGGCTCGGCGACAGGTCGCGGCCGAAGATGACCAGCTCCGCGCATTCCTCCGCGACACGCTCGGCGAGTTCGTCGACCTTGCCGCTGCCGATCAGGTAGCGGGGCTCCGGGGAGCGGCGGGAGACGTCGACGCTCGCCAGCAAGTCGGCACCGGCGGAAAGCGCCAGCTCCGTCAGCTCCTGGCACTCCTCCGGGTCCGGCGCGGCACCGAACTCGATATTGACCAGAATCGCACGCTCACCGCTCTTCGGGCGTTCAAACAAGAGGAACCTCCGGGGAGAACGTGCTGCTCCGCTCAGTCGGCGTCATCCCCGCCTTCGTCGGCAGCCGGGAGACGGACGTTGCGCGACGGCACCACCGTCGAGATGGCGTGCTTGTACACCATCTGATTGACACTGTTCTTCAGCAAAACGACAAACTGATCGAACGAATCGATCTGTCCCTGCAGCTTGATGCCGTTCACCAGGTAGATGGAGACCGGCACCTTTTCCCTGCGCAGGATGTTCAGAAACGGATCTTGCAAAGACTGGCCCTTGGCCATCCTCAGTACTCCTTGTTGTTATCGTTGTCCCGCCGGAACCTGCCCGTCGCCGCGGGCGCGCCGCGGGCAAACCGGTGCGGGTGCCTCAACCCAAGCAGGCACCGGCGCAGCATACCACAGCCTGCAGCGCGTCAGCCCCCGTCGGGACGACCGATGTGTGCCTCGATTGCCCCGGATATGCGGCCGGGCGTGGCGGGATCAAGGGGGTCCAGGCATTCCACCTCCTCCTCGCCCCGGATCCAGGTGTGCTGGCGCTTGGCCAGCCGCGCCGTGGCCACCTCGGCCCTGCGGCGGGCCTCGGCCAGCGTCGTCTCGCCCGCCACATGGCTCACGAGCTGGCGATAACCCACCGCCCGCAGCGACGGCGCCCCGGGGGTCAGGCCCGGCCGTGCGAGCAGCCGCTCCACCTCGGCGACGAAACCGGCCTCGAGCATGGCACCGAAGCGGCGGCGGATACGCTCGCGCAGGATCTGCCGGTCGGCGAAGACGAGGGCCAGCCGGAGGTAGTGCATCGGGGCCTGCTCCTCATCTCGCCGCTCGCGCTCCTCCCGGTGCCAGGCCGAGAGCGGCCGGCCGCTCAGCTCCCGGACCTCCAGTGCCCGCTGGATGCGCTGGGCGTCGGCCGGCCCGATGCGCGCCGCCGTCTCGGGGTCCACCCGTGCCAGCTCCGCGTGCAGTGCAGGCCAGCCGCTCGCCCGCGCCCGCGCGTCGATGGCCGCCCGCACGGCCGGATCCCGGCCGGGCAGGCACGCGAGACCCCGGGTCAGCGCCCGGAAATACAGCATCGTGCCGCCCACCAGCAGGGGGATGCGGCCCGCCCCGCGGATCTCCCGGATGGCGCGCAGGGCGTCGCGCCGGAACTCGCCCGCGGAGTAGGTCTGCTCGGGTTCGCGGATGTCGATCAGCCGGTGGGGGGCCTCGGCCAGCACCTCCGGCGGGGGCTTTGCGGTGCCGACGTCCATGCCCCGGTACACCATCGCCGAATCCACGCTGACGATCTCCACCGGCAGGCGCCGGGCCAGTTCCACGGCGATGTCGGTCTTGCCGGCGGCGGTCTGCCCCAGCAGGCAGATCACGGGGCTGGCGGCGTCACGCTCCTGCACGCCCCCGGTCACTGTCCGCGCAGGAACAGGCGGTCCAGTTCCCGCAGGCTCAGTGCCGTCCAGGTCGGACGGCCGTGGTTGCACTGGTCGGCCCGCTCGGTGGTCTCCATTGCCCGCAGCAGCGCGTTCATTTCCGGGACCGTCATCGCGCGGTTGGCCCGCACGGAATGATGGCAGGCCATGGTGGCCAGCAGCTCGTCCACGTGGTCGGCGATGCGGCCGCTGGTGCCGTGCTCGGCGAGATCCGCCAGCACGTCGCGGAGCAGTTCCTCGGCGGCGGAGGCGGCCAGCAGCGTCGGAATCTCCCGGATCACCACCGACTCCGGGCCGTGCCGGCCCACCGCCAGGCCGACGTCGCGGAAGGCCCGAGCGTGCTCCTCGGCCAGGTCCGCCTCGGCGCGCGAGACGTCCACGGCACGCGGCACCAGCAGCGGCTGGCGCACGACGTTGCGGTCGTCGAAGGCGCGTTTCAGCCGCTCGTAGGTGATGCGCTCGTGGGCGGCATGCATGTCCACCAGGATGAGCCCGTCGGCGTTCTGCGCGAGGATATAGACGCCGTGCAGCTGCGCGAGCGCATAGCCGAGTGGCGGCACCGTGTCGGCCCCGGCGGCAATCGCTTCCGCCCCAGCCGCCGGCGACGCCGTGCCGGGCTCCGCTTCGCCGGACAGGGCCGCATAGTCGGCCAGGGGCTCGGCGGCGGCCCGACCCTGCCCGGAGGCGAGCGGCATGGCCGACTGGCGGAACGGTTGCAGCGTAGCCGGCGCCGCCACCACGGCCGTCCCCTGTCGCGCCCCGGGTCGCGTGTCCGCCAGCGCCTCCTCGACGCTGCGGAAGACGAACTCGTGCACGCTGCGCGAGTCGCGGAAGCGCACCTCGTGCTTGGCGGGGTGGGCGTTGGCGTCCACCCGCGCCGGGTCCAGGCTCACGCTGATCACGTAGGCCGGGTGGCGGCCGTGGAACAGCACGTCCCGGTAGCCGTGGCGCACGGCATGCATGAGCACCTTGTCCCGCACGCCACGGCCGTTCACGTAGCTGTACTGCAGGTCCGCCTGGCTGCGGGAATAGGTGGGCAGCGCGAGCCAGCCGGCGAGCGCGATGCCCTGCGCTTCGCGCTCCACCTCGATGCACTCGGCCGCGAAGCGCTCGCCCAGCACCTGCGCGAGCCGGCGCAGGCGGCCTGCTCCGTCCGTGGCCGCGGGCAGGTGCATCACGCTGCGCCCGTTATGCGTGAGTGTGAACTGGACGTCGAAGCGGGACAGGGCCAACCGGCGCACCGCCCGGTCGATGTGCTGGAATTCGGTCTTCTCGGTGCGCAGGAATCGGCGCCGGGCCGGCGTATTGAAGAACAGGTCCCGCACCTCGACGGTGGTGCCCTGCGGGTGGGCGGCGGGGACCGCCTCCGAGACCGTGCCGTTGTCGGCGCTCACCCGCCAGGCGGTATCGCCGCCGGCCGCGCGGGAGACCAGCGACAGACGCGACACCGAGGCGATGCTCGGCAGCGCCTCGCCGCGGAAACCGAGGGAGGCGACGGCCTCCAGATCGTCGAGGCTGTCGATCTTGCTGGTGGCATGACGGGCGAGCGCCATCCCCACTTCCTCCTCGGGAATGCCGATGCCGTCGTCGCGCACCCGCAGCAGGCGCGCGCCGCCCGCCTCGATATCCACCTCGACGCGGCGGGCACCGGCGTCCAGGCTGTTCTCCACCAGCTCCTTGATCACGGACGCCGGGCGCTCCACCACCTCGCCGGCGGCGATCTGATTCACCAGATGTTCGGGGAGTACTCGGATGGCCATGATGCGGGAGACGGGCACGACCATCGGCCCGTAGGCGGATTCTGTCACAAAGCCGCGAACGGCCGCCAGGCGGCTCAGCCGTCGGAGGGGATGCGCAGCACCTGGCCGATGCGGATGCGGTCACCCGCGATGTCGTTCACGGCGCGGATGGACGAGATGCTCACGTTGTAGCGCATGGCGATCTCGCTCAGCGTGTCGCCGCGGGCGATCACGTGCTTCACCTGGGGTTGGCGGCCCTGGCGTACGGCCCGGGCCACCCACGAGTCCGGCGGCGGATTGGCGTAGAAGTAGTTGCGTATGCCGGCCAGGATGGCATTGGCGAGCCGGTCCTGGTGATTCCGGTCGTTGAGCTTGCGCTCCTCGCTCGGGTTCGAGATGAAGGCCGTCTCGACCAGGATGGACGGGACGTCCGGGGACTTCAGCACCGCGAAACCGGCCTGCTGCACCGTGCGCTTGTGCACCCTGCCCACCTTGGCCAGCTCGTCGATCACGCTCCTGCCGACCTCCATGCTGGCGCCGAGGGACGCATTCTGGGACAGGTCCAGCAATACCGAGGCCAGGTCCTCGTCCTTGTCCGACAGTTCGACGCCGCCGATGAGGTGGGTGTTGTTCTGCTCGGCCAGGCGGCGCGCGGCCTCGTCGCTCGCGCCCTTCAGCGACAGCACCCAGACCGAAGAGCCCCGCGCCCGCTTGTCCCGCACGGCGTCAGCATGCACCGAGACGAACAGGTCGGCGCGATGCCGGCGAGCGTATTCCATCCGCTCGCGCAGCGGGATGAGCCGGTCGTCCTTGCGCACGAGCACCGCGCGCATGCCGGGTTCGGCGTCGATCCTGGCGGCGAGCTTCCGGCCGATGGCGAGCACGACGTCCTTCTCCCGGGTCCACCCCTGGCCGATGGCGCCCGGATCACGCCCGCCGTGACCGGGATCGACGGCGATCACCAGGTCCCGGGGCTCGGCGTCCGGGCGCCGGCGCACCGTCTTCACCGGCTCCGGCACGCCCGGCTCGGCCAGGTCGATGACCAGGCGGTCGCCGTAGCGGCCGTAGGGGCCGGCACTGAAACTGTGCGGCCGCACCGGGCGTTCGAGGTCGAGCACGATGCGCACGTCCCTGCCGTCCCGCGGGGCGGCGCGGATGCCGCGCACGTAACCGCTGCCCGCCGGCAGCCTGGCCAGCCGGTCGCCGAGCCGGCTGTCGCGCACGTCGACCACCACGCGGTCGGGCCGCGGCAGCGTGAACAGGGTGTGATCGGCGGGAGCGCTCAGGTCCAGTACCACCCGGGTCTTGCCGTCTTCGGACCAGAGGCGGATGTCCTCGACGGTGGCTGCGGACGCCGGCGCCGTCGGCAGGCACAGCGCTGCGAAGACCGCTGCCAGTAAAAGTGTTATCCCCGCTCGCTGCATAGACCCGGACGCCGTGAGCACTCGACATAAGGCTGCTCCAGTATACTCAAGCGGTACGGAATTCCAAGCACTTTTTCCGTGGTTAACCAGCAATATACGGCAATTACTTGAAGTGCGGCGTTGCCTGCTGCAGCGCCTGCGCCAGCGCCGCCCCACTGGCTGTCAGCGCGGTGATGCGGGCCCGCCGCCCGCCGTCGGCGTGCACCAGCCGGATGACCAAGTCCGCCTGCGCCGCCAGCTCCGGGGCCCGCTCGGGCCACTCGACCAGCGCGACGGCATCCGCCATGTCCCGCCAGCCCAGATACTCGAGTTCCTCCGGATCGGCGATGCGGTACAGGTCCAGGTGGTACAGGGTCCTGCCGCCGATCTCGTAGGGCTCCACCAGGGTGTAGGTCGGGCTCGGCACCGGTCCCGTGTGCCCGGCCTGGCGCAGCAGGCCGCGCACCAGGGTCGTCTTGCCGGCCCCGAGGTCGCCCTCCAGCAGGACCAGACAGCTGTTGTCGCGCAGCCCGGCCAGCGCCCGCGCCAGCGCAGCGCCCAGTGCCTCGGTGGCCGCCGCGTCCCCGAGTTCCAGGCTCAGGGATTCACCCACGTGCGTATTCCGGCAATCAGGTCTCCCGCCACCAAGCCCCGCTCGCCCTGACGTGCCGCCGCATCGCCGGCCAGCGCGTGCACGAGCACGCCCGCTTCGGCCGCCCGCCGGGGTGCCAGTCCCTGGGCCAGCAGTGCGCCCACGATGCCGGTCAGGACGTCCCCCATGCCGGGCGAGGCCATGCCCGGGTTGCCGTCGGTACAGATCGCCGGCAGCGCGTCTTGCGCCGCCACCAGTGTGCCGGCGCCCTTCAGCACGGCCACGCCGCCGTAGCGTTCGCTGATGGCCGTGGCCGCGCCCATGCGGTCGCCCTGCACGTCCCCGGCGCCCTTATCGAGCAGCCTGCCCGCCTCGCCGGGATGAGGCGTCAGGATCCAGTGGTCGTTACGCCGCGGCTCGGCCGCCAGCAGGTTGAGCGCATCGGCATCCAGCACCGCCGGCAGGCCGCCGGCCAGCGCCGCGGCAAACATCTCCCGACCCCATCCGCCGGTGCCTAGGCCCGGCCCCAGCGCGAGGTGGGTCGCCCGCTCGAACAAAGGCGCCAGATCCTCCTCCCGCTCGATGCCGCGGCACATGAGTTCCGGTCGCCCGCCCGTGACCACGGCGGCATGGGACGGGTGGGTGGCGATCGTCACCAGACCGGCCCCGCTGCGCAGCGCGGCCTCGCCCGCCAGGCGCACGGCACCGCCCATGCCCGGCGCACCGCCCACGATCAGCAGGTGGCCGAACAGGCCCTTGTGCGCCGAGCGCGGCCGCCGGGGCAGGAGCCCCGCCAGCGCGTCCTCGCTCAGCCGGCGCAGCACGGGTTGCGCCGCAGCCGCACACTCGGCCGGCACTTCCAGTCCGGAGAAATACAGCCGGCCGCAGACGTCCGGCCCGGCGCCGGTGACCAGGCCCGCCTTCAGCCCCACGAAGGTGGCCGTGGCGTCGGCGCGTACCGCGGTGCCGCGAATGCGCCCGTCGTCGGCGTCCAGTCCGGACGGGATGTCCACGGCGAGCACCGGCAGACCCGAATCGTTGATCGCATCCACGGCCTCCGCGAAGCGTCCGTCCACGTCCCGGGTGAGGCCGGTGCCGAGGATGGCATCGGCCACCAGGTCCGCCTCGTCCAGCAGGGCCGGATCCCATGTCACGGCTTCGCGGCCGTCCCGCGCGAAATCCTCGAAGGCACGGGCCGCGTCGCCGCCCAGAGATGCCGGCGGCACCAGGGCCGCGACGACGACGTGATAGCCCTCCTCCCGCGCCAGCCGGGCAAGCACGTAGCCGTCGCCCGCGTTGTTGCCCGCGCCGCACACCACCAGCAGGCGGTTGCAGGCCGGGAATTCGGCCTCCAGTGTCGTGAGCAGCGCGGTACCCGCGCGGCACATTAGGGTGTAGCCGGGGATGCCCTGGCGCTCGATCGCGCAGCGGTCCAGCGCCCGTACGCCCTCGGCGTCGTAGATGGTCGTGGGTAATGGGTCCATGCC
>CAYRZI010000126.1:0-3347 GCA_964428605.1 uncultured Woeseiaceae bacterium
GCGCTCCAGTCGTAGCTGACCGCGTCGTCGTTCGGGTCGCCGCCCTCCACGCTGACCCGCACCGGGCCGCCGTCGGCGGTCACCGTGGTGCGCTGCTCGGAGGCCTGCACGATGTCCATGCTCGGGGTGGGCGCCAGATTGGTCTCGGAGATGGTGATCACGAACTCGTCGTTGCCGCCGACCACCGCGTTGCCGGAATTGCCAGGCTCGCCGAGACGCAGCACGATCGTCTCGTCCAGTTCGGGCAGCGCGTCGGCGAAAGTGCGCAGGGCGATAATGCTCTGCGTCGGGTTGCCGGCGAGACCGCCGCCCTCGAACCGGATCTCGGCCTCGCTGCTGTCGAACTCGTAGTCCTCGCCCTCGGTCGCAGTCCCGCTCACGGTATAGGGGACGACCACCGGGTATTCCGGCGCCGGGCCGTTCAGCCTCACGGTGACGACACGCTCCGTGCCCTCGCCCATCGCCAGGGCGCCGGCGGCGAAGTTCACCAGCGGCCGCACGTCCACCTGCTGGGTGTCGGCGGCCTCGTTGCCGGCCGCATCGGTCACGCGCCAGGTCACGACATGGCGTCCCGGCGGGAACGGTCCCTGCCGGTCGGGGGAGGCGCTGAGTGCGCCGTCACGACCGTCGCTCGCCGTCGCCTGGCCGAGGTCCACCGGCGTGTGCGGGCCGATGGCGTCCACGACGATGTCGTCGGGTGCGGTGACCTCGGGCGGCACGTCGTCGTTATTGGGGTCGCCGCCGGCGCGGAATTCGTCCGCGTTGGTGCGCCCGTCGCCGTCGGCGTCGGTGTCGGCATCCGCGGCGTCCTCCGGGTTCAGGCCGTTGTCGGTTTCCCAGGCATCCGGCATGCCGTCGCCGTCGGTGTCGGCGCTGTAGCGTGCGTCCCGGGGCAAGGCGTCGTCGGCGTTGGCCGTGCCGTCGCCGTCGATGTCGTCGTCGCAGGCATCGCCCACGCCGTCGCCGTCCAGGTCGGACTGGTCGTCGGAGGCCGTGCGCGGACAGTTATCGAACTCGTTGCTGGTGCCGTCGCCGTCGATGTCGTCGTCGCAGGCGTCACCGATGCCGTCGCCGTCGAGATCCGCCTGGTCGGTGTTGGCGGTATCCGGGCAGTTGTCCGCGCCGGTGGCGACGCCGTCACCGTCCGGGTCGTCCCCCGGGTCGACGGCCGTGAGCGCGTGACGGTAGATGCGCACGTAGCCGCCGTCCGGGTTGGGGTTTTGGGGGCTGGCGATGTCCGGCGCGCCGCCGGCGATGTCGGCGACGCCGTCGCCGTCCACATCACCCGGGATGGCGACGTAGTAGCCGAGCATGTCGTAGTCGATGTCGCCCTCGCCGGTCTCGGGGTCCGCGGTGAGGCCGTCCGGGCCGCCGCGGTAGACCTGCACGTAGCCGGCGTCGGTCACGCCGCCCCGGTTGGCGCCGACCATCACGTCGGCGTAAGCGTCCCGGTCGAGATGGCCCAGGGCCACGCGCACCCCGAACTGGTCGCCCCAGGCGTCTGCCGGGTCGCTGCCATCGTCGCGGCCGGCGATGGTCTGCGCCGGCGGCGTGGTGCTGACGATCTCGGCGACACCGGCCACCCAGTACTGCGTGGTGCTGTCGTAGACGTGGATGCGGCCGCGTCCGCCGTAGGCGCCCACCACCAGGTCGGCGATGCCGTCGCCGCCGATGTCGGCGCCGCTGGCGATGCTGAAGCCGAAGCGGCTGGCAGACTGCAGCGCCTGTAACTCGAAGGACGCCGCGGGCACGAGCGCCGGCGCCGCCCAGTCGTTGTCCGCGCCGAGATAGCCCGTGACCTTCTCGCCGCCGCCGATGAGGAGGTCCGAGAGGCCGTCGCCGTCGATGTCGGCCACCGCCGCGGCGGAGGCCGAGAAGACGTCCAGGGCGTGGACCAGCGGCGGGCCGTCCGGGCCGCCCGTGGTGGAGCGGTAGACGTACACCCGGGCGCGCTCGCCGGAGACGCCGCTCAGCGCCACCAGGTCGTCGATGCCGTCGCCGTCCAGGTCGCCGCTCGCGAGGTACGTGCCCAGCTCCACGCCCGGCTCGAGGCCCGTCAGAGTCCGGTCCGGCGTGTCGTAGACCGCGCCGTTGTTGTAGTGGATGTCGATGCCGCTCTCGCTGGCGACGGCCACGTCGGGATAGCCGCTGTCGTTCCAGTCGCCGGCGGCGACGGCGCGGCCGTAGGAACTGTAGTCGGTGCCGGCGGTGAGCTCGGTCAGCTCGGCCGTCACGCCGTTCTCCGAGCCCCAGGCGATGAAGGCGGCGCCTGCGTCCTGGTAGCGGAGCGCGCCGATCACGACGTCGGCGTAGCCGTCGTCGTTGAAGTCGCCGCCCGCGAGCGCCTGGCCGAAGCGGTCCTCGGCGCCGGTCTCCGGCGCGGTGAGCCGCGCGCCGGTCTCGGCCGCCGCGCGCTCGGCGAGTTTCGGGAAGGCACGGGCGCGGTATTCGTCGGCCAGCGTCATGCCGTCGCCGTCCTCGTCCGCGGTGGCGTCGTCCGCCGTCGTCGGGTCGTAGCCGTAGTCCGCCTCCCAGTCGTCGGGCAGGCCGTCGGCATCGGCGTCGTTCGCGTAGTCCGAATCGTCGGGGAAGGCGTCGTCCACGTCGATCACGCCGTCGTTATCGGCGTCGGCGACCGACACGGACAGCACGGAGACGTTGTCGTCCCGGATCTTCGGGCCATCGTCGACGATGTGCACCTCCAGCGGGAAGTTCTGCTCCTCCCGCGCCGCCTGCAGGCCGATGCGGCCCGCGAGTTCGATGCGCTGCGTCTCGCCCTGCGCCAGGTCGCCGAGATCGCAGTCGAGGCGCTCGCCCGGCGTGCAGCGGGGGTCGACGGAGACCACGTCCAGCCCGTCGGGGATGCCGAGCGAGACCCGCGTATTGCGCGCCGTCAGCCCCTGCCAGCCCTCGGGCCTGAGATTGGTCACGTCGAGGCGCAGCGGGAAGGGTGAATCCGGATCCACGTCCTGGGCCGGCGCAGCGAGTTCGGCGGTCACCACCGTGGCATCGATCACCTGCACCGTCGTCGACGCCACGGTATCCGCCAGCCCCTGGTTAGGGTCGTTGTACAGGGTCACGGTGAGGGTCTTCGGCCCGGTGCTGTCCCACGTGTGGCTGCCCACCAGGAAGCCGCTGCCCGGACCCGTCTCCACCTGGGGGTCCACCTCGCGGTCGTTCAGGTCGCGGCGGCCGGAGCCGGTCCAGTCCGGGCCGGTGGCGACCACGCCGTCGCCCCAGTCCACGGCGAGGATGTCCTGGGTCTCGTCGGGGTCGGCATCGGCGTCGCTGTACTCCGCCGTCACGGTGCGGGTGAAGCCCCGGGCGGCCTTCAGGTCGTCGGGCAG
>CAYRZI010000126.1:3447-8089 GCA_964428605.1 uncultured Woeseiaceae bacterium
GCCTCGTCGGTGTAGCACTGCGCGCGCAGCCGCTCGGGCGGCCGCTGGGCCCGGTCGACGGTGACCGTGACGGTGGCCGGTGCGCTCTCGTCGATGCCGTCGTCCACCACGTAGGTGAAGGCGTCGGCGTCGTTGTAGAAGTCGAAGCGCGAGACGTATTTCACCTTCGCGCTGGCGTCGGTCAGCTCGTAGAACGGCAGCGTCTTGAACACGTGCACGAAGTCGTCGCCGTTCTCGCTGTCCGGCTCGATCACGAAGAACGAGGTGGAGTTGACGGACAGCCGCTTCGGCTTGCCCATGTTGCCGAGGATGAAGCCGGGCTCCTCGCCCTGGTTCACGCCCGTGCCGGTGGACTCGGCCTGGCCTGCAAAGCTGCCGTCCGGGCCGAAGCGCTGCACCCGCAGGTTCTCGGTGTCCGCCACGTAGAGGATGTCGTTGGGGTCTGTCTTGATGTCGGCCGGCGCATCGAACTGGCCGGGCTCGCCGCCGGCGGTGGCCCACTCGCCGCTGCCGTCCAGCGCCTGGGTACAGGTGTCGTCCGTGCAGGCGTAGCCGCGGGTGGTGCCGGTGGCCTCGTCGCAACCGTTGTAGGGCACACCGGTGTCCGGGTCCGCCTTGTTGGCGAGGCAGCTGCCCATCCAGCCCACGTACTCGCCGAGCTGCCACTCGCCGAGAGCGTCACGGGTGGTGGGCGCCCACTTGTGGATGCGGTTCTTGCGCGGCTCCAGCACGTAGACGTAGCCGCGCCTGTCCACGGCGATGTCGGTGCCGCGCAGCGAGGTCTGGGTCAGATCCAGGCCACCGATGATCAGCGCCGAGCCGTCCAGGGGCGGGTCCGGGTCCTCCTCCAGCGTCGCGATGGCGGAGACGTCCAGCACGCCGATCTTCTGCTCGTCGGCGGAGAGGTCGGGGTCGTCGGTGGAGGGGCGCACGTGCACGCCGTTGAAGTGCAGCTCGTAGAGGAGGTCCCAGCCGGACTCGCCGACCACGCCCTTCACCTCCTGGCCGGCGATGACCTCCTGCTCGTTGTAGGACGCGTTGCCGTGGGCACGGGGATCGCCGAGATCCGCATCGAAGCTGCGGAAAGCCAGAGCCTGGCCGAAGCTCGTGATCATGCTCTCGAAGACGACCCAGAAGCGGCCGTTGTGGTCGACGGTGAACTCGTCCCGGGGCCACTCGTTCACGCCCAGGCCGGTATTGTCGTAGGCCGGGTCGGCGGTGGGAAAGAGCGAGCGCATGGCGAGGAACTCCCCGTTCTCGTCCCAGACGGAGATGCGCGGCAGCACCGGCAGCTCGCCGGCGACGTCCGGAATCTCGCCGCGGGCCTCGCCGCAGAGAAAGAACTTGTCGCGGATGTAGTAGCGGTTGTCGTCGCTGACGTAGACGTGGGTGGGCTGGTAGACGAAGTCCACCGGGATCACGTTGCCCAGGTCGTCGGCGCCCGGCGTGCCGGAGTCGGCCAGGCAGACGTTCTGATTGAGATAGGTGCCGCGCTGGTCGGCCGGCGTATCGACGAAGCCCTGGGCGAGGTCGCCGAGCGGGCTGACCCGGGTCACCTCGTCGCCTTCCCGGCGCTCGCCCACCGGCGTGATGCGGAAGTCCTCGATGAAATACGGATACAGCGGCGCCTCGAAGTAGCCGTTCTCCGGCAGGGACTCGATGCGGAAGTCCAGCGGATCGTAGCGCCCGTCGATCAGGTCCGTGTCCTCGCCCCGCAGCAGTATCTCCACCGGTTCGGAGGTGATGGTGGCCGCGCTCGCCGGCTGCGCCGTGGGCGCCGTGTTGGTGCCGGGCCGCTTCAGCGTCACCACCTGGGTGTACTGCTCGGGATCGTCCGGGGACGGCTCCGTGACGTTGCCGGAGGCGTCCGTCGCCTGCCACTGCACGAGGTAGCGCCGGCCGCCCTGCTCCTCCGTCGGCGCCGCGAGAAAATCGCCGGCGTCGTTCTCGACCACGGGTGCCGGGTCCGCCAAGTCCACGACCCGGGGCCGGCCGAGGGGGAAGTCCTCCGCCGTGAGGTCGATGCCGTTTTCCGAGTAACGCGCGAAGCCCGGCGGCGGCAGCAGGATGGGCGCCTGGGTATCCACCACGCGGATGCGCTGGGTCAGCGTCGTCAGCACGTTGTCACCGCCGTCCAGCCAGCGCTGGTTCGGCGCCAGCGTCTCCGCAGCCGTGCGGTAGGGGCCGCCGCTGCGCTCCCGGGCCTCCCAGGTGACGACGCTCTCCTGGTCCACCGGCAGCAGGCGCGCGTCGCGGGCATCGGTCTCAGTGAAGAACGGCTTGCCGCAGTCGTCCACCGGCTCGAAACGGGCCCTGAGTTCGTCGCGTACCCGGCCGAAGCGCACGCCGCCGAAGTCCGTGGCCTCGAGCTCGATGACCTGTTCCTCGATGGGTGCACTGCCCGTCTCCGTGTCCCGCAGCCGGGGCAGGTGCGTGTCCCAGACGGTGAGTATCTGTACGCCGTTGTTCCGCGCGGTGATCTCCGACTCGCGCTCGTTCCACTCGGTGGCGCTGATGTCCTCGTCCGCCGCGGCCAGGCCGGCGTCCACCGCAAGCTCGAACAGCGTGGTGAGGCCCGCTGCGGCAAGGTCCGCGCTCTCGTCCTTCAGCGCGAACCTGGCGGCCGCGGTCTTCGCAACGCGGCTCTCGGCATAGGCGGAGATGGGAATGAGCACCGTCGGCAGCACGAGGTCCAGGATCGGGTTCATGTACATGTCCGCGCGCCAGCCGAGGCGGTGTCGGCCCTCGGGGAACTCGGGGTAGGCCACGTTGCCGGCGAGGTACTCGTTCTCCACCGCCACTGTGATATCGCCGGAGGGGTGGAACACCGACGCCCGGCCCAGGTCGCCCCAGACGTCGTCCAGCGGGTTAAAGGGGATTAGGTACGTGCTCGCGTAGTTTTCTTCGATGCCCCGGTGGTTGTCGTCGTCACCCACCGGACGGGAGAAGCGGAAGACGCAATTGGATGCCGTACCTGCGCCCGGCGCGTTCGGCAGCCGTTCCAGGTCCGCCGGCGGACGCAGCACGGGCGGCAGGTACTTCATGCCGAGCTCCGATTCATAGCTGAGGAGTTCCGCGATGATGTCCCCGGGCGGCGGCGCGAGCCCGCCGGGGACGGAGGCCACATGCATGCCGCCGAGTATCCCGAGCCTCGTCTCCAGGGCCGCGTTGTCGGCGGTGGTCTTCTGCACCACGGCGGCCCGGGCCGACTCGGCGGCGGTGAACGTGAGGAGCGCGCTCGCCAGCAGCAGGCCCAGCGGGCCGCTGAAGCCGCGGCCGGGTGCATTCTGTGGAGTCGAGATCATGGCGATTCCCCGGTTTTGCTTCTGCCCTTGTCCGTGCAGGCGCAGAAAGCGGGGGAATCGTCTACAAGTTATCCGGCGGAATCCCGCAGCCTGACGTGCAGCCAGGCCTTCGCCAGGGTGAGGTCCTGGGCGAGCTTCGCGCGGGAGACGCCGCGGGCGGCGGCGGCCTCCTCGTAGGTGAGGCCGCCGAAGAAGACCAGTTCCACGGCGGCGGCCAGGTCGGCGTCCTTCCCGGCGAGCTCGCCCAGGGCATCGTCGAGGTCGAGGATGGCCGCCGGCGGCTGTTCGGCTGCCACCGCCTCCTCGTCCAGGGTGACGTCCAGGGCGCCGCCGCCGCGTTTCGCGCTGACCTTGCGGCGGGCGTGGTCGACCAGGATGCGGCGCATGGTGCGCGCGGCCATGGCGTAGAAATGGGCCCGGTCCCGGTATTCCAGTTCCACGTCCGCCAGGCGCAGGAAGGCCTCGTTGACGAGTGCCGTGGCCTGCAGGGTGTGTGCACCCGACTCGCCGCGCATCTGCCGGCCCGCCAGGCGCCGCAGCTCCTCGTAGACATAGGGGGTCAGCTCGTCCAGCGCGCCCTCCTCGCCGGCGCGCCACGCATTGATCAACTGGGTAATGCGCGGTGCATCGCTCATTGCTCGGTCACTGCGGCCCCTTCGACGCCCCGCCCTATTATCAGGGCATGCGTGACGACGGTACAGTACGGGCATGGCGAGCGGCGGCGACGAGCACTGGACCACGCTGAAGGCGATCTTCGCCGAGGCGATGCAGCGGCCGCCGGAGGCGCGGGAGGCGTTCCTGCGCGAGCGCTGCGGCAGCGACGAGGCGCTGCTCGCGGAGCTCCTGGAACTGGTCCGCGCCGGCCCCGCCGACGATGCCGGGCTCCGGGACATCGTGGCGGAAGCCGCCGGCGAGCTAACGGGTGGCGGCGCCGACGGCGAGCGCAGGCTGGGCCCCTACCGGCTGATACGCCCCATCGGCGAGGGCGGCATGGGCACCGTCTGGCTGGCCGAGCGTGCCGACGCCCAGTACCGCAAGCGAGTCGCACTGAAGATACTGCGCGCCGGCGGCGATGCCTCCCTCGCCAGCCGCTTCCGCACCGAGCGCCAGCTGCTGGCGGACCTCGATCACCCGAACATCGCGCGCCTGCTCGACGGCGGCGAGACCGAAGGCGGTCGGCCATGGCTCGCCATGGAATACGTCGACGGCCTGCCGATCACCGACTACTGCGACCGCCACGCCCTCGGCATCGAGGAACGGCTCGCGCTGTTCCTCCAGTGCTGCCGCGCGGTGCAGCATGCCCACCGCCGGCTGATCATCCATCGCGACATCAAGCC
>CAYRZI010000127.1:0-5792 GCA_964428605.1 uncultured Woeseiaceae bacterium
TCTCGACATGCAGCATCCCGCCCCGCTCGCAGACATAGCTCAGGGTGTCGACGGATGCGCCGGCGCAGCCGGCGCCGGTGAGCGCGAGGGCGGCGAGGCAGGCGACCCGCGGGCTGGCGCTCAGCCGCGGAATGGCCGGTCCTGGCGCGGCCGGGCCTCGCTCACCCGGGCCGGCCGGCCTTTCAGGTCCTGACCGTTCAGGACCCGGATGGCCTCCTCGGCCTGCGCGCCGTCGTCCATCTCGACGAAGCCGAAGCCCTTGGAGCGACCGGTCTCGCGGTCCATGATGACCTTGGCTGACTTCACGTCACCGAAGGCGGCGAAGGCCTCCCGCAGTTCGTCATCCGTAATACTGTAAGGGAGGTTACCCACATAGATATTCATCGATCCGTCCACACACCGCCGTTCTCGAAACGCTGACATCAGCCGGATCAACGGCGTGGGACCTCGGCCGGATGCCCCCGGTTCGCCCGGGCGCGGGCCGGCTGTCTGAGATGATCCGCCCCGCCGCGGTCAATAGTATCCGGCGCCGGGGACCGACTCAAACCCTGCAGTTGCCGTGTTAAGGCCCGGTAACGGGCGGCGGCGGGATCAGCCCAGACGCACGGCCGTGCCGCTCACGCTTACCATGAGCATGCCGTTCGACTCGCCGAGCACCTCGTAGTCGATGTCCACGCCGATGACCGCGTTGGCCCCCTTGTCCCGGGCCGCGGCCTCCAGCTCCTCGAACGCCACCTCCCGCGCCTTGCGAAGCTCCTTCTCGTAGGAGGCCGAGCGGCCGCCGACGATGTCGCGCAGGCCGGCGAACAGGTCACGGAACAGGTTGGCACCGAGGATGGCCTCGCCGGTGACCACACCGAGGTAGTCGCGGATCCTCTGCCCCTCCAGGGTGTGGGTGGTGGTCACGATCATGCTCACTCCTTCTTCTTCGACGAATGGCCGGTGGCCGGCGCCATGGCCGTGCGCATGGCTGACAGGATGTCGTCGTGCTCGCGCCGGCGCGCGGCGTCCGGATCTTCGGCGACGGGCAGCGCGGCAATGTCCTCGATGTAGGGCCGCGGGAAACCGTGGAAGCGGCCGCCGTACACCACCAGGTCCCGGTACCAGCGAAACGGGATCAGCGAGCCGTCCTGGAACTCGGTATCCGCCTTGTAGGTATGCACCTCGCCCAGGCCCGGCAGCGAGAGCACATGGGCATGGTAACCCTTGTTCACCCCCTCGATGCGGTCGAGCGCGGGCTTCTCGTCGGCGTGGAGTTCGAAGACGGCGGCATGGACGAGATCGCCGCCGGCCTCCGTCGGCGCGATGGTGGCCTTGGCGGAGCCGTCGAAGCCGCGCTTGTCGAAACTGAGCTGCCAGCCCCGCAATTCGAAGGTGGTCAGGAACACGGCGGACGGTGTGCGGCGACGGAGGCGCTCGGGATGCAGATTCGAGCCATAGGCGAGATAACGGATGACTGCCATGGACGCAGATTCTCGCCGCCGCCCGGCGGAGGCATCAAGTGGACGGGCTTGCACACGGTGGGTGAGCCGGGTAGACTCTTAATTGAGAATGATTATCATTTAGATACAGGGGAGAGACACCATGATGACCGACGCCGCCTACCGACCCGTTCCCCGGGAACTGCCGGCCGCCGCGCCCGCAGCCGACCGCCGCTGGCGGGCAGGGAGCGACACCCGTTACCGGCTGAGTATCGCCCGCGTGCCCGGGGGCGCCGCTGCGCTCGAGGTCCACGACAACGTGCGGGGCTGCCCGCTGCTGGGCTGGCAGGGCGACGTGGCACGACAGGTGCTTGATTCCGGCATCCTGCCGGCGGAGTATTGCCGGGCGGGCTGCCACGGCTGCGACAAATCCCTGGTGCAGCGGCTGATCATGGCCGGCGCCGCAGCGGAGATGCGCATCCGGGCGGTCGAGGACGCCATGCACTGACGCCGGCGGAGCCGGCTGCGGTATTCCATGCAGACAGCCGTTGCCGAGGCACTACAGCACATCCCCCTCTTGGCGGGGCTCGATGCCCGTGAGGCCGACACCCTGTTCGGCGCGGCGAGCCTCCTGGCGCTGGGCGCCGGAGACACCGTCTTTCACGCCGGCGCCGAGTGCCGTCACTTCCTCGTTCTGATCGAGGGCTCGGTGCGGGTCACGCTGCACGCACTGTCCGGCCGATCCGTGACCCTGTATCGCATCGAGCCCGGCGATACCTGCGTGCTCACCACCTCCTGCCTCATGAGCAGCCGCCGCTACCCGGCCGAGGCCCGCGCGGAGAGCCCGGCGACGGCACTCGCGATGGGGCGGCCGCAATTCGACCTTGGGCTGGAGGAATCGACCGTATTCCGCCGCTTCGTACTGGACAGCTTTTCCGGCCGCCTCGCCGCCGTGATCGAGCGCATGGAGTCGGTGGCGCTGACGCCGGTCGAGTCCCGCCTGGCCGCCGTGCTGCTCGCCCTGGGCGAGGGCGGCGGAATCGTGACGGCAACTCACCAGCATCTGTCCGACGAGCTGGGCACCGCCCGTGAGGTGGTCTCCCGTCACCTGAAACGCCTGGAGGCGTCCGGGCTGGTCACACTCGGAAGAGGAAGGGTGACGCTGATCGACGCCGCCGGGCTCCGCGCCATAGCGGACGAGCCGCCGACCGGGTCGCCTGTGTGACGAAGTCACTGAGGGCGGCGCCTGCACGTCGCACACTGCAGCCGTGACATCGAAACCCCTCAAGGAGGCACGTCATGGCACTGCGTAACGAAGGCACTATCGACCGGGTCGTCCGCGTCACGGCGGGCCTGGTGCTCCTCAGCCTGGTATTCATCGGACCCCAGACTCCCTGGGGATGGATAGGGCTCGTGCCCCTGGCCACCGGTCTCATCGGCTGGTGCCCGGCCTACTCCCTGTTCGGCATCAGGACCTGCAAGACAGAGTAGCGCGTTTTTTTAGCGGCCACGCGCCATAGCCGGTAGACTACCGCCCTGTCACGCAACGCGCAGAACAGGGGAAACCGGCAATGGCGCTAATGATTCTCGGGCTCGTGCTCTTCCTCGGCATCCACTCGACTTCCATCGTTGCCGAGGACTTCCGCAACCGGATGGCGGCCAAGAGCGAGCTCGGCTGGAAGGCTTTCTACGGCATCGTCGCCATCGTCGGCGTGGTGCTCATCGTGAAGGGCTATGCCGCCGCCCGCATGGAGACGGCCGTCCTCTACACGCCGCCGACGTTCGTCAAGCACATTGCACTGACGCTGATGCTGCCGGCCTTCATCCTGTTCCTCGCCCCCTACTTCCCCGGCCGGATCAAGGCCTGGACAAAGCATCCCATGCTGGTCTCCGTGAAGCTCTGGGCCGTGGCCCACCTGCTGGCCAACGGCACCGTGGCGGACGTGGTGCTGTTCGGCTCGTTCCTGGCCTGGGCGGTGGCGGACCGCATCTCGATGAAGCGCCGGGTGGAGCGGCCGGTGCCATCGGTGAAGCCGAAGGGCATCAACGACGTCCTCGTGGTGTTTGCCGGCCTCGGCATCTACCTCACGTTCCTGCTCTGGCTGCACGAGCTCTGGTTCGGCGTCTCGCCGATCGGTTAATCGGCGCACCGGCTGATTCGCTGATCGGCCGATCGGCAGCGACGCCGCCGGTCTTCCGGCGGTCAGAACAGCGCGGCCACCAGCATGACCAGCGTGGCGACGAAGCCGACCGACCAGATCAGCGAACGGACCAGGAAGACCCCGGAGGCATAGGCCGGCACGTAGAGGATGCGGGCCACCAGGTAGGACCAGGCGGCGGCCTCCGTGGTCGGGGACGAGGCCTCGCCGAGGACCACGACCACGACGGCGATCGTGAACAGGATCAGTCCCTCGAAGTGATTGTCCAGCGCGCGCTTCAGCCGGCCGGCCATCCCCCAGGGCTGTTTCTGCTCGTCCCGGTTGCCGCCGGTATAGGCGGGACCGAGCTGGGCGTTGACGGGCACGGCCATCAGCACGAACTGGACGAATTGCAGCAGCGCTGCGTAACCGAGGACCTTGAGTTCGACCGGCATGGGTTTCTCCCTGTTCTTCTCCGTCGAACCTATCGTACGCGCCGCCTTCAGGGATGGGAACGCCCGGCAGCGCCCAGCAGCCGGGTAACTGTCGGCGGAACCTCGCCGAGGCCGTCCACGCAGGCGTCCGCAGCGGGATCGGTGCCGGGCGACCGGCCATAGCCGGAGCGGACGAACACAACCGGCACGCCGGCGGCCCGTGCCGCGGCCGCATCGTTCCCGGAGTCGCCCACCATCACGGCCCGGTGCGGCGCCAGGCCGAGAGCCGCCAGGCAGGCGCGGACCGGCGCCGGATCCGGCTTCAGCGGCAGGCCGGCGTCACCGCCGACGACGGCCTCGATCCTGCCACCCAGTCCGAGCGCCTCGAGGATGGCGCGGGAGATCTCTGCCGGTTTGTTGGTGCAGACGGCATGGCGCCAGCCGGCCTCGGACAGCGTCGCCACTACCTCCGCCGCACCAGGCATCGCCCGGGTCCGACGAGTGGCACACTCGCCGTAGCGGGCCATGAACTCCTGCCGCAGCGCCGGCAGCTCGGCGGGGGTCAGGAGCCGGCCCGCCGCGTCGAAACCGCGGCGCAGGAGTTCCGTGATCCCGTCACCGATCATGCCGCGTACCGCATCGACGGAGCGGGGCTCCAGGCCGTGGTTTGCGAGCGAGCCATTCAGCGCGACTGTGAGGTCCCCGACGCTGTCGACCAGCGTGCCGTCGAGGTCCCAGATGACGGCGGGGGCACGCAGGCTGGTCACGGCAGTACCCTAACTACCTGTTTCTCCATGGTTAAATTTCGCATATTGGGCTGGACTGGGAGACTTCAAGTGAGGATAATCAACAGTATGGTGCAGTGCAACATGGAGATATCCTACCGCCATGGACTACACGGACGTTTACTTCACACTCGACGGGATCGCACTCGCAGCGCTGCTGGTCGCGATGGTGCTGGCCTGCTACCTGACACACCGCCGCTACCGGCATCGGTCCGGTTCCAACGACAAGCCGCGCAAACGGCTGCGTCAGCGCAGAACCTGATCGCCCGGTCAGCCCCTGGCAGCTGACCCGGTAGCCCCCGACACTGCGACAGCGGTTCGTGGCCCCTGAAAGCAGTGGATCCCGCTCCTGGCGGGATCCACTGCAGAAGGCCGCTGCGCGCAGATTACTTGATGGTGATCCTGCGCATCATGTAGTCGCCGGTGATCTCGCGCATGGCCGGATAGTTCTTCTGCGCAAACTCGGTCGCGGCTTCGGCACGCTGCTTGCCGAATTCTTCCATCATGGCGTTGTAGCGGTCCTTGCTCGGCTGCAGGTCGGCAGCGCTGTCGAGCGTCACGACGAGGATCAGGTTGAAATCCCCCGACTCTGAGAACTGGCTGCGATAGATGGCGTAGTCGTTGATGTGGCCGAGCTTCTTCGCCGCCTCCTGTCCCGGTATCCAGGTCTGCTTCAGACCCTCCAGGTACACGTCTTCCATGGTCGAATCGACCTTGATGGTCGTCACCAGGTAAACCTCGTCGCTGGCCTCGTAGTCGGTGAAGGGCTCGAGGTCCGCGTGCGCGGTTGCGGCAAGAAACAGCAGCGACGCTGCAGTAAGGATCGTCTTGACGTGCATGGGTTCTCTCCCGTGGGTTGTTTTGGGTTCTTTTTGCCCCGCACCCCGGACTATCCCGGGCGCGCGACGCATTGGACCATACGGGAAAAGTTAGCCCACGTACACCGATGTTCGGGGTAGAACGCGTCTCACCGGCCCATGATCTCCTTTCTGGCATCGGCAAGGCCGGAGGTCA
>CAYRZI010000127.1:5802-8038 GCA_964428605.1 uncultured Woeseiaceae bacterium
CCCAGCCGCCGACCAGTGTCCCGCCAACCGGCCAGGGAAGACCCACTACCATGCCGGCCAGCAGCGCCTTCAGTGCAGCGAGCCACGCGGCATCCCCCGCTTTCCTTCTCTGGACAAGAAAGGTGCCGACGCTGCCGAGCACGAAGCCGACAACTACTACGACGGGGGTCGCCAACCAGGCGGACAGGAGGTTCGAGGAGAACAACAGCCAGTCCAGCAGCAGAATCCACGCCCCGGTGGCCGGCAGAATGAAGCGCCGTTGCCTCGGGTTGAACAGCCACCCGAGGAGGCCGCCGGAGCGTTGCCTCGGCACCCTGCCCCGGGCCTCGTCGTTTGCGTCTTCCGGCTCGGTCAAGGCGTGGGTCCCTCCTCAGGGATCAGGCCGGAAGCCGCGCAACACCGACAACCGGACAGCCCGGTTTCCCAACACCGTCACCGCCGGCTCGCGAGCCCAGCGGAAACTCCGCCTAAGGGTTTTCCGCGAGAAACCTCTCGAGTTCGTCTTTCCAGAAACGCGCTGCAGTATGTGTACCATGTCCCCGGGTCTCCTCACTGGCAGGGATGAGGACGAATCTGGCGTCTGGCATCTGCGCCGCCAGCGCCGCCGGGTCACCAAGTCCGGCTGGATTGACGAAATCATCGGCCGAATTGATCCAGAGGACAGGCACGGTGATCTCCGCGAGGCGCCGAGCAGGTTCATAGTCTCGAGACGCGTCGAACTGGTAAATCGTGTCATTCGGATCGACAGGATTATTCCGGAAACGTTCGACGACCCCCTGCAGTGCCTCCTCAGCCTGCTCGCGCGTCGGGCTCTCGGCCTGCAGGCGGTAAGGATTGGAACCGGCAAGCACCATTGTATAGGTAAAGATTGTCTGACCCATGCGCAGATCCGCGGGATCTTCATAGGCGCCATCCAAATAGGCGGGGTCATCCTCGAATCCGTCGATAACCATCTTCCGCATCATGCGATTCCGTCCGCCGATCTCTATCGCATTGCACGCCAGCGGCACGAAACGACGGACAAAGCCGGGATGCTCGAGACCCCAGACAAAACTGTGCATACACCCCATAGACGTGCCAATCACCAAGTCCAGCTGATGAACATCGAGGCCCTCGGTCAGCATCCGGTATTGCGCTTGCACCATGTCGTCATAGTCGTAGCGGGGAAACGAGGTGAGCAGGCCGTCGCTTGGCTTGGAGCTGTCGCCATGGCCGAGATTGTCGGGGGAGATGATGTAGTACTTTTCGATATCGAGCGGCTGTCCGGGGCCAAACAACTCATCACCGAACCGGGGTCGCAGCAACGAAAGTCCGCTACCACCGGTTCCGTGTAACAGCATTACCGCATTCGTGATTTTTCCTTCCGCTTCGCGGCGCGGCGTCCCGAGTGTGTAAACGCTCATCGTGATCGACGGCAGGGTTTCGCCGGTATGAAAAGCAAAGTCCGGTAGCTCGATTTCCTGGCGCTCTGCCAACGCCGCCCAGTCTTTGGCATTCGCGATGCTGACCGAAGAAAGACCAAGGAGGGCAACGGCCAGAAGTAACGCGCGCATGATGAGCTCCTTTTTCCATCGCGGCTGTCCCGCAGCATATCTTTCACGGGCGAAAGAGCAACCGCGATACCGGTTTTCCGGCTAGCCTCAAACCCCCGTCGGACCCCCATCCACCGTGTATGGAGGACTGCTGACACACGGCGCATCCTTCTCGGACGAGTGCCTGGGTTAGTCGGTTTTTCCGAGGATTTACGGCAGTTGTTTCGTATTGATCGAACCAAGAGAGCTTTGTATAAAAATACGCCTTCTCGAATAAAGGACTACCCGCGATGCTCAGAATAGCTCTCTCCATCTCCTTCGCACTGCTCTTATCGGCACCCTCGGTCCACGCGGATGAGTTCGCCGACCATGTGAGTTTCCTGCCGTCCGGCCCCGACATTACCCAGAGCGACGTCGAGAAAGCTCAGAAGGCGTGGGGCGACGCGGTAGTCGCCATCGGCAAAGCCGGAGACCGAGCGCCCGCCGTTGCAGAAGAAGCGGCACGTACAGCCTACGCGTTCGACCTCGGGCCGATTCAGTTCAAACCGACACTTGCCTCCGAGCAGCCATTCCGTCCCGACCTGGAGGGTACGCTGAGCTACTTTGTCTCGGGCAATGCCGAGTATGCAGAAGACGGTGGCTTCGCGCTGCGGCCGTGGTCGAAGGTTCGCTTCGACAATCACACGGTCAAGATGCAGGGCAAC
>CAYRZI010000128.1:0-8023 GCA_964428605.1 uncultured Woeseiaceae bacterium
AGGTCGAAGATTTTCTGGCTCGACCCGTGGCAGATTGGTTGGCGCCATGAGTGGGTTTTCGGTCGCGATCACACCACCTGCGGACGCATGGTCTACGTCCGGGTGGGTCAATTTTCAGTGCACTTCTCGGTGCGACTTGCGGTGCAAGCCAACACTCTCTCGCCATTCTGTCGGTCGCGCCGCTGCATGGGGCGGAACCCAGTCTGTGATCGCATCCAGCGACCATGAGATCTCGGAGCCGACGGCGGATGACATGATGAGGGAATCTGGGGTGACTGTATCGGGTGGCCTTCGGGAAGCACGTGTATAGGAGACAATATCGTTGAGTGCGGTCGCCGAGCAGCTCCAGCGTTGAGGTGACTGTGCCTGGCGACGGTTTAGCGACACGAAGCCCGCTTATGCGACACAAAAAGCCTTTTACACGACAAATAGACGGTCTCCGCGGCTTCCCGGTCGACCTTTCTGAAGCCCAGGGCTGAGGACTTGTAGCGTAGATACCTGCGAAACTGGAGTGTAGAGGCTTGCGAAACTGTAAGGTAGGCGCATTCGGCCCTGTGCCCGATACGGAATCGCCATACCTCCCGCATCGTCGACCGTGAGCTCGATGAACTGCTGCCCGGCCTGCGCCACTGCTGATCGATGAGTGGCAGACTGGGTTCCCGCCCTCCGGGATGCCGTCCCCGCGGGCGGTTGATCAGGACAGCCCGCCACTCAGCGTGCGCCAAGCGGGCGAATCCCGTCTCGAAGGCTGGATTCTCGGGGCGTGCTGACGAGATTTTCGAGCATGAAACAGCGGTACAATTACGGAACACTTCGGAAAACCCGACCCTTTCGCCAAACTAACTCAACCTATTGATTCCGAATAATTTTCCCTAACTGTACCGAAAATAGCCTAATCCAATAAAATCCATAACTTATTGATTTTATTGGCTTTGAAAATCCGCGTGTCGGTGGTTCGATTCCGCCCCTGGCCACCATATCTGTCGGACCCTAACCGGAAGGATATGCATCGTCCCCGGCCGCAAGATCATGCAATGCTCGCGCGTCGCCTTGCCCGCTCTCCGGGGCTCGTCCGGCGGATCGCCTGCCGGGATTCGGGAGCGCCGGTGATTCGGGGCGTGCGCCATGGGTCCTGAGCTGCGCAGCGACGAGGAAGGCCGGACGTCGCTGGTCTCCCTGTTCCTGACGTTCCTGACGTTCCTGCGCCTGGGCCTGACCTCGTTCGGCGGGCCGGTTGCCCATCTGGGGTATTTCCGTGAGGCGTTCGTGGAGCGGCGGCGATGGCTGACGGAGGCCGCCTATGCGGACCTGGTGGCGCTGTGCCAGTTTCTTCCCGGGCCGGCCTCGAGTCAGGTCGGCATGGGCATCGGCCTCATGCGCGGCGGAGTGCCCGGTGCGCTCGCGGCCTGGCTCGGTTTCACGCTGCCTTCCGCTGCACTTCTGATTGCCTTCGGCTACGGCGTGGTCGCCATGGCGGACGGCATACCGGCAGGTGTGCTGCAGGGTCTGAAGCTTGCCGCCGTTGCGGTGGTGGCGCAGGCCGTGTGGGGCATGGGCCGGGCGCTCTGTCCGGACCGGGAGCGGGTCACGCTGGCCGTCGCTGCGGCGGCCGCGGTGCTGGCGCTGCCTTCGGCCTGGACACAGGTGGCGGTGATCATCGCCGGCGGGCTCTACGGATGGCGCTTTCTGGAGCCGGCGGCCGGCAGCGGCACGGGCACGCTGGCGGTCCCGGTGCGGCGTGGTGCGGCCGCGGTCCTGCTGGGGGTGTTCGCGCTGCTGCTGGCGGGTCTGCCCGCGGCAGCGGCGATCTGGCCCGGGCAGACGCTGGCGCTCATCGACAGTTTCTACCGGGCGGGTTCTCTGGTGTTCGGCGGCGGCCACGTGGTGCTGCCGCTGCTGCAGGCCGAGGTGGTGCCGCCGGGCTGGGTGGATGAGGACGCATTCCTCGCCGGCTACGGCGCCGCCCAGGCGGTACCCGGCCCGTTATTCACGTTTGCCGCGTATCTCGGCACGGTGATGAGCGAGGCCCCGACGGGCTGGACCGGTGGTCTGTTGTGTCTCGCGGCGATCTTCCTGCCGTCCTTCCTGCTGGTGATCGGCGTGCTGCCCTGGTGGAGCCGCGTGCGCGAGTACGGGCCGCTGCGCCGGGCGCTGCCGGGCGTGAATGCCGCCGTAGTCGGGCTGCTGCTGGCTGCGCTGTACGATCCGGTCTGGACGGCGGGCATTCGCTCGACCGTGGATTTCTCTCTCGCCCTCGTGGCGTTCATCCTGCTCGTGTTCTGGCGGACGCCGCCCTGGCTCGTGGTGGTCCTGGCGGGTATTGCGCGCTGGGTTCTCGCCCCCGTCGTCTGAGCGGATGCTCCGGCGCCGTACCGGCAAGATCCGGGTTCTATATTTTGAGCGGGCGGTATCGTCTTCCCGGGCTCGAGCAGTGTATAAAGCCCGTGCACGACGGACAGGCAGATGTAACGAGCGGCGATGAGAGGTTCTGACGGAGACCCGTTCTCGACGGGAGCGGGGCTGGGCATACTTTCCGAGTTGTCGGGCGATGACGGGGAAGGTCTGGTCGGCCGCGAGCTCGACGGATACCGGATCACGGGCTTCATCGCCGAAGGCGGCATGAGCCGCGTCTACCGGGCTTCCCGCATAGACGGCAGTTTCGAACGCGACGTTGCGATAAAGCTCTCCACCATCAGCGGCTTCAGCCCGGCCATGCGCGAACGCTTCATGCAGGAGCAGAGCGTCCTCGCAGGCCTGAATCATCCCCACATCTCGCAGCTCTACGATGCGAGGCTCACGCCCGAAGGGTGGCCGTACATCGTCATGGAGCTGGTCGACGGCAGTCCGATCACCTGCTACTGCCAGGAGTAGTCGCTCGCGCTTGCCGACAGGATCCGTCTGCTGATCGACGTGGTCGACGCGGTGGCGTTCGCGCATGCGAATCTGGTGGTCCACCGCGACATCAAGCCCACCAACGTACTCGTCACCACCAGCGGCAGGGTGAAGCTGCTGGACTTCGGCATCGCGAAGCTGCTCGAGGACGAGCCCGGCCACCTGACCCGTGCCGGTGCCATGACACCGCGGTACGCGAGTCCCGAACAACTGCTGGGCAAGCCGATCTCGATTGCCTCGGATGTCTACCAGCTCGGGCTGTTGCTGGCCGAGGTGCTGGGCGGCAGTCTCCCGACGGAGGGGGAGACGCTCACGGACGCCATCCAGCGCTCCGCCGCCGGCCGGCCGCTCACATTGCCGGGGACCCTGCGGCAGTCACTGCCCCGCGAAATCACGCTCGTCATCGAGCAGTGCCTGCGCGCGGAGCCGGGCGAGCGCTACCGGGACGCGAATGCCCTGCGCAGCGACCTGGAGGCCTACCTGTCCGGCTATCCCGTCAGCGCCGCCGGGCAGCGGACGGGGTATCGGTTGCGGAAATTCGTGCAGCGCAACCGGACCGGTGTGGCCGGAGCGCTGCTGACCCTGGTGGCGCTCGTATCCGCCACGGCCATCACCGGCTGGCAGATGGTCGAGGCCAAACGCCAACAGGGCATCGCGGTGTATCAGCAACAACGGGGGCAGGCCAGTAACGAGTTCTACAGCCTGCTGATGGAGGAGATGGGCGAGGGCGCGCTCACCTCCGTCGAACTGCTGGATCGGGGCCGCAGCCTGCTGGAGAGCCAGTTCGGCACGAATCAGCCGTTCATGGCATCCGTGCTATTCGACGTGGCGCGCAGGTATTCCAGCCTCGGCGAGCGGCAGCGTGAGGCGGAACTGCTGCAGGAAGCCGAGCGCATAGCGCGGGACCACGGCGATTCCGGCGTGCTGGCCGCCGTCATGTGCCGACGGGCCCGGACGACCATGCTGCAGGACCCTGAGGGCTCGGCGGAGCGGCTGGCCGAGGGCCTGGCGCTGTACGACTCGCTGGCCGCTCCCGGCATCGACACCAGCGTGGAATGCCTGCGTGCAAGATCGCGTGCCGAGGTGCAGGCGGGCCGCAGCGACGAAGCGCTGGCCACACTCTTCGCAGCGAAACGTCTGCTCGATGCACACCCGGCCCCGGGCACGAACCTCCGCGGGCTCGTGCTGAACGACATCGCTTTCCGCTATCACAGCGCTGCACGGCCGAACGAGGCCATCCGTTACCTGGACGAAGTGCTGGAGCTGCTCGAATCGACAGGCAGGGGCGGTACCCTGGGCTACCAGCGCGTAGCCGCCAACAGGGCCGTCGTGCTCCAGAACATCGGCCGCATCCCCGAGGCACTCGCGGCATTCGACGACCTCGTCGGGCGTATGCGGGCAAGCGGTTTCGCGGGACGCGGGGCCGCCTCCCTGCTGGCCCAGTACGGCAGCCTGCTCGCATCCGTCGGGCGCATGGACGAGGCCGCAGACATCCTGACCCAGGGCCTGGCCCTGGCCGAGGCGGACGGCAACCGCAGAGTCGCGGCCCGCCTGCACCTCGGCATGGCGACCGTCCACCTGGCCGACGAGGCGTACGCGGGCGCGACGCAGAGCCTGGATGCTGCCGAGGCCTATATCGAGAACCCGCAGGCCGACAGGGCGCTCGCGATGGCCATTCGCGTGAACCGGGTGAAGGTGCATCGCGGTCTCGGCAATCTGGAGACGGCGGCGCACGAGGTCGATGCCCTGCTCGCTGCTGCCGGCTATCCGGACGCGCGCGAGACGCCCGGCATGGTCTCGGCGCTCATCGAGGCGACAGAGGTCCGCCGTCGGCTCGGTGACCTGGCGGCGGCACGGTCACTCGCCGACGGCCTCGTCGAGCGGCTGCGGGCACATGCCCGTCCCGACTCGCGCGGCAGCATCCATCTTGGCCGTGCGCTCGTTCAGCGGGCCGAGGTCCGGCTGGAATCGGGCGATCGGGCCGGTGCCGTGCGCGACCTCGAGTCGGCACTGCCGCACCTGGTGCAGGCGCTCGGCGACGATCATCGTGAAGCGGAGCTGGCCCGGAGTCTTCTCGCCGACGCGCGGGAAGACGGATCTGCATAGTCGGCGAGGGGCCGGCCGCGACGGCGGCCCGTAACGCTCCCGTCATCTCATCGTCAAACGGGCGCAATCCGGGGCTGCTGCAATAGCAGCGTTGGTTTCCCGGCCGTCGCCGGGCCCGGACAAGGAAAGATAACAATGAATCATCGCCTCATCGCGAGCGTGGCAGCAGCGGCGCTGTTCGCTCTTCCGTGTGCCGTTTTCGCCGGCGACATCGCCGGCCAGGTCAGTGACGAGAACACCGGCCGCCTGCTGGCCGGCGCTGCCGTCAGCGTCAGCCCCGGCAACAAGCGTACCGTGGCCGACAGCGCCGGCCGTTTCCGCCTGCGCGACCTGCCGCCCGGTGAATACCGGGTGGAGGTGCTGCAGACCGGCTATGATCCGGTCGGCTTCACCGTCAGCGTGCCAGCGGAGGGCACGGTCTCCCGTGACGTCTCGATGGCTTCCAGCATGGAGACGATCGTGGTCACCGGCTACCGCGCCGCCCTCGCCGATTCCATCCAGGACAAGCGCTTCGCCGGGATCATCAAGGACTCGGTTACCTCCGACGACGTCGGCAAGCTGCCGGACCGCAACGCGGCGGAGGCGCTGCAGCGTGTGCCGGGCGTGTCCATCACCATCGACCAGGGCGAGGGCCGCTACGTCACTCTGCGCGGTATCGATCCCGGGCTGAACCAGGTGACCATCGACGGCGCCACCGTGGGCGCGCCGGAGGATACCCGTCGGATCGCGCTGGACACGATCCCGTCCAACGTGCTGTCCAAGCTGGAGGTCATCAAGACGGTCACCCCCGACATGGACGGCAACGCCGTGGGCGGCGCGGTGAATCTGGTCACCCCCAGCGCGTTCGACCTGGCGCCCGACCAGCGGATCAGCCTCTCCGCCGACTTCGGCTACTACGACATGAGCGGCGAGAATCCCTATGGCGCCAGTGCCAGCTGGGGCACGGTGTTCGGGGAGGACGACCAGTTCGGCCTGCTGCTGAGCGCGAGTCATCTCGTGCGGGACTACGAGTCCGAGAACATCCAGGGCGGCAACATCTGGGAAGAGGAAGGCGACTTTTTCGTCCCCGAGGAACTGGTGCTGCGCGACTACACGCTGGAGCGCGTGCGCACCAGCCTGGTCGCGAATCTCGAATGGCGGCCCAACGTGGATACCCGTCTCTATTTCCGCAACATCTGGAACGAGTTCCGGGACACCGAGCAGCGCCTGGAGACGCTGTACGACTACCGTAACGGCGATCTGATCGACCAGACCCCCACCTCGGGCACGTTCACCGAGGGCGAGGGCGAGCGTGCCTCCAAGGACCGCCGCGAGGAGCAGTCCATCCTGAACAGCACCCTGGGCGGCGAGTTCTTCCTGGGCGACTGGACGCTGGAGGGCTCCTACACCTTCGGCAATGCCGAGCAGGATACGCCCTACGACGAGGAGTACGTCTTCGTGGTCTCCGACCCGCTGCCGATGACCTACGACACGTCGGACTTCTTCTTCGACGTCGACGCCGGCCCCGCCTTCGACGACCCGGCCAACTCCGAGTTCGACGAGGTGGAGTTCGCCAGCCAGATCGTCGAGGAAGACCTGAACGTCATCAAGCTGGACATCACCCGGGACCTGCAGTTCGGCAACCATCCCGGCTCCATAAAGTTCGGCGCAAAGTTCACCGGCCGTGAGAAGACCAGCGACGAGAACGCGCTGGTCTACGACGGCTTCGACGGCGATTTTCTGCTGTCCGACGTCCTGCGGCCCGGCAAGTCCGGCTTCAACTGCGACGAGCGCTGCTACGAGTTCGGTCCGACGATCGATCACGGTGCCGCCAACGCCTTCTTCCAGGCCAATCGGAATCTCTTCGAGCTCAGTGATGACGATAGCCGGGAGAACAGCGCGGATGCCGATTTCACGGTGGAGGAGGATATCTCCGCGGCCTACGTCATGGCCTCGGCCGACATCGGCAACCTCTCGCTCATCGGCGGCGTGCGCGTGGAGCGTACGGAGACCGAGTCGCGGGCCTTCGACATCGTCTTCGAGGACGGCGACCTGGCGCCCGAGCTCCCCGAGCGTACCGGCAGCAAGGACTACACCAACTGGCTGCCGGGGCTGCAGGCCCGCTGGGCGGTCAGCGAGACCCTGGTCGTGCGCGGCGCCTGGACCAATACCATCGGGCGTGCCCAGTACGAGCAGCTGGCGCCGTTCCGCATCTTCGAGGTCGATCCGGACGGGCCCGATGCCTTCGAGGGCGAGGTGGAAGAGGGCAACCCGAACCTGGAGCCCCTGGAGTCCATGAACCTGGATGCCTCGCTGGAGTGGTACATGCGCGAGGGCGGACTCGCGGCGGTCGGCATCTTCTACAAGGACATCGACAACCCGATCTTCACGCAGGTGACCACCCTGGAGGATGCCGAGTTCGAGGGCCGCTTCTTCACCGAGCTCGAGCGCAGCCAGCCGCAGAACGCCGACAGCGGCGAGATCCTCGGCGTGGAGCTGAACCTGCAGCAGCAGTTCACCGCGCTGCCCTCGCCTTTCGACGGCTTCGGCGTCTCGCTGAACTACACCTATACCGACAGCGAGGCCACGGTGTTCGGCCGTGACGACAAGGTGCCGTTCTTCCTGCAGTCGGAGCAGGTGGGCAACGCCGCTGTATTCTGGCAGGGCGGCGGGCTGGAGCTCAGGGCCGCCGTCGCCTACCGCAGCGAGTACCTCGACGAGGTGGGCGAGGACCCCGACAGCGACCTGTACATCGACGCCCGCACCCAGGTGGACCTGAAGGGCAGTTATGCCTTCGACAACGGCCTGAAGGTCTACGTTGAGATGCTGAACGTCACCGACGAGCCGCTGCGCTTCCTGAGCGGCGGCAGTTCCGACCGTCTCGCGGAGAACGAGATCTACGGCTGGAACGCCATCGCCGGCGTGCAGTATCGCTTCTGACCGTGCGGCCGACGGCAATGCACGACTGGTTCCGCGGCCTCGCCGCCGCCCTCCTTCTGTCGGCGGCGGCTGTACCCGCCGTCGCCGACCCGGCGTCCCCGGCGGC
>CAYRZI010000129.1:0-7971 GCA_964428605.1 uncultured Woeseiaceae bacterium
AGCATGTCCGGGACGACGAGGCGGTAGTCCGCCTGCAGGCCCGGGACCAGCCGGTGGAAGTCCCAGCCCGCGGTGGGGAAGCCGTGGATGAAGAATATCGTCTGCGTCCGCTCGCCGGCGGGATCGGTGTCCATCAGAAACAGCTCGCGGCCGTCCGCCTTCACGTAGCGGCCCCGGTGCCGCCATTCGTCCAGATCCATGCTCGCCTCCCGCCCGTGTCTGCCGTCGCGCGCAGATGCTACCGCATCCCGCCGCGTTATACTGACGGGCTGCACTCACCAACGGGCGCCCGACGGCGCCAGAACCGACCGGCGCCCGACGGCGCCAGAACCAATGGGCGCCCGACGGCGCCAGGAGACCCCGCCACATGTCGCTACGCATCCTCGTACGCCCCGCTCTCATGCTCGCCCTCGCGCTGCTCGCAGCCGTATCCGCTCTCGAGGCCCGGGAGCCGGCCGGCGAGCCCATCATCCGCTACGACGCCATCCATCATCCGGTGATCGACGCGGAGGGCATGGTGGCCACCCAGAACGCCATCGCCACGGAGGTGGGCGCGCGGATCCTGGCCGAGGGCGGCAATGCGGTGGACGCGGCGGTGGCCGTGGGCTTCACCCTGGCGGTGACCCTGCCCCGCGCCGGGAATCTCGGCGGCGGCGGCTTCATGCTGGTGCACCTGGCCGACGAGGACCGCACCGTCGCCATCGACTACCGGGAGATGGCACCGGCGGCGGCAGGCCGGGACATGTATCTCGACGCCGAAGGGAACGTGGACAAGCAGGCCTCGCGCTTCAGTCACCGAGCCTCCGGTGTGCCCGGTACCGTGGCGGGCATGCATCTCGCGCTCAGCCGCTACGGCACGATGTCCTGGGCCGAGGTCATCGCGCCGGCCATCGAGCTGGCCCGGGAGGGTTTCCTGCTCAGCCACGACATGGCGCTGAGCCTCGAGCGCCGGCGCGAGCGGCTGCTCCGTCATCCCGCCACCGCGGCGGCCTACCTCAAGCCCGACGGCAGCGCGTGGCAGCGCGGCGAGCGCTTCCGCCAGCCGGACCTGGCCGCCACGCTGGCGCTGATCGCCCGGGAGGGGCCGGAGGCGTTCTACGAGGGCGAGATCGCCCGCAGGATCGCCGCCGAGATGCAGGCCAACGGCGGCCTCATCACGGTGGAGGACCTGGCGGCCTACCGGGCCGTCGAGCGGGAGCCGGTCGTGGGCGAGTACCGGGGGCACCGGGTGGCGCTGATGCCGCCGCCGAGCTCCGGCGGCGTGCACATCGTCCAGATGCTGAACGTGCTCGAGCGCTTCCCGGTGGCCGAGATGGGCTGGGGCAGCGCCGACAGCCTGCACCTGCTGGCCGAGGTGATGCGCCGGGCCTACGCCGACCGCGCGAAGCATCTGGGCGACCCGGATTACTACGACGTGCCCGTTGACTGGCTGACGAGCCGCGCCTATGCGAAGGAACTGGCCGCCGCCATCGACATGGACGAGGCGACGCCCTCCACCGAGATCCGCCCGGGGACGGTGCCGCCGGCGGAGAGCCGGGACACCACCCACTACTCGGTGATGGACGCCGACGGCAACGCGGCCGCCAACACCTACACGCTGAACTTCTCCTACGGCTCCGGCATCACCATCCCCGGCACCGGCATCCTGATGAACAACGAGATGGACGACTTCTCGGCGAAACCCGGCGTGCCCAACGCCTTCGGGCTGCTCGGCGGCGAGGCGAACGCCATCGAGCCGGGCAAGCGGCCGCTGTCGTCCATGACCCCGACGCTGGTCTTCAGGGACGGCCAAGCGCTGCTCGCCACCGGCACGCCCGGCGGCAGCCGCATCATCACCACCGTGCTGCAGCAGCTGGTGAACCTGATCGACCACGGCATGGGGATTGCCGATGCCACCCATGCGCCCCGGGTGCACCACCAGTGGATGCCGGACGCGCTGGGCATCGAGCCCGGCTTCAGCCCGGACACCCTGGCGCTGTTGCGCGAGCGCGGCCACGAACTGGCCGACGCCCGCTGGTCGATGGGCAGCCTGCAGTCGGTGCTGTACCGGGACGGCTATTTCTACGGCGTCTCCGATCCGCGCCGGCCGGATGCGGCCAGCATGGGGCCGGCCCTGGTGCGCTGCGTCGCATCCGGCCAGGCCTGCGTGCACTGACATGACCGACGTCAGCCGACTGCGCAACATCGCCATCATCGCCCACGTCGATCATGGCAAGACCACCCTCGTGGACCGGCTGCTGCAGCAGTCGGGCACGCTGGATGCCCGCGCCGACCTGGGCGAGCGCATCATGGACTCGAACGACCTGGAGCGGGAACGGGGCATCACCATCCTGTCGAAGAACACCGCCATCCGCTGGGGCGAGTGGCGGGTCAACATCGTCGACACCCCGGGTCACGCGGACTTCGGCGGTGAGGTGGAGCGGGTGCTCAGCATGGTGGACAGCGTGCTGCTGCTCGTCGACGCCGTCGACGGTCCCATGCCCCAGACCCGCTTCGTCACCCAGAAGGCCTTCGCCCGGGGCTTCACGCCCATCGTCGTGATCAACAAGATCGACCGGGACGGCGCGCGGCCGGGCTGGGTGCTGGACCAGACCTTCGACCTGTTCGACCGTCTCGGCGCCACCGACGCCCAGCTCGACTTCCCGGTGGTCTACGCCTCCGCGCTGGGCGGCTACGCGGGCCTGGAACCGGACGTCGCCGACGGCGACATGACGCCGCTGCTTCAGGCCATCGTCGACCACGTGCCCGCGCCGGACGTCGATCCCGACGGTGCGCTGCAGCTGCAGGTCTCCAGCCTGGACTACGACCCCTACGTCGGCGTGATCGGGATCGGCCGCATCACCCGGGGCACCGTCGAGGCCGCGGGCAGCGTCACGATCGTCGGCGCCCACGGCTCGCACCGGCCCGGACGGGTGCTGGAGCTGTACGGCTTCCACGGTCTGGAGCGGCAGAAGATCGAGTCGGCCTCGGCGGGGGACATCGTCGCCTTCTCGGGTATCGAGACGCTGCACATCTCCGACACGCTGTGCGACCGGGAGCATCCCGAGGGGCTGCCGGCGCTGACCGTGGACGAGCCGACCATCTCCATGACCTTCCAGGTCAACAAGTCGCCGTTCGCGGGCCGGGAGGGCAAGTACCTCACCAGCCGCCAGATCGGCGAGCGCCTGGACCAGGAACTCAAGCACAATGTGGCCCTGCGGGTGGAGCGCACCGATGACCCCGACAAGTTCCGGGTCTCCGGCCGGGGCGAGCTGCATCTGTCCGTGCTGATCGAGAACATGCGCCGGGAGGGCTACGAGCTGGCCGTCTCCCGGCCCGAGGTCATCCGTATCGAGAAGGACGGCAAGTGGCTGGAGCCCTGGGAGCTGCTCACCGTGGACTTCGCCGAGGATTATCAGGGCGCGGTCATGAGCCGCCTCGCCGAGCGCAAGGGCGAGCTCATGGGCATGCAGCCGGACGGCAAGGGCCGCATGCGACTGGACTACCGCATCCCGTCGCGGGGCCTGATCGGCTTCCGCACCGAGTACCTCACGGCCACCGCGGGCACCGGGCTGATCCACCACGTCTTCGACGAGTACGGCCCGGCGGTGGAGGGCGGCATCGGCCAGCGCATCAACGGCGTGCTGATCTCCAACGTGCAGGGCAAGGCGCTCGCCTACGCATTGTTCAACCTGCAGGAGCGCGGCCGTCTGTTCATCGGCCACGGCGCCGAGGTGTACGAGGGCATGATCGTCGGCATCCACAGCCGGGGCAACGACCTGGTGGTGAACCCCACCAGGGCGAAGCAGCTCACCAATATCCGGGCGGCCGGCTCGGACGAGAACATCCTGCTGACCACGCCCATCCGCTTCTCGCTGGAGCAGGCGCTGGAGTTCATCGACGACGACGAGCTGGTGGAGGTCACCCCGGCCGGCATCCGGCTCCGGAAGAAGCTGCTGACCGAGAGCGAGCGCAAGCGGGACTCCCGGCAGAAATCCGCCGTCTGAAGGCCGCCGCCGGGGGGTGTCTCGGTGCCTCCCTGCGGCCGTAGTGGTATCCCCGGATTCCGGTGAGCCGCCCGTTCCCTAGACTCGGTCTAAACGGCGCGATCCGCGCCGTGCCGCTATCGGCTCAGAAGGAGCGAGTCTTACATGGATGCAGAAATTCTGGCACGGGTCCAGTTCGCCTTCACCGTCTCTTTCCACATCCTCTTCCCGGCCTTTACCATCGGCCTGGCCAGCTGGCTGGTCATGCTGGAGGCGCTGTGGCTGAAGACCGGCAAGCCCGCCTACATGAGCCTGTACAAGTTCTGGCTCAAGATCTTCGCCGTGTCCTTCGGTATGGGCGTGGTCTCGGGAATAGTCATGAGCTTCCAGTTCGGCTCCAACTGGAGCGGTTTCTCGGAGGCCACGGGCAACGTGCTGGGGCCGGTGATCGGCTACGAGGTGCTGACCGCGTTCTTCCTGGAGGCGACCTTCCTCGGCATCATGCTGTTCGGCGCCAATCGGGTGGGCAAGGGCCTGCATTTCTTCTCCACCTGCATGGTGGCCCTAGGCACGCTGATCTCGGCCTTCTGGATCCTGTCGGCCAACAGCTGGATGAATACCCCTGCCGGCTTCCGGGTGGAGGACGGCATCTTCTACCCCGTGGACTGGTTCCAGATCATCTTCAATCCGTCCTTCCCCTACCGCCTGGTGCACATGACGCTGGCGGCCTATCTCACCACCTGCTTCGTCATCGGTGCGGTCTCGGCGCGCTACCTGCTGGAGGGACGGTTCCAGCAGCGTGCCCGGCACATGTTCTTCATGTCGGTGATCTTCGGTGCGATCGTGGTCCCGGCACAGGTACTCATCGGAGACTTCCACGGCCTCAACACCAAGGAGTACCAGCCGCAGAAGGTGGCGGCGATGGAGGCTCACTGGGAGTCCGAGCCCCGGGCGCCGCTCATCCTGTTCGCGATACCGGACGAGGAGAACGAGACCAACCACTTCCAGCTCGGCATCCCCGGCCTGGGCAGCCTGATCCTCGAGCACGACATCAATGCGCCGGTCACCGGCCTGAAGGAGTTCCCCGCCGAGGAGCGTCCACCCGTCGCACCGGTGTTCTGGGCCTTCCGCATCATGGTGGGCCTGGGCGTGTTGATGCTGTTCGCCGCGGGTGCGGGCGTGGTGCAGCTGATCCGCGGCAGGCTCTACCAGACCCGCTGGCTGCTGAAGCTCTACAGCTGGATGTGGCCGACCGGGTTCATCGCCGTCCTGGCCGGGTGGTTCACGACGGAGATCGGACGCCAGCCCTGGGTGGTGTGGGAGCTGCAGACCACGGCCGACGCACTGTCGCCCGTGCCTGGGGCCAGCGTGGCCACGTCGCTGCTGCTGTTCTTCCTGGTCTACGGCCTCGTGTTCGGTGCGGGCATCTACTACCTGCTGCAGCTGATCCGCAGCGGACCGGGTGAGATCGAGGGAGAGCCCGAGAAGGGCACGGCCCGCCGACCCCTGTCGGCGGCCGGAAAACCGGCAGAGGAGGGTACGTGATGGAAGGCGGCTGGCTGCCACTGATCTGGATCGTCCTGATCGCCGTGGCCATCTTCATGTACGTGCTGCTGGACGGCTTCGTCCTCGGCACGGGCATCCTGTTCCCCTTCGCCCCGGACGACGAGGCCCGCGACACCATGATGACGTCGGTGGCGCCCATCTGGGACGGCAACGAGACCTGGCTGGTGCTGGGCGGCGGCGGGCTGTTTGCCGTGTTCCCGCTGGCCTATTCCATCGTGCTGCCGGCGCTGTATCTGCCGTTCATCTTCATGTTGCTGGCGCTGGTGTTCCGCGGCGTGGCCTTCGAGTTCCGCTTCAAGTCGGGCAAGAACCGTCACCTCTGGGATATTGCGTTCACCGGGGGTTCGGTGGTGACCGCCTTCTTCCAGGGCATCATCCTCGGCACCTTCGTAAGCGGCTTCGCCATGGAGGGTACGCGCTACGTGGGCGGCACCTTCGACTGGCTGACGCCCTTCGGGCTGATCGTGGGCCTCGCCATGGTGGCGGGCTACGCCCTGCTTGGCAGTACGTGGCTCATCATGAAGGCGCCGGGCGAACTGGAGCAGTGGGCGCGGCGGGTTACCGTGCCGCTGCTGGCTTCGGTGGTGGTGTTCCTGGCGGTGATCAGCATGTGGGTGCCGTTCCTGGAGAACCGGATCGCCGAGCGCTGGTTCACGCTGCCGAACCTGTTCTACCTCTCGCCGGTGCCGGTGCTGACGGCGGTGGCGGGTTACCTGCTGTTCCGCAAGACCACCGGCGACGGGCATGCCTCGCCGTTCCTGCTGGCCATCGGCCTGTTCACGCTGGGCTATGCGGGGCTCGCCATCAGCCTGTGGCCGAACATCATCCCCCACGAGATCTCGTTCTGGGAGGCGGCCGCCGCGCCGGAGAGTCAGCAGTTCCTGCTGATCGGCTCGCTGATCGCGCTGCCGGCGGTCTTCGCCTATACGGCGTACTCCTACTACGTCTTCCGCGGCAAGGTGACCGAGACCCACAGCTACTGAGGCGGCTCCCCGCGCGTTGACCACCCGCGCGGCCTGATAGGCTAGAATGACCGGGCCTGCTCCGGCGGGCCTGTCATCAGGGGGAGAGCATCAGTGGGTCAGTCCGCGACGGCCGAGCGCCAGTTTCTGAGCCCGGGGGCGAGGCATTACGCTCTCTTCGTACTGGTATTCGTCTATACCTTCAATTTCATCGACCGCCAGATCCTCTCGATCCTGATCGAGCCGATCAAGCTGGAGCTGGGCGTATCCGACCAGGCCATGGGTTTCCTGGCGGGCTTCGCGTTCGCGGCGTTCTACGCCACCATGGGCATCCCCATCGCCCTGTGGGCCGACCGGGGCAATCGGCGTAATCTCATCGCCTGGGCGCTCGCGATCTGGAGCGCCATGACGGCTGTCTCGGGACTGGCCCAGAACTACTGGCACCTCGCGCTCGCGCGCATTGGCGTCGGCATCGGCGAGGCCGGCTGCAGCCCGCCCGCGCACTCGCTGATCTCGGATTATTATCCGCCTCAGAAGCGCGCCACGGCCCTCGGCATCTACTCGCTGGGCATCCCGTTCGGGATCATGTTCGGCCTGCTGGCCGGCGGCTGGGTCAACGAGTTCTTCGGCTGGCGCATGGCGTTCTTCGTGGTCGGCGTGCCGGGTATCCTGCTGGCTTTCGTGGTCCGGTTCACGCTGGTCGAGCCGGAGCGGGGCCTGTCGGAGAACCGCGTCGCGGACGAGGACCGGCCCAGCATCAAGCGCACGTTCTTCTTCCTGTCCCGCCGGCGAGCATTCATTCACCTCGCCTTCGGTGCGGCGCTGGCTGCCTTCAGCGGCTACGGCGTGGCGACCTGGTTTCCCGCCTTCCTGGTGCGCACGCACGGCATGACCACGGGTGAGATCGGCACCTGGCTCGGGCTCATTCTGGGTATTCCGGGCGGCATCGGCATCTTTCTCGGCGGCTACCTGGCCGACCGGCTGGGCTCGTCCAACCCCAGCTGGAGCCTGTGGACCGCAGGGCTCGCGGCCCTGGTCGCGCTGCCGTTCGCGGTGGCCGTCTACTTCTTCGACAACGCCGGCTGGGCACTGCTCGTGTTCTGCGTGCCGGTGGTGCTCGGCAACTTCTACCAGGCCACCACCTTCGCACAGACCCAGAGCCTGGTGGGCCTGCGCATGCGCGGCGTGGCCGCGGCGATCCTGCTGTTCATCATCAACATCATCGGCCTGGGCGCCGGGCCGTGGGCACTGGGCGCCGTGAGCGACCTGCTGGTGCCCCTGTACGGCGACGACTCGCTGCGCTGGGCACTGGCCATCTTCGCGCTGCTGAACCTCTGGGTGGCGGTGCACTACTACTTCGCGGGCCGCCACCTGCCCGCCGACCTGAAGCGCGCCGGCGACCCGGTGTGACACCCCGCAGGAGGGCCCTCCTTCTATGAAGGGATTCCTGTCAACCCTCTGTCGTTTTCTGCGATAGC
>CAYRZI010000130.1:0-7957 GCA_964428605.1 uncultured Woeseiaceae bacterium
ATGCCACTACGGATGTCAGTACGGTGCCCACTAAGCGGTTCCCCGCGCACAAATTCCGCCAGTATAAAGGATGACCCCGCCGTTGCGGACGCCGTCCCGCCCACACACACAGACAGCGCCGGTGCCGCCGGGGTTCCCCGCCGGGAGCTCGGCGCCGGCGGTGCGCGGCACCCGGCTCACGAGAGGTCTAGCAGTTTCAGCATCAGCAGGAACAGCGGCGAGGCGGCCGCCAGGCTGTCCACCCGGTCCAGTACGCCGCCGTGGCCGGGGAAGAGATGGCCGCTGTCCTTCACGCCGGCACTGCGTTTGAACAGGCTGACCGTGAGATCGCCGATGATGGAGAGGAGCGTGGCCGCCAGCGACAGGGGCAGCAGGATTGCCAGCGACAGGCCAAACCACCAGGCGCCCGCGATGCAGACCACGGCCGCCGCGGCGAGCCCGCCGAATACGCCTTCCCAGGTCTTGCCGGGACTCACCCTGGGCGCGAGCTTCACCCGGCCGAAACGCCGGCCGGCGAAATACGCGCCGATGTCCGCCGACCAGACGACGGCCAGCACGAACAGCAGGATCTGCGGCCCTCGCGGCTCGGCCATGTACAACGTCCCGAGTGCCAGGTAGGCCGGCACCAGGGTGGCGAGCCCGCCCGCCCACACCAGCCAGTGCGGAACACGGATGGGATAACGCACCACGAGCACGGCGGCCACGAGCCAGAACGCCAGTGACACCAGCAGCACGGGGATCAGCGGCACGAACTCCGGCACGGCCCACCAGACGGCCGCCACTGCCACCGCGAGCACCGCCGGGAAGACGCTGCGCGCGGGGCCCTCGGCGCCCAGAAACGCCGACCACTCCCAGCCGCCGGCGACGATGAGCACGCCGAGCAGCACCAGCGTCAGCGACGGAGGGAACACGAACAGTGCCAGCAGGATCAGCACGACGGCGATCACCGCGGTGATGACACGCTGGCGCAGCATCAGCCGACCTCGAGCTGTTCCTGGGTGCGGCCGTAGCGACGCTTGCGCTGGGCGAAGTACGCGAGTGCCTCGTGGAACTCGGCGGCGTCGAAATCGGGCCAGAGGGTATCGCTGAAGTACAGTTCCGTGTAAGCGAGATTCCAGAGCAGGAAATTGGAGATGCGCCGCTCGCCGCCGGTGCGGATCAGGAGATCCGGGTCCGGGCAGCCGGCCAGCGCCAGCCTGGAGGCCACCGCCTCCTCGTCCACGGACTCCACCCGGCGACGGCCTTCCGCCACCTCCGCAGCCAGGGCGCGGGCGGCCTGGCCGATGTCCCAGCGCCCGCCGTAGGCCGCGGCGATGATCAGCCGCAGCCCGGTGTTGTCCGCCGTGCGCCGCTCGGCCTCCTCCATCTGCCGCACCAGGCCGCCGGGCAGCCGCTCCCGGGCGCCCACGAACGTGAGCTTCACCTCGTTCTCGTGCAGCTCGGCCACCTCGCGCTTCAGCGACTCGACGAACAGGCGCATCAGCCCGGTGACCTCCTCCCGGGGCCGCGACCAGTTCTCGCTGGAGAAGGCGAACAGGGTCAGGTACTCGATGCCCAGCTTGCCGCAGGTCTCCACCGTCGTGCGCACCGGCCCGATACCCGAGCGGTGCCCGAGCTGGCGGGGCAGACCCCGACGGCGCGCCCAGCGCCCGTTGCCGTCCATGATGACGGCAACGTGACGCGGCAGCGTCGCGGGCGGGCTGTTGGCGTGGCTGGTCATCGGCGGGCCATGGGAGCGCGGCAGGCCGCTCAGAACTCGAGGAGTTCCTTTTCCTTCTCGGCCAGCACCTGGTCGACTTCGGCGACGTACTTGTCCGTAAGCTGCTGGATGGCCTCCTCGCCCCGGCGCTCGTCGTCCTCGCTGATCTCCTTCTCTTTCAGGAGTTCCTTCAGGTGGTGCATGGCGTCACGGCGGATGTTGCGGATGGCCACGCGGCCGCCCTCGGCCTCGTGACGCACGATGCGGATCATGTCCTTGCGCCGCTCCTCGGTCAGAGCCGGCAGGGGCACGCGGATGACGGTGCCGGCCGTCGCCGGATTCAGGCCCAGGTCGGAATTCATGATGGCCTTCTCCACCACCGGCACCATCTGCTTCTCGTAGGGGGCCACGGTGAGCGTGCGGGAGTCTTCCACGCCTACGTTCGCCACCTGGTTCAGCGGCACTTCCGCGCCGTAGTACTCCACGTGGATGTGGTCCAGCAGGCTCGTATGCGCCCGCCCGGTGCGCAGCTTGGTGAACTCCGACTGCAACGACGCCACGCTCTTCTTCATGCGCTCGGCCGCGTCTTTCTTGATGTCCTCTATCACTGCGTGTCTCCGCTGATCGTTAGCCCTGGTTGGTGACGAGGGTGCCGACGTCCTCGCCGCGCACCACCTGCAGAAGAGCGCCGGGCCGCGTCAGGTCGAAGATCCTGAGCGGCAGGCCGTTGTCACGGCACATTACAATGGCCGTGGCATCCATGACGTTGAGCTTGTCGGTGAGCACCTGGTCGAAGGACACCGTCGAGTAGCGCCGGGCATCCGGCACGGTGACCGGATCGGCGCTGTAGACGCCGTCCACCTTGGTGGCCTTCAGCAGCATGTCCGCGCCCACCTCGATCGCGCGCAGGCTGGCCGCGGTGTCGGTGGTAAAGAAGGGGTTGCCGGTGCCCGCGGCGAGGATGACCACCCGCCCCTTCTCGAGATGGCGGATGGCGCGGCGCCGGATGTAGTCCTCGCAGACCTCGTGGATCTGCAGCGCCGACATGACGCGCGCATAGACGCCGATGCGCTCCAGGGCGTCCTGCAGGGCCAGCGCGTTCATGACGGTGGCCAGCATCCCCATGTGGTCGCCGGTGACGCGATCCATGCCCGCCCGGGCCAGGCCCGCACCGCGGAAGATGTTGCCGCCCCCGATCACCACGCCCACCTCGACGCCGAGCTCGCGCACGTCGCGGAGCTCGCTGGCAATACGGTTGATCACTTCCGGGTCGATCCCGTAGTCGAGGCTGCCGAGGAGCGCCTCGCCGCTCAGCTTCAGCAGGATACGCTGCAGACCTGGCTCGGCTTCAGACATAGGCGGAGCAACTCCGGGCATTGCCGGGACCGAGCTCCACGGGGGCAGTCTCGGACACGGGATACGATACGAACTGCCCCGCACGTGCGGGGCGCTCCGATTCTAGCCTACCGGGCACCGCAGAGGCCATCGGTGGCATCCGGCACGGGGCCTCAGCTGCCCTGGATCTGCGCCATCACCTCTTCGGCGAAGTTCTCTTCCTTCTTCTCGATGCCCTCGCCCACCTCGTAGCGGACGAAGCGCTTCACCGAGGCGCCGGCCTTGTCCAGCAGCTTGCCGACGGTGATGTCCGGGTCCTTCACGAAGGGCTGGCCCACCAGCGTGATCTCCGAGAGCCACTTGCGCAGGCGACCCTCCACCATCTTCTCGATGATCTCGGCCGGCTTGCCGCTGTCCCGTGCCTGTTCAGTGAGGATGCGTCGCTCGGAGGCGAGCTGCTCCGGGTCGACGTCGTCGGCGCTGATGCAGGCGGGGTTGGAGGCGGCGACGTGCATCGCGAGATCCCGCGCCAGCTCGGCGTCACCGCCGTCCAGCACCACCACGGAACCGATGCGGGCGCCGTGGCTGTAGACGCCGGTATTGCCGTCGGCCGGCACCACCTCGAAGCGGCGCACGCCGATATTCTCGCCCACCTTCGCGATCAGGGCCTTGCGGGCCTCCTCGACGCTCTGCCCGTCCAGCTCGGCGGCCATGAGTTCCTCGAGCCCGGACGGGCGCTCGGCCAGCACCAGTGCCGCCACCCTGTCGGCGAAGGCGGAGAAGTTTTCGTCCTTGGCCACGAAATCGGTCTCGGAGTTCACCTCCACCACGGCGACGGCGTCGTCACCCGCGGCGATGACGATCTTGCCGTCGGCGGCCACGCGCCCGGCCTTCTTGTCGGCCTTGGCCTGGCCGGACTTGCGCAGCTGCTCCACGGCGGCCTCCAGGTCGCCGTCCGTCTCCACCAGTGCCTTTTTGCACTCCATCATGCCTGCGCCGGTACGCTCGCGCAGTTCCTTCACCATCGCTGCCGTTACAGCCATCTCTCTACCTCTGATCCTTGTGGACGGTAGCGCGCTCGCGCGGCCCGTCGGTAATCATGCAATCGTCGCGCCCGGGCAGGGCCGCCGCAGGAGGAATCAGCCCTCCTTCTTCTGCTCCTCGCCCTGCTCCTCGCCCTGCTCCTGACCTGCCTCGGCAGCCGCGGCGGGCGGCGGCGCGCCGGCACCGGCCTCGCTGCCCGGCTCCTCGGCCACGGTCTTCGCGGCCGCCTCGGCCTCGGGCTCGGGCTCCTCGCCCGGGGCCGGCTCCTCAGCCGGCTGCGACTGCTGGGCCTCGGCCACATCGGCGGTCTCGCCGGACTCCTCCTTCTTCGCCGCGGCCTTCTTCTTCGCGGTCTTCTTCCTGGCCTTCTTCTTGGCCGGGGCCTTCTTGCGCGCGGTCTTCTTCGGCCGGCCTTCCTCGTCGAGTTCCACGAACTCGTCGTCGCCCAGGACGGCCTCCGGCGCCGAGGCCTTGCCGTCGAGCACGGCATCGGCGATCACCGCCGTGTAGAGCTGGATGGCCCGCATGGCATCGTCGTTGCCGGGCACGATATGGTCGATCTCGTCCGGGGAGCAGTTGGTGTCGACGACGGCGACCACCGGGATGCCCAGCTTGCGCGCCTCGGCCACCGCGATGTTCTCGTGGTTGACGTCGATCACGAACATGGCATCGGGCAGGGAGTTCATATCCTTGATGCCGCCCAGGCTGCGCTCGAGCTTCTCGCGCTCACGCTCGAGGGTGAGGCCCTCCTTCTTCGTGAGCTGCTCCATCGTGCCGTCTTCCTTCATGGTCTCGATCTCGCCGAGCCGCTTGATCGAGCCCTTGATGGTCTTGAAGTTGGTGAGCATACCGCCCAGCCAGCGGTAGCTGACGAAGGGCATGCCGCAGCGCTCGGCCTCGCTGCGGATGGCCTCGCGGGCGGAACGTTTGGTGCCCACGAACAGGACGGTGCCGCCGTCGGACACCAGGTTTTTCACATAGGCGGCCGCGTCCCGCAGCATCGGCAGCGAGCGTTCCAGGTTGATGATGTGGATCTTGTTGCGCTCACCGAAGATGTAGGGGGCCATCTTCGGGTTCCAGTAACGGGTCTGATGCCCGAAATGCACACCAGCCTCCAGCAGCTGGCGCATGTTCACGTCAGTCATGTCGTCTCCTCGGGTTGAGCCTCCATACACCCGCGGACCGCAACCCCTTTTTCGGCAGGGCACCCGGCGGACCGTGTCGGTGCATGTGTGGTTTGGATTTTCGGATTGCCTGTCAGGCGCGCGCTTTATACCATAGGTCGCTTCGTCCAACAACGCAGCGGCGCCTGAACCCAACGGAGAGCGGCCCGGTCGGGCCCTCTGGAGCCTGCGCGGCCGGCGGGACGCAGCCCCGCCGACGCCCCAGGTAACCACAGGGCATGCCCGGCACCCCCATGCCATGAATGTGACCATCAAGACACCCGAGGAACAGGAGAAGATGCGCGTGGCCGGCCGCCTGGCCGCCACGGTGCTCGACATGATCGGCGAGTACGTTCGCCCGGGCGTGACCACCGGCGAGCTGGACGCCATCTGCCACCGCTACATCGTCGAGGAGCTGGACGCCGTGCCGGCGCCGCTCAACTACCGGGGCTTCCCAAAATCCATCTGTACCTCGGTGAATCACGTGGTCTGCCACGGCATCCCGGGCGACCGGCAGCTGAAGTCCGGCGATGCCCTGAACATCGACATCACGGTCATCAAGGAGGGGTTTCACGGCGATACCAGCCGCATGTTCCACGTGGGCAAGCCCTCGGTGCAGGCCGAGCGGGTCTCCGCGGTGGCCCGGGAAGCCATGCTGCGCGGCATCGCCCAGGTGGCCCCGGGTGGCCGGCTCGGCGACATCGGCCACGCCATCCAGAAATACGCCGAGTCCCAGCGCTGCGCCGTCGTACGCGAGTACTGCGGCCACGGCATCGGCCGCGGCTTCCACGAAGACCCCCAGGTTCTGCACTACGGCAAGCCGGGCACCGGGATGGAACTCAGGCCGGGCATGAGCATCACGGTGGAGCCCATGGTGAACGCCGGCAAGCGCCACGTGCGGCTGCTGCCGGACGGCTGGACCGTCGTCACCAAGGACCACTCGCTGTCGGCCCAGTGGGAACATACCGTACTCGTCACCGAGTCCGGGCACGAGATACTGACCCTCGGAGCCGCGGAGCGCGAAGCCGCCGCCGCGAGCGGCTGAGGCAGCCCGCGGTGAGCGCCAGGACGGACGACAGCGGCACGACCGGTGCTACCACTGGCGGGGCGACCGGCGGCCACGACCCGGCCATCGCCATCCTAGAGCGTCATCTCGACAGCTGCCGGCCCGACGTCGAGCCCCTGGCCCTGCGGGAGGGCCTCGCCGAGGCCGACGAGAATCTGGTGGAGCGCTTCCGCGGCGGCGAGTCCGTCGACCGGCTGGTGCGGGCGCGCGGCGCCCTCATCGACCGCCTGCTGCTCCACCTATGGGAGTGCTTCGCCGACAACCCGGCCGCCGCGCTGGTGGCCGTCGGCGGCTACGGGCGCGGCCAGCTGCATCCCGGCTCGGACATCGACGTCATGGTGCTGCTGGACGACGGCGCGCAGGAGACCGGCTGGCTCAGCGACTTCCTCACGGCGCTGTGGGACGTCGGCCTCGAGATCGGCCACAGCGTGCGCACCGTGGACGACTGCGAGCGGGAGGCCCGGGCCGACGTCACCGTCATGACCACGCTGATGGAGGCGCGGCTGCTCGCCGGCCCGGCGGACTGCTTCGAGGCCATGCGCGAGCGCATCGGGCCCCATCACATGTGGTCGTCCCGGGAGTTCTTCGAGGCCAAGCGCACGGAGCAGATCGAGCGCCACCACCGCTACCATGACACCGCTTACAACCTGGAGCCGAACGTCAAGGGCAGCCCGGGCGGCCTGCGGGACATCCAGATGATCGGCTGGATTGCGAAGCGCCACTTCGGCGCCGAGAGCCTGGCGGAACTGGTGGACCACCGCTTCCTGACGCCCGGGCAGCTCGACCGTCTCATCGAGGGCCGCAGCTTCCTTTGGAAGGTGCGCTTCGCCCTGCACGTGCTGACCGGCCGCCGCGAGGACCGGCTGCTGTTCGACCACCAGGTGAAGCTCGCCCAGATGCTCGGCTACGAGGACGCCTCCTACACGCTGGCGGTGGAGCAGATGATGCAGCGCTACTACCGCACGGTGATGGAGTTGTCGCGGCTGAACGAGATCCTGCTGCAGCTGTTCGAGGAGGCGATACTGCTCGACCCGGACGCGGAGCCCGAGCGGCTGAACGAGCGCTTCCAGATGCGTAACGGCTACCTGCAGACCGCCGGCGACGACGTGTTCGAGCGCGACCCCTCGGCCCTGCTGGAGCTGTTCACGCTGCTGCAGAAGCACAGCCGCATCAAGGGCGTGAGCGCCTGGACCGTGGGTCTGATCAAGCGCAGCCTCTACCTCATCGACGAGGAATTCCGCCAGAGTCCGCGCAACCACCGGCTGTTCCTCGAGATCCTGCGAGCGCCCCGGGGGGTCACCCACGAGCTTCGGCGCATGAACCTCTACGGGGTGCTGGGGCTCTACATCCCGTCGTTCGGGCGCATCGTCGGGCGCATGCAGTACGACCTCTTCCACGCCTACACGGTCGATGCCCACACCCTGTTCGTGGTAAGCAACCTGCGCCGGTTCCGGCTGCACGAGTTCGACCACGAATACCCGCATCCCAGCGCGGTGATGCAGTCCCTCGAGAAGCCGGAGATCGCCTACCTGGCCGGCCTGTTCCACGACATCGCCAAGGGCCGCGGCGGCGACCACTCGGAGCTGGGGGCGGTGGACGCCGAGGCCTTCTGCCTGGAGCACGGCCTGTCCCGCTACGAGGCGCGCATCG
>CAYRZI010000131.1:0-7934 GCA_964428605.1 uncultured Woeseiaceae bacterium
ACCAGCTCGAAGTTGACGCGCTGGCCTTCGGACAGCGTGTCCATGCCCGCAGCGTGCACCGCGGTGACGTGCACGAACACGTCCTTCGAGCCGTCTTCTGGCTGGATGAATCCGAAACCCTTGGCGGGGTCAAACCATTTCACAGTTCCTGTAGCCATTCTGGCCTCCAATAACAGTAGTGCCGCACGCAAATCGGGTGCGGTGACGAACAATCCGGTCGCAATGGGTAGTCTCAAGAAGCCGTCCGAGGACCGGACGGGTAGTCGTAAGGCAGGCCAGAACTCTTGGATCGCTCGCACATAGTGGGGCATGCGCGAGAGAAACGCAAGCGACGAATCACCATGTAGCAGGGCCTTCAGGCCCGATTCGATTAATGGATCGGGGCTAAAGCCCCTCCTACAGCCCCTCCTACCCCCTGACGACGAACACCGACAGGTCCGTGTGCGAGGCCAGGAAGCCGGCATTGGAGTGGAAGATGTACTCGCGGAAGCCGGGGACGTGGGAGGCCATCACCACCAGGTCGACACCGAGTTCGTGGAACTGCTTGTCGAGCGACTTGTCGAGATCGGCCGCCGGGTCGCCGATGACCTCGGCCTGCGCATCCACCGCCACACCGGAGTCCCCGGCCAGTTCCGTGGCGAAGGCCTGCAGCTTCGCCCGGAACTCCTTCGGGTTGTGCGCCGCCTCGCCCGGTGCCGGGCCGGTGACGGCCACCAGCGTCACCCGGGCGCCGTAGTGGCGCGCGAGGTCCGTTGCCGTGGTCAGCGCCTTGCCCAGTTTCTCCCGATGGGCCATGTCCACCGGCACGCCGATGTGCCGATACAGCTTGTCCGTCATCAGGCCTTCTCCCCTTCCGCCTGTTCCGCAGCGGCTTCGGCCTCGGCCTGTGCCTCCAGCAGCTTCACTTCCGCGGCGAGTCCCTTGTACAGGCTCACCGACATCAGCAGGATCACGATGCCGAAGGGGAAGCCCGTGGCGAGCGCCAGGGCCTGCAGGGACGACAGACCGCCGCCCTCCATCAGTGCGACACCGATCAGCCCGAGGAAGACGCACCAGAACACGCGCTGGGCGATGGGCGCGTCGATTTTGCCGCCGGCGGTCATCGTATCCACCACCAGGGCGCCCGAGTCCATCGATGTCACGAAGAAGATCAGCACCAGTAGGATGCCAATGCTCGAGGTCAGCGTGGCCAAGGGATACTCCGCGAGAAACATGAACAGCGACAGCTCCGGCTGGAAGTTCGTCACCGTGTCCACCACGCCCTCGTAGCCCTGCAGGAAATACTGGTCCATGGCCGCGTTGCCGAAGACCGTCATCCAGACGATGAAGATGAACGACGGGGCGAGGATGGAGACCAGCAGGAACTCCCGCACGGTGCGTCCCGCGGAGATGCGGGCGATGAACATGCCCACGAAGGGCGAGAATGCGATCCACCAGGACCAGTAGAAGGTGGTCCAGTCGTGCATGTAGTACATGTCCTCGCGGCCCACCCAGTTGGACAGCGCCGGCAGGTACTGGAAGTAGGCGACGGTGTTGTCGAAGATCGCGCCCAGCGTCTCGAAGGTCGGGCCCACCAGCAGCACGAACAGCCCCAGCACCGCGGCCATGACCATGTTGCTCTCGGAGAGTATCTTGATGCCGCCGTCGAGACCGCGCAGCACCGAGATGAGCGCCATGATGGTGATCGTCACGATGATGGTGAGCTTCACCACGTGCCCCTCGGAGATGCCGAACAGATACGAGAGCCCGCCGGCGGACTGCTCGGCGCCGTAGCCGAGCGAGGTGGCCAGGCCGAACAGGGTGGCGAACACGGCCAGCACGTCGATGACGTGCCCCGGCCAGCCCCACACCCGCTCGCCGAAGATGGGATACATGGCCGAACGCACGATCAGCGGCAGGCCCTTGTTGTAGGCGAAGAAGGCGAGCGCGAGTCCGACGATGCCGTAGATGGCCCACGGGTGGATGGCCCAGTGGAACACCGTGGCGGCCATGGCCAGTTCCCGCCGCGCCTCCTCGCCGAGGTTCTCCATGCCCAGCGGCGGCGTGAGCAGATGGTTCATCGGCTCCAGCACGGCGTAGAACATGATGCCGATGCCGATGCCGGCGGCGAACAGCATCGATACCCAGGACGCATAGGAATACATGGGCTCGGCGTCCGGGCCGCCGATGCGCACCTTGCCCACCGGCAGCACGATGAGCGCAATGCAGAACAGCACGAAGATGTTGCCCGCCGCCATGAAGAAGAAGTCGAACTTCGTGGTCAGCCAGGGACGCAGGTCGCCGAACCAGTTCGCCGCCAGCTGCGGGAAGGAGAGCGTGAAGACTACGAAGACGATCACCGTCACGGCGGAGATCGCGAAGACAGGTTGATGAAAATCCAGGCCCAGCGGCTGGACGTTGTCCTGCCCGACCTCGAAGTCGGACACGTATTCGTCAACAAGTTCGTCGCCGGCCTCGTGGCCGGAATCGGTGCTCTGCTGCAAAGTTCTTCGACCTTTGCGCGGACAGGCTCGCACGGGTGTCCGCTACACCGTCCATCGACGTCACACGGGCTTTCTTGTTCTCCGGCGCTGCTGCCGCGCTGATTGGGATGGCCCCATTCTAGGCGCCCCCGGCCTTCGATTCCAAACCGGGGCCCGGACGGCGGGGGTACAGCCGGCGGTACAGCGCGTAGCTGGCCGCGAGCCCCGCGGCGGCGAAAGCCGCCAGAAACAGGAAGTAATGGCGGTGCCCGGCGGGCCCCGGGGAGGCGTCCAGCAGCATTCCGCCGACCACGCCCACGAAGATGTCCGGCGTGAAACCGATTACGGAGACCAGACCCACGGCCGTGCCGGTGAGCGCGTCCGGCACCTTCGCCTCCTCGAACAGCGCGAAGTACAGGGCGCGCAGGCCGAACATGGCCGCCGAGGTGGCCAGCACGTTGCCGAGCAGCACCCAGGTGGCGCCGGCGGCGGGAGTGCCGAGCCCCAGGAACAGGTAGCAGGCGAGCAGCAGAAGGAAACAGCCGACGGTCATGCGGGCCACGCCGTAGCGGTCGCCGAGGAAGCCCGCAGCCACCGCGGCCACCGGGCGCATCCAGGCACCGATGGTGGCGATGCTGGCGGCGTCCACGTCGCTCATGCCGTAGACCTCCACGGCGTACAGCGAGTAGTTGTCGAAGCCCTTGTAGGCCACGTAGGCGCAGACCACGATGAGCGCCTGCAGCCACACGGCGGGCATGGCCAGCACCCGGCCGATGTGGTGCCAGAGTCCCTCCTCGCCCGGCCGCCAGCGCTCGAGGTCGGGCTCGTCCGGCGGATGGCCGTCGCGGATGGCGAACCAGACGAAGACCCCGGCCAGCGCGGTGACCAGCGTGTAGCCGTGGATCACGGTGACCAGCGCGGCCTTGCGCTCTTCGAAGGTCACGGCGCCGGTGCCTTCCGGGAACACCAGGCCGAAAAAGGCCACGGCGACGGAGGCGAGCGCCGCCGCCAGCAGGCCGCGGCCGCCGTCCAGCAGGCCGTAGGCACGGCCCTGCTCGTCGCTGCCGCCCCAGTCCCGCGTGGCGCGGATCAGCGCGGCCCAGAAGAACAGGATGGTGGTGACGCCGAAGAAGCCCCAGAGCAGCAGGGCGCCGGCGTAATCCGGGATGGTGGCCATGTAGAGTCCGCCCGCCGCCGTAGACCAGAGCGAGAAGGCCAGCAGCTTGCGCGCCGGGAAGCGGTCGGCCAGCGGCCCGCCGGGGAAATAGGCGAGCATGGCCAGGACGCCGTAGACGCCCTGGGCGGCGCCGAGCTCGGTATTGGTGAGCTGGAAGACGTCCAGAACCGCCGGCCGAAAGAAGCGCGCGATATGGAACGGCAGCGCGAAGACGGCCTCGCCCGCGAGGATGAGGCCGAACATGTAGACGAACCGATGCATGCCGTAGGAGGGGATTTATCCCCGATCTGCCCCCGAGCGTTCCGGACCATTACCGAACGTGCCCGATTCTTCCACGGATGGGCAGCGATAACGAATCGGGCTCAGGCGATCGGGCCTGAAGGCGGTCGGGCCCGAAGGCGATCGGGCCCGAAGGCGGTCGGGCCTGAAGGCCCTCCTACCGGGGTTCGGGAGGACGGGTGCCGGGCAGGGCCAGGGAGCGGGTCTGTTCCACGCGCTGGCGGTGGCCGGAGGAGTTGATGCTGTAGGCCGGCGGTTCCCGCCACAGGCCGAGCTCGTCCAGCCGCTCGAACTGGTAGCGACGCACCTCGTGGCCGGGCCGGAGCGGCGGTGGGGGATGGAGGCCCGGGTAGTGGATCTCGCGGCCGTAACGCCAGCCGTAGCGCTCCGGGTAGCGCCTCTGGTAGGCGCGGCGCTCACGCTCGGCCTCGCGCCGTGCGTCCTGCTCCGCTTCCCGCGCGGCCATCAGCTCGGCCCACTCGGCATGGATGCGCTCGGCCTGGTTCATCACCGAGTACTCGTATTCCCGGGGGTCGTAGTCCTCCGGGGTGGAGGCGTCGAGCTCCCGGGTCTCCACCTCCACGGCCGCGTCCTCCGGCGGGGTCTGGCTGTAGTGGGCGACGCCGTCCTCGTCCACCCAGTGGTAGATCTCGGCGGCATGAGCCAGCCCGGCTGCGAGCAGCAGGGCAAAGATGGCGTGTAGGCGATGCGTGGTCATGCTTGATTGGACCCTGCAGGAGGGGATTTATCCCCGATTCAGCGCCGGTCGGGGATAAATCCCCTCCTACAGGTTAACGGCCACCTCGTAGCCCTCCCTCGTCGCCGCCAGCACCCCGCGGGGGGCGCGGGCGTCGCCGATGCACTCCACCGTGAGGCCGGCCGCCTCCAGGGGCGCGCGCAGAGCGTCCTCGGGTACGCGGGAGGTGGCATAGGTGATGGCGATGACGTCCTCCACCCGGCTCTCCGCGCCGTTCCAGACGTTGACGAGCCCGAGCGCGCCCTCCTCCAGCAGGTCCAGGTCCACGGGCTCGACGCAGGTGAGGATCTCCACCCCCTTGCCGTACAGGCGATGGTAGATGCCCTGACGGTTGATCAGCGAGCAGTCGGAGGCGATGCGCTCCCGGGGCGTGACCAGGGTCACCTGTTCGAACCGGTCGGCGAACAGTTCCGCGGCCGCGTAGGTCATCTCGGTGTGGTCATGGTCGAAGACCACGATACGGCCGGGTTCCCGGCCGGAGCGCTCCAGCATCTGCCAGGCCAGGCTGCGCAGATCCGGCACCAGCTCGTCCTCGGCGAACTCCGCCGGCACGAAGTCCGGCACCGCCATGCGGGAGCCGGTGGCCAGCAGCACCCGGTCGGGCTGCAGTGCCAGCACGTCTTCGGCCTTCGCGGGTACACCCGTCTCGTAGCACACGCCGGCGGCCTTGCCGGCCAGGTACTGGTAGTCGTAGATGCTGGAGAGGTTCTCGCCGCCGGGCAGTTCCGCGTGCAGCCGCGTCTTGCCGCCGGGCTCGTCCGAGGCGCAGAACAGCGTTACCCGGTGGCCCCGCCGGGCCGCGGTGTGGGCCGCCTCCATGCCGGCGATGCCGCCGCCGACGATCACGATATGCTGCGGACGCTTCGCCGGTGCCGGTTTCCAGGCTTCCTCGTCCGGCGCGCCCACGCGGGGGTTGTTGTCGCACTCGAGCCGCGCGCCCTCGATGATGGTGCGCCAGCAGGTATTGCAGGAGACGCAGTAGCGGATCTCCGCCTCGCGGCCGTGTTCAGCCTTCCTGCCGAAGGCGGGATCGGTGATCAGCGGACGGCCGAGGAAGGCCAGGTCTGCCGTGCCGTCGGTGAGCGCGCGCTCGCACTCGTTGGGATCGGTGATGTAGCCGATGGCGCCGACGGGGATCTGCGGCGCCACCTGCCGCAGCTCGCGGATGTGGCCGAGATACGGGTGGCGCTCACCGTGAGCGTCCGGCAGGTGGCGCCAGAGCGAGTCGGCGTGGGCGCCCCAGGCCCAGGTCCAGTAATCCACCTCGCCGGTGGCGGCCACGATCTGCGAAATGCGCCGCGCCTCGTCGAGGCCGATGCTGCCGGCTACGCCGTCGTCGCCGGGCAGCTTCACGCCGATGATGAACGGCCGGCCACAGGCGGCGCGGATGGCCGCGATCAGCTCGGTGAGGAAGCGGGCGCGGCCGGCGAGGTCGCCGCCGAACTCGTCCTCGCGCCGGTTCGACCAGGCGGAGAGGAACTGGTGGAAGATGTGGCCGTGACCGGCGGAGATCTCCACGCCGGACCAGCCGGCACGCTTGAGCCGCGCCGAGCCCTCCGCCCACTCGTCGATCATCCGGCGGATCTCGTCCGGGGTGAGTACCCGCGGCACCGTCCAGCTGAGATCGTCCGGCAGGGCGGAGGCACCCACCGCGCCCTCGTTGCGGCCGACGGCGTGACGGCCGCGGCCGGAGTCCTGCACCTGGCCCAGCAGCCGGGTATCCGCGCCTTCCACCGCCTCGGCGACGCGTGCCAGCGAATCGAAAGCGCGGTCGTCCCAGACCCGCAGCCGGTGGGGCACCCGGTTCACCGAGGTCATGGCCACGGGTTCGGTGACGATCAGGCCGGTGCCGCCCCGGGCGCGGGCGCCGTGGTAGTTCAGGAACTGCTCGGTGGGCTCGCCGTCGCGGACGAACTTCGTGAGGATGGAGGCGTGGGCGAGGCGGTTGCGCAGGCGCACGCCGCCGATCTCCACCGGGCTGAAGAGGGTGGGATAGGCGGTGTCGCCGGCGCTCACTCGGGCGGGCGCGCCGTCAGGCAGCGCGGACGGAGCGGGAGTCCTTCCCGGGGTCTTCCTCGTCGCCGCCGTCTTCGCCGACCGGGGCCGCTTCCCGGGCGTCCCGGCTGCCGGACTCGATCGTGCGCAGCACGGTGGAGAGCAGCCGCTCGCGCTCGGCGGCGAGCCAGGCGTCGTCCTCGTCGGTGATCTCGTAGCGCTCGATGCCCTCGCCCACGGCGAGCCCGTTGTGCTCGAGCACGCGCTCGGTGACGTAGAGCCGTTCCCGCAGGGTGGCCACCTCGGCGGTGAGTTCCATGACCATGCTCAGGAGTTCGTCGACGCCCTCGGCCTCGAAGAAGCGGTTGCGGCGGCCGCGGGCGGTGCGGGGCAGTTCTTTCGACATGTCTCTCTCCTTGCGGGCGCGTCAGGCCTTCTTCCAGGCGCCGAAGCCGTACCAGCGCGTGCCCTTCGGGTCCATGCGGCCGGTCTGGCTGTCGAACAGGGCGGGCTCGTCAACGCCTTCGCGGAATGCCGCCTCGCCGACGAAACTGTAACGCGGCAGGGTGGCCTCGATGAAGTCCTCCGCAGCGAAACCGGCACCGGTGCACAGCTCCCGGTAGTCCTGGTCGCGGAACGGCTTGTAGAACGGTTCGTTGTTGTAATAGCTGTCCCAGTCCAGATAGAAACTTTCGTAGGGCGCCATACGCGAGTTGGGGGGCAGTTCCATGTTCCACAGCACGCCGCCCGGCTTCAGCACCCGGCGGGCCTCGGCGAAGAAGGCGCGGATGTCGCGCAACGGCAGCTCGTGCAGGAACATGGACGAAAACACCACGTCGAAGCTCGCGTCCGGGTAGTCGAGCTTCGTCGCGTCCATCTGGCGGAAGTGCACCGGTACGCCCAGGCTCTTCGCCCGCGCGCTGGCGTAGCGCAGTACGCCGGGGGCGACGTCGATGCCGTGTACCTCGGCGTCGGGGAAAGTACGCGCCCAGGGCAGTGTGTTGTGGCCGATGGTGCAGCCGCAGTCGAGGATGCGCTCCGGGCGGAAGTCCGGGTACTTCAGACGGATGTAGTTCGACATGGTCTGGCCGATGTCATCCAGCTCGCGGCCGAACTGACCGAAGGCGAACACGTTGATGGAGTGGTCGTAGACGGCCCCGGCCGCCACGTCGTCGTCGCCGTATTCCGCGTGGTAGCTGCCCGGCGCCAGATGCACGTCGATCTCGGTCACGTTGCGCGGTACCTCGAGGTGCGGGTCCAGGGT
>CAYRZI010000132.1:0-1244 GCA_964428605.1 uncultured Woeseiaceae bacterium
AGGCTCGATTCCCGGCAGCGCGCGCACGTAGATGTCCTGCTGCGGGTACGGGATTTCCATGTCCTCCTCGTCCAGGCGCTGCTTGAGCCGCTTGGTGAGTGACCGCAGCACCGTCCAGTAGTCCGATGTGCGCACCCAGGCGTGCACCATCATGACGATTTCCGAAGCGCCCAAGTCGTCGACGAAGACATTCGGCTGGGGCTTCGAGAGCACTCCCTCCTGCGCGGCGATCTCCTCGCGCAGTACTTTCTCGACCTGGTCGAGGTCTTCCCCGAAGGAGACGCTCACGGGAATAGTAACGCGGCGTGTCCGGTTGGCCGTAAGGTTCGTGATCACGTCACCCCATATCTTGCTGTTGGGGATGACGAGGCGCTGATTGTCGAAAGTGGCGATCGTGGTCGACACCATGTTCATCCTCTTGACGATGCCCTCCACGCCGCCTGCGATCACATGGTCATCGACGTCATAAGGACGGTAGATCAGGATCATCCAGCCGGAGGCGAAATTACCCAGGGTGTCCTGCAGGGCGAAACCCACGATGATGCCGGCTACGCCCAGCCCGGCGAGCATGGGCACCAGGGAGATGCCGATGCTCGAGAGCGCCGCCACCAGGCCGATCGCGAAGACGACGCCGAAAGATACGGAGACGATTACTCCTTCCACCAGCCGGTGCAATTGGACCGACTCCCGGTGGACCAGTGAGCGGACGAGGGCCTGGACGAGCCGCGCGGCGAACCAGGCAAGGGCTACCAGCGACAGAAACACCAGCGTGCGGAACAGGAAATTCGGCCCCGCGGCCAGCATTGCGTCGCGGGCCTTGCCTATGCGACTCGCCAGCAGGTTCATGAAGACATCTCTGCGGAGTATCTCCACGCCGATGGTGCCGCGCTCCGCCAGCAGCAGCGCGCGATAGTCGGCCACTCCGAGGCTCGATGCCTCCATCAGACGGACGATCTGCTCCAGATAATCCAGGCTCCTGACCTGCTTGCGTTGCACCGCCGCCTCGGCGTTCTTGAGTTCTTCGTTTGCGGGGTCCGCCCGCCGCATGGCGCGCAGCTCTTTCAGTGTCATGGAATCCAGGAGCACCTGTCCGCTGAGACTCTCGGCGCCCAGGATGAGGGATTCCTCGGTCTCTGCACGAATCTCTTCGTCGGAGATTCCGATCCTTTCCCCGAACGCGAGCAGCTGCACCATCAGTTCGGCGTAACGGGCGCTGGCTTTCCTGAGGTCCTCCTGGAAGGCCC
>CAYRZI010000132.1:1344-5374 GCA_964428605.1 uncultured Woeseiaceae bacterium
AACCCCGGCTCAGCCCCGGGGCGAACGGACGAACAGCCAGCCGGCCCAGGCCAGGAAGGCGAGGATGCCGGCCAGCAGGAAGGCGTGACTCATATCCGGGTTCAGCGATCGGGTGATCGGGCGGATCTTCGGTTTCAGGGCAGCCGCCCGCCGCAGATGCGGACCCACGTCCGGATGCGGTCCGAGGGCGGCATTGATGGCGAGAACGATGCGGTCGGATACGGGATGGAGTTCGTCGGAATAGGTGCTCGGTCCGGACTGGCCGAGCACCGGCTCGCCGGAACCGGCCGGACCTATCAAAGTATTCTGCATGGCGAGCGTGCGTACCGCCGGCCGCGAACCGTTTTCGGCTTCCCGCGACAATAAGGCTTCGCGCAGGAATGGCAGCGCGAGGCGTGCCGGTCCTTCCCACCAGTCCACGGCGTCGATGAGTTGCAGCTGTCCACCGTCGCTCAGCAGTCGCACGATATCCTCACGCCAGCGTTCGCCCACGATCAGAATGGCCGACGCCTTGCCGGCTGAGAGTGTGCGTACGGCCTCTTCGGGGCTGCGGGTCTCTAGCGGAACGATTACGGGAGAGGGATCCGAATGCTGCCCTATGACCGTGGCGATCTTGTAGGAGGCGGAACCCCTCGGTCCGGTCGCAATCACCCGCGCGTCCATCAGCCTCGACGGGCCGCCCCTGAGCGCCAGGGCATAGACGTAGGAGGAGTCGATTGCAGCGATGGTCTCGACGGCCTCATTGCGAAAGACGCTGCCCTCCACCTCGAAATGGCTGATGCCCGGCACGAGTGCCAGTCTGGACTCACGGCCGATGACCAGATCGACCGGGCGCAGAGCAGGTCGGAAAGAGATCTCTCGTCCCGGTACGGCCTCGCGCACAGCGCGCAGCACCGTGTTCGCGGTGCGGCCGCCGAGTTCCGCCGGATTGGCGGCGATCGTCAACGGGCTTCTCGGTTTGACCTCGTCGGCCTCTATCAGCCCCAGCTCCGCCAGCGCTTCGGCGGCGACCGCCCGGGGCTGGTGACCGAGGACCTGTACCATGCGTACCAGCCTCCTCATCATCCCTTCGTCGATCTTCCCGCCGAGTCTGGCCAGGGCGGCGCCAACCCGCGGCTGCGCGGCGAGAATGTTCTCGCTGACCAGAGGTGCCGCCTCGTAGGCGGGAAAGAACGGTTGACGGACGGCTATCGCCATGAGGCCGTAATCGCCGATCTCGGGATCTGTCGAGAAGCCCACCGCTACGTCTATTCCCCGTTGTATGAGCCTGCCGTAGAGATCGGGACGCACCCCGGCATCGACGATGTCGACAGCCTCGAATTCGAGACCGAATCGGTCGAGAAACGGCTGCAGGCCGTCTCGCGGACGTCCGGCGAAATCCGCCTCCACCCCCAGTCGCAGCTGCGGTGCGACCGCACGCAGGTCGGATACGCCTTCCAGCCGGTAGCGTGCAGCGGTATCGCGCCTCACCACCAGCTCGAACGTCGATTCGAATCCCAGCCCGTCCAGAAAAATCATTCCCAGTTCGGCGAAATCTTCGCGTACTACTTCCAGCGCCGCCGGCGGATCGGCGAGAGCCGGACGGCCCAGCAAGGCCAGCCCAGTGCCCGTATATTCCGGATAGACGTCGATGACGCCGCTGCGCAGCGCCTCGAAGTTCTCGTAACTTTCCCCGAGACCGAGACGGCGCTCGACTGGAAGGCCTTCTTGTTCGATCAGCAGAGCGAACATCTCTGCCATGATCCGGTCCTGGGCCGGCACTTTGGAACCCACCACGATCGGGTCATCGCTGCAGGCGGCGGTCAGGCACAGCAGCGTCAGCAGGGCGATGGTCCTCATGTTGCGCTGCCCCGCGCTGCCGCAGCCGGTGGCTCGGGTTTCGTTCGCGGCCTTTCGCTTCCCAGCGCGCGCAGGAAGCCGAGGATCTGCAGGACGAGAATGGCCGAGAACGGAATCGCCCCCAAGGTGGCCATGGCGCGCGCCACGTCGACCGACTCGGACATCAGGGTGGCCCCCGTGATCACCGCCACCAGCGTTCCCCAGACGACCTTGGACGAACCGGGAGGATTGAGTTCGCCCTGGGTCGTCATCATCGACAGAACGAATGTGCCGCTGTCTGCGGAGGTCACCAGGAAGATGAATATGAGCACCATCGTGAGATAGCTCAGGAGGGTGCTGAGAGGAAAATAGTCGAGGAACGCGAACAGGGCGTCGGATACGTTCTCCGCCACCAGACCGGACAGGCCGCCCGGTCCGAACAACTCGATGTAGATCCCGGCACCGCCGAACACACAGAACCAAAGGATGGAGAACACCGTGGGCAGCACGATGACGCCGGCGCAGAACTCCCGGATCGTACGGCCCCGGGAGATGCGTGCGATGAAGACGCCCACGAACGGTCCCCAGGCGAGCCACCAGATGAGGTAGGTCAGGGTCCAGTTGGCCGACCACTCGGTGAGATTCTCGTAGGGGAAAAGACGGAAAGCCATCTGCACGAGTTCGGAGCCGTAGCTGCCGATCGTGTCGACGAAACTCTCGAGTATGAAGCGTGTCGGTCCGGCAACCAGGATGAACGCCATGATCGCCAGCGCGATGACCATGTTCAGGTTGGACAGGATACGCATGCCCTTTTCGACACCGGTCAGGGTGGAGGCCATGTAGGCGAGATAGAGCGCGCCAAGAACCAGTATCGAGACCAGCGCCGACTGCGGCGCGCCGAATACCGAGCCGAGGCCGGAGCGAACCTGCAAGGCCCCCATCGCGAGCGAGCCGGCCAGCCCGAAGACTACCGCGATGACGCCCAGTACGTCGGCTGCCGTCGCGAGCGGCGTCTCCTCTTTCCCGAGCAGTGCACGCAGCGGCGCCGAGATCATCGGCGGCCGCCCCTTCCTGAAGGTGAAGTAAGCGATAACCAGCGCACAGACACCATAGATCGACCAGGCGTGCAGCCCCCAGTGGAGATTGGTGATTACCATCGCCCGGCGCGCAGCCTCAGGTGTGCCGCCGACGGCGTCCGGTGGCCCGGCGAAATGGGTGATGGGTTCTGCGACGCCCCAGAACAGAAGCCCCGCTCCCATGCCGCCGGCGAACAGCATCGCCAGCCACGACCCCGTGGAGAACTCAGGCCTCTCGTCGTCGCCACCCAGCCGGATGGAACCGTACGGCCCAAGGGCGAGGAATGCGGCCAGGATCACGAAGGTCGTGCACAGCAGCAGCCACCACCAGCTCGCGCCGGCCATGAAGAAGGAGGTGAAGCCGAGAACGGCCGCGACCATCTGCTCGGGCATCACCACGCCCCATGCGCCAATGGGCACGCATATGGCCAGGGCGATGACGAAGACCCGGTTGAGCCGAATACCATACATGGCTTTTCTCCGTTCAGCCTGTTGGCGGGCCGGGCGAACCAACTTCGTCATGGATTGACCCTGAAGATCCACCGTCTCGACGGTGATGCGGTACAGACCCGGCCGATACGTGAATTTAGCTGGCCTATGTCGTCAGCGTGCGCGCTGCGGTCTGGCCATCTGTCGGTTCATGCCACCCTGCCGGGCCATATGGGCCCGATCGAATTGCGCGCGATTGAAGTTCTGCGGCATGGGCCGCGTCGCCGGTCGGGAAGCGGGCCCCGACGGCCGCGGTGCGGGCCGCGTCGCCGGTCGGGAAGTGGGCCCCGACGGCCGCGTGGCGGGCGGTACCGCGGGTGTCACCGGACGCGGCGACGGCCTCGAGGACGGTCGATTTCCTGGTGTGCCGGCCGGAATCGTATCCTTCGACCACGCACCGTTCTCGCGCGTTTTCCAGCCATCCGGCACACGCTGGGCTACATTACCATCACGATCGGCGAACACGTTGTTGGCCCTGCCGGTCGCGGGTCGAGCCATCTTGAGGTTCGATATGGCGGTTTCGCGGTCGGCATTGCGCCGAAGATTCTCCGGCCGCTTGTAGAGATTGTCGCGCGAACGGTCACGGGGCAGCCTGGAATCAGCCAGCTTGTTTCGGACAGCCATGCGGTTGCCCACATTGATGTTGT
>CAYRZI010000132.1:5474-7667 GCA_964428605.1 uncultured Woeseiaceae bacterium
GTTGTAGCCGACATTGAATCCCCAGGTCGGCGGACGCGGGTAGTACCAGCCTCCGTAATACGGCGGATAACGCCAGCCGGTGCCGTAGACAGGCACCCCGTAATAGGGGAACGACCACAGGTAGCCCGGTGTATAGCCCACGTAGACGACATCCGGCGTGGACTCGTAAATATGGACGTTGGTCGTGTTGTAGACGGGAGAACTCGGCGGGATGCTGTCGATCTCCTCGCGCGGAACCGAATCGGCCACAGCCCAGGGCCCGGTCGCGGAGGCCGAAGTGAACCAGACACCGGCATCGACGGCGTAATACCGCCCGTTTATCTCCAGCACCTGCGCGCCGGTATTGACGGCGTAGGACACCTTCGTGCCGCCAATCGCTTCGAACCTCGGCTTGCCGTCGTACTCGACCGTCAGACTGGCCTCATCCCGCTTGATGGCCGCCGTCTGCGGTATGTGCTGGTCCAGGACGGCTTCCTCGGCCTCGACCGTGCCGGCGACCGACGTCCGCAGTCCGCCGATTTCCGAGGCGGGCGGGATATCGAGGAAGCTCGACGGCAGCTCATCGGAGCGCACGAATGTCCACGGACCGTCCTGGGATCTGGATCGGAACCAGCGACCGGACAGCAAGAGGTACATGTTGTTCGTCGACAGCTCCCTTAGCCAGGGCGATCCCGTGTTCTGCACGTAAAGCAGTTCGTTGCCCGGCAGCGATTGCCAGTCGGGTTCGCCGTCGCTGACAATCAGCTCCGTGGGGACCTTTGCCGCGACAATGGCCGGCGGCGTGTCCGGTTGGGCTTCGTCGGTGTCTGCAGCCGGCATCGCCTGAACGAGATCCCGCGGCGGTGAGTCGGTCGGCTTCCACGGGCCCATCGGGTCATCCGCCTCATACCAGAACTTGCCGCTGGACAGCCAGTGGTTCTTGCTGCGCTTTTTCCGGACGACAGCCATCGGCACATTCAGGACACGCTCGTACGGGCTGTTTTCTATCTCTGAGTATTTTGGCTCGCCATCGTAGAGCAGGAGCACGGCGAGTTCCTCACGGAACACGATGACCGGCGGATCATTCTTGAGATTTTCGATGCTGGTTTGCTCGATCTGCGCAGTCTCCAGACTCGCGGTCAGTGCATCAAGCGAGATCCGGAAGCCGGCGGTCGGTGCCGCCGCCTCGACGACGGCCGTGAATCGCTGTTCGTCGGCGTCCCGGGAGTCGGGCCAGCGCACGTCCGTCACCCTGACGTCGCGTATGAGCGCTGTGCCTGCGACCCGGTCTGTGTCGATGGCCGACGTGAACCAGAATGCCCCGAAGATCGGATCGTCGCCGCCCTTCAATTCCAGCGCCATGGCAGCGCGGCCGCTGAGCGTGTTGCCCTCGAGCGCCTCCGGCTGCGGCTGGTATACGACGATGGTGCCTTCTTCGGCGCTGATCTCCTGTGGCCAGTCGAGCGCATGCGTCGTCGCCGGCCAGGACACAGCGGCCAGAGACAGGGAGAGACACATCGAGAGGATGTACTGTCGGGGCTTCCGTTGCATTTCATGGCTTCCGTCAGGTCTGCGACTCTGTTCGACCTCTCCACCTTCGTCGAGAGGCTTGCCGTCGCATGAAATCGAGGTGCCGGATCGTATCCGGGCGCGGGTACGCCGGCTCACCGCCGGCGGCCGGTGAATCTATTGCAGCCGCCGAAGCCATAAGCCCGCCCGGCGGTCGCGAAATGGCGGTACGGGCGACTCCCGTCCGACAGAGGCGCCACACCCTCGTCTCCGCGGCTGACCAGCAACCAGTCCCCGCCGCTCAGTGTCGACGCAGGGACTGCGGTCTGTTCGCCAGTGGGTTCGCCGATGGATTCCCCGACGGATCCGCCGACACTGCGAACGCGCAGTTCGTGCGTCCCCCCGGTGAACGCCGGATGGTGCGTATCGGTGATGAACAAAAGTCGGTCGCCAAGGCTGATCGTCGCCTTCAGGGCATAGGTATGACGCTCATCGATGGCGCCGGCATCGAAACTCAGCTCGAAAGGATACGGTGGGCCGCCCTCCGCCTCGAAGCGAGTCGAGGCCAGCGTCTTGGCCGCTGCATCCGCGATGGACACGTCCCGCAGCTCTACGGTAACGATCGCGCCCGGCGGCAGGGCAATACGCTCCAGGTAGATGACTCTGCCGCTGATAGTCTCCATCGTGTTTTCTTCCTGCCCTCCC
>CAYRZI010000133.1:0-3713 GCA_964428605.1 uncultured Woeseiaceae bacterium
CGCTGCCGAAGGGGGTCGACGTGGAGGCAGACGCCATCCTGGTGCCGTGAACCGGGGTGCCGCCTCCGCGAGCCCGGGCCTCGGCTCGCCGCTGACGGCGCTGAAGGGCGTCGGGCCCGCCCTGGCGGAGAAACTGGCCCGCCTCGGCGCGGACACGGTGGAGGACCTGCTGTTCGTGCTGCCGCTGCGCTACGAGGACCGCACCCGCGTCACCCGCATCGGCTCGACCCGGCACGGGGAACGGGTGCTGGTGGCAGGCGACGTCCTGCTGGCCGAGACCGTCTACCGCGGGCGGCGCTCGCTGCTGGTCCGCATCACCGACGGCTCCGGACAGCTTACCCTGCGCTTCTTCCATTTCTCCCGCTCCCAGCAGGCACGGCTGGCGCGGGGTTCGCGCATCGCCTGCTACGGCGAGATCCGGCCCGGGCCCGCCGGCAAGGAGATCGTGCATCCGGAATACCGCCTGCTCGCAGCCGACGAACCGGTGCCCGTGGAGGAGCGCCTCACGCCGGTGTACCCGACCACCGAGGGCGTGCAGCAGGGGCGGCTGCGCCGGCTGGTCGCCGCGGCGCTGGACCTGATGCGTCGGGAGGCGCCCACCGAGCTGGTGCCGCGGCAGGTGCTGGAACGCGCGGATCTGCCGACGCTGACCGAGGCGGTGGAATACCTGCACCGGCCGCCGCGCGGAGTGGACCTGGCGGAACTCGCGGCGGGCGGGCATCCGTGCCAGCAGCGTCTCGCCTTCGAGGAGCTGCTCGCCCATCACCTGAGCCTCAGGCGGCTGCGCCACCGCATCCGCGATGAGCTGGCGCCGGCGCTGCCGGACGGCGACGGCCTGGCGCGGCGCTTCCTGGACGCTCTGCCATTCCGCCTGACCGCGGCCCAGCAGCGGGTGCTGGCGGAGATCGCCGCGGACATCGCCCGGCCTCACCCGATGCTGCGCCTGGTGCAGGGCGACGTGGGCTCCGGCAAGACGGTGGTGGCGGCCGCCGCCTGCCTCATGGCCATCTCGGCCGGCTGCCAGGCGGCGCTCATGGCGCCGACGGAGCTCCTCGCCGAGCAGCATTACAAGAGCTTCGGCGCCTGGCTCGCGCCGCTCGGCATCCGGCCCGTCTGGCTCACCGGCAGCCGGCGCTCGGCGGCGCGGCGGGAAGCGCTGGCGGCCATCGCGGACGGCAGCGCGGCGATGGTCATCGGCACCCACGCGCTGTTCCAGGAGTCCGTCGCCTTCGACAACCTGGCGCTGGTGGTCATCGACGAGCAGCACCGCTTCGGCGTGCACCAGCGGCTCGCCCTGCGGGAGAAGGGCGAGCAGGGCGTGACCCGGCCCCACCAGCTGGTGATGACGGCCACGCCGATACCGCGCACGCTGGCGATGACCGCCTACGCCGACCTGGACACCTCGGTCATCGACGAGCTGCCGCCGGGACGCCGGCCGGTGGCCACGGTGGTGCTCCCGGAGACCCGGCGCGAAGAGGTCATCGAGCGGGTCCGGCGGGCCTGCGCCGAGGGCCGCCAGGCGTACTGGGTCTGTCCGCTGGTGGAGGAGAGCGAACAGCTGGACTACCAGGCCGCGGAAGCCAGCTACCGCATGCTAACCGAGGCCCTGCCCGGCATACCCGTAGGCCTGGTACACGGCCGCATGAAGCCCGCCGACAAGGAGGCGGTGATGCAGGCATTCAAGGCCGGCGAGCTCCGGCTGCTGGTCGCCACCACCGTGATCGAGGTGGGCGTGGACGTGCCGAACGCCAGTCTGATGATCGTGGAGAACGCGGAGCGCATGGGCCTGTCCCAGCTGCACCAGCTGCGCGGGCGGGTGGGCCGCGGCAGCCGGGAGAGCACCTGTCTGCTCATGTACCGCCCGCCGCTGTCCGAGATGGCGCGCCGGCGCCTGGCGGTGCTGCGCGAGACCAGCGACGGCTTCGTGGTGGCCGAGGAGGATCTCCGCCTGCGCGGCCCGGGCGAGGTGCTGGGCACGCGCCAGACCGGCGCCATGCAGCTGCGCATCGCCGACCTCAGCCGGGACGCCGCACTGATGCCCAAGGTGCAGCTCGCGGCGGCAGCCGTCTCGCCGGCGGACGCCGAGGCCATCATCCAGCGCTGGCTCGGCGGCGCCAGCCGCTACGGCAGCGTATGAACGCCTCCGCGCCGCCGCTGCACTGTCACGGAGCGCGATCTCGTCTACACTCTGCACCACATGCTCCCCGGTAACGAACAAGCGTCGGGCGCCGGCTCCTGGTCCGGGACCATCCCGGCCTCGGTGCCCGACGGCCTGATCGGCTGGCTCGCCGACCACGGCCTGCTCACGCCCCGTATCCGCTCCTTCCAGCCGTCGAGCTTCCGGCTCGCGGTGCACGCCGAGGGCCGCCGGCCGCTCGACCGGGAAGAACGGAGCCTCCTGGACGGCGACCGCGGCGAGGCGCTCGTCCGCGAGATCAGCATGGGCGGTGCCGCGGGCGAACTGGTGGTGGCTTGCAGCGTGATCCCGGCCGGCACCCTGGCGCGCTTCCCTGCGCTCGCCGCGCTCGGCGACCGCCCGCTGGGCGAGGCACTGGCCCGGCTGGACGACGTTAGCCGGGAGCCGTTCGAATATGCCGTGTTCGAGCCCGGCGAGGGCGGCTATCCGGAGCTGCCCGAGCGCATGGCGCAGCAACGGCTGTTCGCCCGTCGCTCGGTCATCCGCGCGGCCGGCGCGCCGATCCTGGTGATCGAGTACTTCCCCGCCGGCCTTGCGGCACCGGAGGGCGCGGCGCTGTGAGGACGGAGACCGCCGACCGCGGGCAGGCCCGGGCAGCGGAGAGCACCCGACCCGGCTTCCTCGGCGTGGTCATCGCGCAGCTCGGCGTCTACGCCCGCCTCATGCGGCTCGACCGGCCCGTTGGTTTCTATCTCCTGATGTGGCCCACCCTGTGGGCGCTGTGGGTGGCGGGCGACGGACGCCCCGACGAGGCGATCTTCGCCATCTTCATGGCGGGCGTCGTGGTCACGCGCTGCGCCGGCTGCATCATCAACGATATCGCCGACCGGGGCTTCGACCCCTACGTGACCCGCACCCGGGAGCGCCCGCTCGCCACCGGACAGGTCAGCGTGGTCGAGGCGGCGCTCCTGTTCGTCGGCCTCGGCCTGATCGCCATCGGGCTGGTGACGCTGCTGAATCCGCTCTCCCGCATGGTGGCGGCGGCGGCCGCGGTGCTGATGATCGTCTACCCCTTCGTCAAGCGCATCCTGTCGGTGCCCCAGCTGGTGCTCGGCGCGGCCTTCGCCATGGCCATCCCGCTGGCCTTCGCCGCGGAAACCGGCCGAATACCCGAGGTCGCCTGGCTCATGTTCGCGGTCACGGTGATCTGGGCCATCATCTACGACACCATGTACGCCATGGTCGACCGCCCGGACGACCTGCAGATAGGCATCAAGTCCACCGCCATCCTGTTCGGCGATGCGGATCGCTTCATGATCGGTGCACTGCAGGCGCTCATGCTGCTCGGGCTCGTGCTCATGGGCTCCCGTCTCTCCATGGGCCTGTGGTACTTCCTGGGCGTGGCGCTGGCCGCCGGCTTCATGGCCTGGCACCAGTACCTGATCCGCGACCGGGACACCGCGGCCTGCTTCCGTGCCTTCCTGCACAACCACTACATCGGCATGGTGGTGTTCGTCGGCATCGCGCTCGACTACCTGTTCCGCTGAGCGGCCCGCGCCGCGGCCACCACGCTGAC
>CAYRZI010000133.1:3813-7666 GCA_964428605.1 uncultured Woeseiaceae bacterium
CGCGCCGCCAGCCGGCGGCGGTGCAACGGCACCGGGATCACCACGGCGGCGGGCGGCGGCCCGGCCAGCGCATCCGCCAGCGCAGCGGCCGCGAGGTCGACGATGATTTCGGCCAGCAGGGGCCCGTGCCAGAGCCGGGCGTTGAACTTCAGCTCGGTCAGCAGCCAGTCCGCCGGGAAGGCGTAGTGGAGCGGGGCCAGCGTCCGGGCCATGGGCGGGGGATGGCGCCGGCAGGCAATGCACAGCGTGCCGGCGGCGAGCGGTTCCGCGCAGCGGCGGCAGGCGTTGCCCAGCACGGGCAGGTCGGCGCGGCAACCCGGGCACAGATCGGGGCCCGCGCAAGGCTCACCGCACAGGGCGCAGCGCGGCGGAAACAGCCACCGGGCGAAGGCGTGGAGGACGTCGTGGCAACCGGTCACGGCCTGCATTGTGGCGCGACCGGCTGCCGGAGGCAGCGGCCCTTTCTGTCGGCGGCCAGCACTTTTGCCGTAAGCTTGCCGGGCCCATGAGCCCGCCGGATCGACCAGCCTTCTCCGCCCCCCGCCGCCGGGAGGTGCGCCGCCGCGCCGATGCGAGCGTGGCCGGCGCGGACGACTTCCTTTCGACGCGCACCCGGGAGGAACTCCTGTCTCGCCTGCCGTTGACCCGCATCCGGCCACGCCGCCTGCTGGATGCCGGTGCCGCCACGGGCCGTGCGTCGGCGGAACTGGCCCGCCGCTACCGGGGCTGCCGGGTGGTATCGCTGGACGTCTCGCCGGCGCGCCTGGCGGCGGCCCGCCGTGGGCACGGCCGTTTCGCCCGCCGCGACGAGGTGGCCGGCGATGCCGCACGCCTGCCCTTTCGCGACCGGGTATTCGACATGGTGTTCGCCAACCTGCTGCTGCCCTGGTTCGCCGACCCGGCGCCGGTGCTGGCGGAGACCGCCCGGGTGCTGCGCCCCGAGGGCCTCTGCACCTTCTCCAGCCTCGGCCCCGACAGCTTCCGGGAGCTGCGCGACGCCTGGCAGGCGGTGGACGACCGGGACCACGTCCAGGCGTTCCTGGACATGCACGACCTCGGCGATGCGCTGGTGCGGGCCGGGCTGCGCGACCCGGTACTGGACGTCGAGCGCATCACGGTGACCTATGCGGAACCCGCGGCGCTGTGGCGGGACCTGACCGCCGCCGGCGCTCGCAACACACTGGCGGGCCGAAGCCCCGGCCTGACCACGCCGGCCGCCTTCCGGCGCCTGGCGCAGGCCTGGGAGCGGGAGCGCCGGGACGACGGCCGGCTGCCTCTCACACTCGAGCTGGTCTACGGCCACTGCTGGGGCGGCAGCGGCCTGCCCGGGGCCGATGCGAGCGGGGAGGTACGCATCAGTCCCGCACGGATAATGCGACGGTCCTGAGACGCCGTGACGGGATCTGTTGCGCGGGGGGCGGAGGCGCCGATAATCGAGCGCAGACCAAAGTTACGGCCGGCCAGCGGTCGTTCGCCACAATTCCCTGATTTATAAACATTAAATCCAGATGAAAAGCGACTTGCGCAGTTGCACCCCGGAAACCGTTTATTTAGACTCGCGTGTCCGCGGTCCGGCAGTACCGGGCCGGCGTACCGAGAACCAGGGAAATTCAGGATCAGCCGCGGGGTCTGTTCAGTTGCACCGCTTCGAGTTGAAGCCGAATTGTTCTCTGGACTCCCGCACGGCAACGCTCTTCTTCGTGTCGATTCTGGCGGTCTCCATGACGATCGCCGGCGGCTTCGCGGCGATGGGCTACTGGCCGGTGCTGCCGTTGGCCGGGCTCGAACTCTCGGCCCTCGGCGCAGCGCTCTGGCTGAGCATGAAGCGCGGCCGCGACCGGGACCTGATCGACGTGGGTCCGGACGAGGTGGTCGTCAGCCGCCTGCGGGGCCGGGAACGGCGGGACCAGCGCTTCCTGCGCGCGTGGACGCGTGTGCGCTATGCCGCGGGCCGCACCGCCGGGGCGCCCGGACGGCTGGAGATCGGCGCGCACGGACACTGGTGCGCGGTCGGGGAATTCCTGACCGACGCCGAGCGCAAGGGGCTCGGCGCACGGTTGAGCAGGGTACTGGCGGAGCCGGCCCCGTCGGCGACGGACGAAGACGGGGCGCGGCGTTGAGCGCACGGGTGACAGGACGGAAAGACCGGCCGCGGCCGGCAGGATGACAGACCGATGATGCGAAAAATCTCCCTCTTCTTGCTGACCCTGTCGGCTTCGGCGGCAGCGCTGGCCGAGTCGAAGATCAACATGCCCCAGGGCGTCACGGAAGTCAGCCGCGACATCTACGGGCTGCACATGCTGATCTTCCTGGTCTGCTGCGCCATCGCCGTTTTCGTCTTCGGCTGGATGATCCTGGCGCTCATCCTGCACCGCAAGTCCCGCGGCGTGGAGCCGGCCAAGTTCTCCCACTCCACCAGGGCCGAGATCGTCTGGACGGTGATCCCCATCGGCATCCTGATCGGCATGGCCATCCCCTCCGCCGAGACCCTGGTGAAGATCGAGGACAGCCGCAACCCGGACATCACGGTGAAGGTCACCGGCTACCAGTGGAAGTGGCACTACGAATACCTGGACGAGGGCGTGGAGTTCTATTCCAACCTGGCGCGCCCGAGCAACGAAGCACGGCGGCTGGGCTCGGGCATCGACCCGAACACGGTGCCCAACTATCTGCTCGAGGTGGACAACCCCCTCGTGGTGCCGGTCGGCGCCAAGGTCCGGCTGCTGATCACCTCCAACGACGTCATCCACGCCTGGTGGATGAAGGACTTCGGCATCAAGAAAGACGCCATCCCGGGCTTCATCAACGAGACCTGGTTCCGGGCGGAGGAGTCCGGGGTATTCCGCGGCCAGTGCGCCGAGCTCTGCGGCAAGGACCACGGCTTCATGCCGATCGTCGTGGAGGTGCTCGAGCAGGCCGAGTACGAGGGCTGGGTTGCCGCCCGCCAGGAAGAGCAGGGTGTGACCCCGAAGATGGCCGCGGCGGCGGCCGACTGACGGCCCGGGTCGCCACCACCCCACGCAGCACGACAGACAGGACCGAGCGCCGGGAGCCGAGCGGACCCCGGCAGGAAACCAGGAGCCACCCGTATGAGCAGTGCAACCGAAGCGCTACACCACGACGACCACCACGGCCCGGAGATGACCGGCATCCGGCGGTGGCTGTTCACCACGAACCACAAGGACATCGGCACGATGTACCTGGTGTTCAGCCTGCTGATGTTCTTCGTGGGCGGCGCGATGGCGCTCATCGTCCGGGCGGAGCTCGGCCAGCCGGGCCTGCAGTTCGTGAACCCGGACTTCTACAACCAGATGGTCACGATGCATGCGCTGATCATGATCTTCGGCGCGGTGATGCCGGCCTTCGTCGGCCTGGCCAACTGGATGATCCCCATGATGGTGGGCGCGCCGGACATGGCGCTGCCGCGCATGAACAACTGGTCGTTCTGGATCCTGCCGGCGGCCTTCACCATCCTGCTGGCCACGCTGTTCGTGCCCGGCGGCGCACCGGCCAGCGGCTGGACCATGTACCCGCCGCTGGTGCTGCAGACCGGCGACGCCTTCCCGCTGCTGATCTTCTCCGTCCACCTGATGGGCATCTCCTCCATCATGGGCGCGATCAACATCATCGTGACCATCATGAACATGCGCGCGCCCGGCATGACGCTGCTGAAGATGCCCATGTTCGTGTGGTCCTGGCTGATCACGGCCTATCTCCTGATCGCCGTGATGCCGGTGCTCGCCGGCGCAGTGACCATGCTGCTCACCGACCAGTTCTTCGGCACCAGCTTCTTCCGCGCGGCCGGCGGCGGCGACCCGGTGATGTTCCAGCACATCTTCTGGTTCTTCGGCCA
>CAYRZI010000134.1:0-7499 GCA_964428605.1 uncultured Woeseiaceae bacterium
CTCCTTCCCGCCGTCATGGCTCCAGTCGGCCCGGACGACCCCGCCACCCTTGCCCACCCGCTACCGGGCCCGTAGCCGAGACGGTTGGCACAGGTCAGCAGGCGCTGCTGACCGGCAGCCCCTTCATGCGGTCGCAGTCGTGGCCGTCATGCGGGGGTATCCGTCGCCGCGACCTTTTGTCGGGAGCAAGACGGATGCCCCCGCAGGGCGGCCGTGAAAGAAGGGAATAGGGCCTGGAGGCCCTCCTAAGGATTCTGCCTGGCGGCCTCGATGGCTTCCATGACCGTGCGTCGAGCGGCGTCGGCATCCTCCCAGCCGATCACCTTCACCCATTTGTCCTTCTCCAGGGCCTTGTACTCCTCGAAGAAGTGGCTGATGCGCTCCACCAGGATAGGTGGCAGGTCCTTGTAGCTGTCGACGTGGTCGTAGAAGCGGGTGAGCCGCCGGGCGGGCACCCCCAGAATCTTCTCGTCCTGACCGGACTCGTCCTCCATCATCAGCACCCCCACCGGTCGCACGGCCAGCACGCATCCCGGGATCAGGGGTCGGTTGCCGACGCACATGACGTCCACCGGGTCGCCGTCGTCGGACAGCGTGTGCGGGATGAAGCCGTAGTTGCACGGATAGTGCATGGCCGTGTAGAGGAAGCGGTCCACGAACAGGGCGGAACTCGCCTTCTCCATCTCGTACTTGATGGGATCGCTGCCCCGCGGGACCTCGATGATGACGTTGACCTCTTGCGGCGGGTCGATGCCGATGGGGACGTTGTCGATGTTCATGCGCCGATTATGGACGAGTTCGGCCCGCGCGTCGTGCAACAGGGGGTTCGCGAAGCGCCGGTGGGGCGGGCATAATTGGCCGCCGCACCGCGCGACCCTTCCCCCGGCACTGCGAGGAGATGACCGTGATGAGACCCGTCCGCCCCTTCCGGCAATACGTCGACCGTATGCGCGCCGCCGCCATCCTCGGCGTGCTGGTGCTGCCCGCGGCCCTCGCCGGCTGCGTCTCCGTGGCCGTGGAGGAGAAGAGCGAGCCGGCGGCCGAGATGGAGCGCCCGGAACTGGCCGTACGCTGGGTCACCGAGAGCGCGGAGTATCCGGCGCTGACCCGCCAGGTCTACCGGACGGCCGGCGCCATGCTCGACGAGCGGATCGCCGACGAGGACTGGTCGGCGCTGCCTTCGCACCCGGCCGACCCCTCCCTGCCGCCCGCCATCATCCTGGACGTGGACGAGACCGTGCTGGACAACTCGCCATTCCAGATCCTGCTGGGCGACAAGCCCTTCAACCGCACCGACTGGGACCAGTGGGTGGCACGGGCCCGGGCCGATGCGGTGCCGGGCGCCGTCGAATTCCTCCGGCAGGCGCGGGAGGCCGGCGTGGCCGTGTTCCTGGTCACCAACCGCGATTGCATGCGCCGACCCGGCTCCGCGGACGCCTGCCCCCAGGAGGACGATACGCTGGACAACCTGCGGCGCATCGGCGTGGAGGTCGAACCGGAGCATCTCATGCTGAGCAACGAGCGGCCGGACTGGACTGACGAGAAGAAGGTGCGCCGGGACTACGTGGCGCGCGACCACCGGGTCATCATGCTGTTCGGCGACGACCTCGGCGACTTCCTCGACTGCGTGCGCGGCCGGGTGATCGCACCCTGCAGGCGGCCCGCGACGGCGGCCGAGCGCCTGCGCATGGTGCGCGAACACGCCGAATACTGGGGCCTGGGCTGGTTCGTTCTGCCGAACCCCATGTACGGCTCCTGGACCGGGGTGCGCTAGGCGCGCAGGCCTCGTCCCGTGACGCGATTCCCCCAGCTGATGGAGCAGGCACTCGCAGTGCGCGATCGCGCCCACGCACCCTATTCCGCCTATCGGGTGGGCGCGGCGGTGATGGACGAGGAGGGCCGCATCCACCTCGGCTGCAACGTGGAGAACGCGGCCTATCCGGAGGGCCTGTGCGCCGAGGCCTGCGCCATCGCGGCCATGGTCGCCGCGGGCGGTCGCCGCATCCGGGCCATTGCGGTGGCGGGCGGCCATGACACCCCCGGCACCTGCACGCCCTGCGGCGGCTGCCGCCAGAAGATCCGTGAGTTCGCCGACGCCGAGACCCGCATCGTCCTGCTGGACGGTGCGGGCGCCACGGTGAGCTACGGCATCGACGACCTGCTGCCGTATTCCTTCCTGCTACAGACCGATTAGCACGCTCGCGAGCGCGGCACTCATCAGGTTCGACAGCGAGCCCGCCGCCACGGCCCTGAGGCCGAAACGGGCGATCAGGTCCCGCTTCTCCGGCACCAGGCTGCCGAGCCCGCCCAGCAGGATGGCGATGGAGGAGAGGTTGGCGAAGCCGCACAGCGAGAAGGTGATGACCGCCTGGGCACGGGGACTGAGCCCTTCCACCAGCTCCCGGTAGTGCAGGAAGGCCACGAATTCGTTCAGGATCAGCTTCTCGCCGAACAGCGCGCCGGCCACCTGCGCCTCCTCCCAGGGCACGCTCAGCAGGAACATCAGCGGCCCGAAGATCCAGCCCAGCATGTCCTGCAGCGTCAGCGCCTCGACGCCCGCGAGGCCGCCGAGCCAGCCGACGAAGCCGTTGAACATGGCGATCAGCGCCACGAAGGCGAGCAGCATCGCGGCGATATTCACGGCCAGCTTCAGGCCGTCCTGGGCGCCCACCGCGGCGGCCATGATCACGTTTTCGTAGTGGCTGCTGCCGGCTTCCACCTGCGGTGTCTCGCCGGGTTCCTCCCGCTCGCCGGGTTCGTCCGGGATGATGAGCTTCGCCATCAGCAGCCCCCCGGGCGCGGCCATGAAGCTGGCCGCGAGCAGGTATTCGAGCTTCGCCCCCATGGAGGCGTAGGCGAACAGCACCGTGCCGGCCACCGAGGCCAGCCCCGAGACCATGATGGCGAAGAACTGGGGCTCGGTGAGGCCGCGGAGATACGGCCGCACCACCAGCGGCGCCTCGGTCTGGCCCACGAAGATATTGGCCGCGGCGTTCAACGACTCCACCGACTGGGTACCGATGATGCGCCGGAGCGCACCGCCGACCAGCCTGACCACCCACTGCATCAGGCCGACGTGATACAGCACCGCCATCAGCGAGGCGAAGAAGATGATGATGGGCAGCACGTTGATGGCGAAGGAGAGGTTCTCGTAGTCGGTGGCGAGCTTGCCGAACACCATCTCGATGCCTGCCCCTGAATAGCCGATGACCGTCCACACGCCGTCGGACAGCGACTGGATCAGCTGCTTGCCGAACGGCAGGTAGAGCACGAAGGCGGCGACGCCCGCCTGCAGCGCGAAGGCGGCGCCGACCACGCGCAGGTTGATCGCCCGCCGGTTGGTCGACAGCAGGACGGCAATGCCGAGGATGACGGCCATGCCGACGAAGCTGATCCAGGTGCCCATCCGGTTCTCCTGTCTGTCGCCCGGGATTCAGCCGGCGGGCAGCCGGCCGCAGATAACCGGCTGCCGCGCCGGCGCTGAGTCCTGCACGGTGCACGCGGTGCGCAGGTTGGCGGCGGCGCGGTCGGCGTCTTCCTCGCTGGCGGCGTGGACACGCGCCAGCGGCGTCTCGTCCGGTCCCACCCGTGTGCCCGTCGGCGCCACCGCCGAGAAGCCCACGGAAAGGTCCAGGGTGTCTTCCACCCGCCGGCGTCCGCCGCCCAGCTCAATGATGGCATTGCCCACGGCCCGCGCGTCGACGGCGGCCAGATAGCCGTCGCCCTCGGCGCGGATCTCACGCACGACCGGCGCGGCGGGCAGATAGTGTTCGCTGCGCTCCAGGAAGTCGGACGGCCCGCCGAGGGCCGCGATCATCGCGGCGAACTTCTCGGCGGCGCGGCCCGAGGTGACCGCCTCGTCCGCCATGGCCAGCGCCGCGTCCCTGTCGTCCGCCAGGCCGGTCAGGTGCAGCATCTCGGCGCACAGGCCGAGTACCACCTCGTCGAGGCGCGGTTCGCGGGTGCCGCCGGTCAGGTAGGCGACGGACTCGGCCATCTCCAGCGCGTTGCCGGCGGTGAGGCCCAGGGTCTCGTTCATGTCGGTGATCAGCGCCCGGGTGGGCAGGCCGGCGCGCTCCGCCGTCGCGATGATGTTCCGGGCCAGCGCCTCGGCGTCATCCAGCGCGGCCATGAAGGCGCCTGTGCCCCATTTCACGTCCATCACCAGGCCGCGGTTTCCGGCGGCGATCTTCTTGGAGAGGATCGAGGCGGTGATCAGCGGTATGGACTCCACCGTGGCGGTGATGTCGCGGATGGCGTAGAAGCGCCGGTCCGCCGGCGCCAGGTCCGCCGTCTGGCCGATGATGGCGCAGCCGACCTCGGCCACCACCTTGCGGAAGCGCTCCAGGTCCGGCGTGGACTCGTAGCCCGGGATGCTGTCGATCTTGTCCAGCGTGCCGCCGCTGTGGCCGAGACCGCGGCCGGAGATCATGGGCACGAAGCCCCCGCAGGCGGCGACGATGGGGGCCAGCAGGAAACTCACCTTGTCGCCGACGCCGCCGGTGGAGTGCTTGTCCGCCACGGGGCCGCCGAGCGCGTCCGCATCCCATTCCAGCATGGTGCCCGAGGCGGCCATGCGGCCGGTGAGTTCCGCCGCCTCGTCGAACTCCATGCCGCGCAGGAAGACGGCCATGGCCAGTGCGGCGACCTGCTCGGCGGGGATGCTGCCGTCGGCGAGACCGGCGACGAAGAACGCGATCTCCTCGGCGGAGAGCGTCCCGCCGTCGCGTTTGGTGCGTATGACGTTGGTCATCAACATGAGTAATCGGGATCGGGCCTGAAGGCCCTCCTACATGGCCTCCAACGGGCGCGGCCAGAAGCGGGCCTTTTCCTCGGCCGGGACGAAGCTCTTCGCCGCCGCCAGGTCGTTCAGGTGCTCGAATTCGGCGCGGGTGTAGTCCTGTTCCTCGGCCAGGATGCGGTACTCGTGGCAGAGGTCGATGCCGAAGAGTCCCGGGTCGTCGGAGTTGACGGACACCGGCACCCCGGCCTCCATTAGCCGGCGGATCGGGTGTTCGGCGGTGGAGGGCACGGCGCTGGTGAGCCAGTTGCTGGTGGGGCAGACCTCCAGCAGCACGTCGCGCTCGATGACGTACTCCATCACGGCCAGGTCGTGGATGATGTGGATACCGTGGCCGATGCGCTCGGCGCCCAGTATCTCGATGGCGTCGCGCACCTGTTGCGCGGCATCCGGCGTGGGCTCCTCGCCGGCATGCGTCGTGAAGTGCAGGCCGGCCGCCCGCACCTTCTCCACCAGCGGCAGGAAGCGTGCCTGGTTGCCGTCGTCGTGGTCGGCCATGTCGAGGCCGACGAAGGTGTCGCGGCACTCCACGATGAAATCCGCCGTGTACGCGGCGCGCTCGTCGCTCAGGGTCTTCTGGATGATGCCGATGAGACCGGTGGCCACCGGCAGGTCACGGGCGCGCTCGAGGCCGGCGACAATGGCCCGGTGGATGCGCTCGAAGTCGAGGTGCGGATGGGCGGCTGCGATGAAGTCCGGCGAGTAGCGCAGCTCGAAGATGCGGATGCCCTGGTCGGCGGCGTATTCCACGGCCTCGTACGTGAGCCGCTCGATCACTTCCTCGCTGGCCCACACCGACTGGATGTTGGCGAACGCGCGCAGCGCCGTCTCCAGGTCCTGCAGCGGCTCCGTGAGCAGCCATTCCCGACGGAAGGCCGCCTCGTCCATCGGTACGTCGCGGCCGAGCGCCGTGGCCACCTCGCGCAGGGTGCCGGGCCGGATGCAGGCCTCCAGGTGACAGTGCAGTTCCGCCTTCGGCAGGGCGGCGATCTCTTCCGGGCTCATGCCGGCAGCCGCCTGTTATCATTCCGCGCACGCCCGAGGGCAGCCATGCACCAGCCGGTAGAAACCATGACGAAATCCGATCGATACCCCGACATCCGTCGCTTCCTCGCATTGTTCTTGCTGGCGGCGCTGGCCGCCGCCGGTTGCAGCCCGGAAGCGCCGGCAGAGCGTAGCACATCGTCCGCCGACTCCGCCGAAGAGCCCGTCGACAATCGGACTCCGGTGGACCTGATCGTGGCGGGCGACTACGTCGTCGCCATGGACGACGACTGGACCCTGATCGAGGACGGCGCGGTGGCCGTCGACGACGGCCGCATCGTCGCCGTGGATACGGCGGAGGCCGTGGATGCGGAGTACGCCGCGGCCGAGCGCATCGGCGGCGACAACCGGGTGGTGATGCCCGGGCTAATCAACGGCCACACCCACGCGGCCATGAGCCTGCTGCGGGGTATCGCCGACGACTACGCCCTGATGGACTGGCTGAACAACTACATCTTTCCTGCCGAGGTGGCCTTCGTGGACGCCGAGTTCGTGCGCATCGGCACCGAGCTCGCCTGCTGGGAGATGATCCGCGGCGGCACCACCATGTTCGTGGACATGTACTACTACCCGGACACCATCGCAGAGGTGGTCGAGTCCTGCGGGCTGCGCGCCATGGTCACAACGGCCGTCCTGGACCAGAAGACGCCGGACGCGGAGAGCGCCGCGGACGCGCTGGCGAAGGGCATCGAGTACGTCAAGCGCTGGCAGGGGCGCTCGGAGCGCATCACACCGGCCTTCGGCCCGCATTCGAACTACACCCTGAAGCCGGACCAGCTGGCGGCTGTGCATGCCGCGGCCGAGGAGTTGGGCGTGCCGATGAGCATCCACCTGTCTGAGTCGCCCTACGAGGTGGAGATGACCCGGCAGAACTACGGCACCACCACCATCACCATGCTGGAGGAGATGGGCTTCTTCGGCGTGAAGACCATCGGTGCCCACGTCGTGTGGCCCCAGCCGGAGGAGATCCCGGTGCTGGTCGAGCGGGAGGTCGGCGTCATCCACAACCCCACCTCGAACATGAAGACCGCCGCCGGCGTGTCCCCGGTGACGGAGATGCTGGCCGCCGACGTCCTGCTGGGTCTCGGTACCGACGGTGCTGCCAGCAACAACGACCTGGACATGTGGGAGGAGATGCGCCTCGCCGCCTTCCTGCAGAAGGTAGAGGAGATGGATCCCCAAGCCCTGCCCGCCGAGGCGGTGCTGCGCATGGCCACGGCCGGCGGCGCAGAAGCCATCGGCATGGGCGAGCAGATCGGCAGCCTCGAGCCCGGCAAGCGCGCCGACATCATCCAGGTCTCCTTCGACGACGTGCACTTCGTGCCCACCTACGACGTGACCTCACACCTGGTCTACGTAGCCGACGAGCAGGACGTGGTCACCACCATCGTCGAAGGCAAAGTGCTGATGCGCGACGGCGAGATCCTGACCATCGACACGGAGCGTGTGACCCGCGAGGCCGATGCGCTGGCGGCGGAGATCGCCGCCGGCCTGGCGAAGCGCGAACGCATGATGCAGGAAAACATGTAATGCCATGCAGGAGGGCCTTCGTGGGAGGGGCTTTAGCCCCGATTCCGCTCTCTTTCGTCGCAGGCCCCTCATCGGGTGGGCATGGGTGGCGGGGACGCTCAGTCGGACGTCCTGTCCTCCTTCG
>CAYRZI010000135.1:0-7339 GCA_964428605.1 uncultured Woeseiaceae bacterium
GGTGATACGAAGGCGAAGGCATCGAACCGGGTGAACAGCCGCACGACCGTGGGCGAATGGATCTTCCTGGATACCGGTGTCGTGACCGCGCCTGCCGGCACCGCGACGGTGCAGGCCTTCACGCTCTACATCGACTATTCCGGTTCGGAGACCACCCAGGGCGTCTACTTCGACGATCTGGCCCTCTACGCCGTGGACGGTGACGACGAAGCGATGACCTCCAGGAAAGCCTCCCCGTAGCGTTCCAGCTTGGCCGCGCCCACGCCGTTGATGCTGAGCAGGTCGGCCTCCGTCTGCGGCCGGTGCTCGGCCATCTGCTGCAGGGTGGCGTCGTGGAAGATGACGTAGGGCGGCAGGTCGAGCCGGTCGGCGATCTCCTTGCGGCGCTGGCGCAGTGCCTCGAACAGTGACTGATCCGCGGGCGCGAGCGCCGCGGCGGTGTCGCGCCGCTTCTTCTTCTCCGTCTTCAGCTTGCGGTCTTCGCGCAGGCGCAGTTCGAACTCGCCGCGCAGCAGCGGTCGGCTCTTCTCCGTGAGCACCAGCGCACCGTAACGCTGCTGGTCCGACCTCAGATACCCCTGCACGATCAGCTGGCGCACCACCGAGCGCCACGCGGGCCCGGCCAGCTCGGTGCCGATGCCGTGGACGGAGAGGCGGTCGTGGCGGTGCTGGGTGATCTTGTCGGTGCTCTTGCCGAGCAGCACGTCGACCACGTGCGCCGCGCCGAAGCGCTGGCCCGTGCGGTAGACGGCGGAGAGCAGCTTCTGCGCCGCCTCGGTGCCGTCCCAGGTGGCCGGCGGGTTCAGGCAGTTGTCGCAGTTGCCGCAGTTCTCACGCAGTTCGTCGCCGAAGTAGGCCAGCAGCGGCCGGCGGCGGCATTCGGTGACCTCACACCAGCCGAGCAGCGCGTCGAGCTTCTGGCGGTCGTGGCGTTTGCGCTCCTCGTCCGCCTCGGAGTCGTCCACCATCTGGCGCAGGCGCACCACGTCCTGCAGGCCGTAGATCATCCAGGCCTCGGCGGGTTCGCCGTCGCGGCCGGCGCGGCCGGTCTCCTGGTAGTAGGACTCGATGTTCTTGGGCAAGTCCAGGTGCGCGACGAAGCGCACATCCGGCCGGTCGATGCCCATGCCGAAAGCGATGGTGGCCACGACGATCACCGCCTCCTCGGTGAGGAAGCGGTGCTGGTGGTCGGCGCGCTTCTGCGCGGAGAGGCCGGCGTGATAGGGCAGGGCGTTGTAGCCGTCGCGCCGCAGGGACTCGGCGATGCTCTCCGTCTTCTTCCGCGACAGGCAGTAGATGATGCCGGACTCGCCGGCGTGGCCCTGCAGGAACTGAGCGAGCTGGCGCCGCGTGTCCGTCTTCGGCTGCACCAGGTAGCGGATGTTGGGGCGGTCGAAGGGGCTCACGAAGACGGCCGGGTCGGTGAGTGCCAGGCGCTCGGCGATCTCCGCGCGCACGATGGGTGTGGCGGTGGCGGTGAGCGCCATGCGCGGCACGCCGGGGAAGAGCTCGCCGAGGGTATCCAGCGCGAGGTAGTCGGAGCGGAAGTCGTGACCCCACTGGCTGACGCAGTGCGCCTCGTCGATGGCGATCACCGACAGCGGCACATCGGCCAGTAGCGCCTGCGTGTGCGGCTGCACCAGCCGTTCCGGCGCCACGTAGAGGAGCTGCAGCCGGCCCGCCCGCAGGCGGCCGATGACCGCTTCCTGCTCCTCCCGGCTCAGGCTCGAGTTCAGGAACGCGGCCTCGATGCCCAGCTCGTGCAGCGCGCGCACCTGGTCCTGCATGAGCGCGATCAGCGGCGAGACCACGAGCCCCGTGCCGTCACGCAGCAGCGCCGGGATCTGGTAGCACAGCGACTTGCCGCCGCCCGTCGGCATGAGCACCACGGCGTCGCGGCCGGCCAGCACGGTATCGATGATCGCCGCCTGCTCGCCGCGGAAGCGCTCGTAGCCGAAGACGTCGCGGAGGGTCTGCATGGCGCGGTCAGGCATGGCGCGCATGATGGCACACCCCCAAAAGAATTGTAGGAGGGGCTTCAGGCCCGATTCCTAAACAAATCGGGCCTGAAGGCCCTCCTACTCTACGCCCCACTCGCGCAGGTGGCGCTTCGCCTGCTCGACCAGCCTGCCCAGACGATCTTCGTGGCCGAGCTCCGGATGCTCGATGTAGTAGTTGGCGGTGAACTCGGTCGAGCGGCCGGCGCCGTCCTTCGGTCCTTTGATGCCGGTGATCATGAACAGCGTGGTGCGATTCCCTTCCTCGAACACGAACGCCAGATCTCCGAGGTCGTCGCGCACTTCGTTCAGCGGTGCACCGCCCTGCCCGAAAGTGGCGTTGAAGATGAGCTGCTGCCGCTCGACCTTGTCGACGTCGTACATGTCGGAGAGCATGAACTTGAACACGTAGCCCACACGGCCGCGTCCGCCGCCGGTGGCCCCGTACAGGCACTGACTCCAGAACGTCGGGATGTGCTCGGAGGCTGCATGCCGGCGCACGGAGGGGGCATTCAGCAGGCCCTCGGCGGTGCGTTCCGTGAGGTACGGGTCGGAGCAGGCATCCGGTGTCTCGGGGAAGTAAGCGTCGGTGTCGCCGGCGCCTGCTCCGGCCGCGCCGGTCCCCGGCTCGTAGTAGATGAGGAACTCGATGGTGGTGAGCAGCTCGCCCCGGTAGGCGCACTCGTGCACCTCCGCGAAGATCAGCCGCTCGTCCACTGGCCCGTAGGTGCGGAAACTGTCGAAGAAGATGCGGCCGGTGGCGTCGTCGAGCCGGTGCGTATAGTCATTGCTCGATCGGCGCCCCATCGGGTCGGTACGCTTCACGACGCAGTCGAGCGTGGAACCCGGCGCCGCGCCCTGGTAGCCGAACTCGTAGCCGAAACGGGTGCAAGGGTAGCGCTTGTCCGGCGGGTAGTCGCAGGTCTCCTCACCGGTGATGACGATCTTATGCGCCTTCTCGCAGACTTCCTTCGGATTGCCGTCCTCGCTGCAGACGGCGCCGGAACGGGCATCGGTCAGGCTGATGTTGCCCGGGTCGTGGTAGTAGAAGCCGGGCTGCAGTGATTCGCCGGCGGATGCGGCAGCGGAGAAGAGGAGCGGGGCGAGCAAAAACCCCGCGACCGCATAATGACGGCCACGGCCGGTCCCGACTCTCCGCGCCAGGAAACCGTACACGGCTGCTCCCCTCGCCGATGGTGACGCATCTTTTATCCGCCAGGGGCGGCGGATTGTCAAATCGCCGCTGTAGGAGGGGATTTATCCCCGATTCAATAAATCGGGCCTGAAGGCCCTCCTACGTGCCTCCCTGCGCTTCTGTAGCGAAGGGATGGATCAACTGTTGGCTCACTGCCAGCGCCACGGCATGGCTGCGGTTCTTCGCCGCTAGTTTGCGCATCGCATTGCGCAGGTGAAACTTGGCGGTCTCTGCGGAGCGGTTGAGCCGGCGCGCGATTGCCTTGTCGGCATGGCCGCGGGCAACGAGTTCCAGGCACTGAAGCTCCCGCGCCGTCAGCGTGGACATTTGACGCCAGCCGCGGCTGCGGTCCATCGCGGCGAAAAACTCGTTGGCCAATTGGTCGAGCTTGTCTGCCTCGACGACGGTGGCAGAGTGCTCCCGCAGCCAGACCAGGCTGCCGCTGTGACCGAACGGTCGCGGCACGAAAACCGTGGCTGCGAACTCGAGGCCGAAAGAGCCCAGGTAATCGACGGAGTGCCGTTGCGCTCGAGACCAGCCCTGGTTTGACGCGTTCGCGAAATCCGTCAGCCGAACGTTGTGCTCCCGCCATCCTGTCGTCACGGGAAACTCGAGCGCGTGGGCGTGCTGCCAGTCACGCAGGAACCGGGTTGACCAGCCGAACCGAAGAGCCCATTCATCCCAGTCCCGCATCTGACGAAATACGGGTTCGGCTGCCATATTGCGAAAGCCGACGGCGTCGAATCCCACCACCTGCCGTGATTCGGCCAGCAGGGCAAGGCAGTCATCGACGTCGCTGACGGCAGCAAAATCACGGAGCAGACTGTTCAGACTTCGCCGCGGCATGACCTACCTTTTTCGGTAGTGGGTCGAGACGGTTTCATTGTAGTACGTTACGAACGGGGTTGGTTCCCTGGAAGCTGAAATGCTTGGTTTTTTCCGGTCCTTAGTCGCTTGCTTTGCCGTCTCTCTCCTTGCCGCAGCCCTGCCGGCATCCGCTGCGGTGACCGAGTGTGACCGCCATGCGGGTCACGGCTCCGACCCCGACAGGGTCGTGGCCGGCGTGAGCCGATCGGAGATGGATTTCGAGGCCGCCGAGAAGGCCTGCCGGCAGGCGGTGGCCGACAACCCGGGGCATGCCCGCAGTAACTATCAGCTCGGTCGCGTGCTGTATTACATGGGTCGCGGTAAGGAATCGCTACCGTACCTGCACAAGGCCGCGGAGGTCGGTTATCCCCAGGCGATCTTTGTGCTGGGTTATATCCAGACCATCGACGACCAGGTATCGAAGGACTACTGCGCCGCCGCGGAACTCTGGCAGCGCTCTGCCGCGCTCGATCACCCCTGGACCGGCATCTTCATGGTCAAGGAGTACCTGGAGGGCAATTTCACGGAGTGTGGCATCGAACTGAGCGACGCCGATCTGCAGCGTCTGGCGAAGCTCGGCATGGATCACATCAGCTATACGGAGTCGGAGGGCCGCGTAGAGGCGGTGCAGGCCCTGCTCGAGAAACATCTGGAGGGGAGAGAGATCAATGCAGAATAGCTTCCGGACGAAGTACGGCCTTCTGATTGCGGGCTGCCTGACGGCCTTCGGTGCGCCGGGTGGCGCGGCGCTCGCTCAGGACGCGGGCGCAAACGAGGGTATCGAGGAAATCGTGGTAACCGCACGCAAGCGAGGCGAGTCGCTGCTGGAGGCTCCAATCACTATCACCTCCTTTTCGTCTAACGATATCGAGAAGATCGGCATGCGAGACCTCGAGGACATCGCTGCCTATGCGCCCGGCCTCTACTACACGGAGCAGGGCAATGTGCGCGGCGGCCGTTACACCTCGGTGGTCCGCTTTCGAGGTATGGACATCAACGATGTCTCGCCCGTGCGCCAGCTGGCCTCGGTGTTCATCGACGGCGTCTATGTGGCCGGAGGCGTTACCGCCATCAGTACCGATGATGTGGAGCGGGTCGAGGTGATCAAGGGACCGCAGAGCGCCTACTTCGGCCGTTCGACATTCGGCGGTGCAGTGAACTTCATCACCCGCGATCCCTCCACCACGGAAAGCGCCGGAACCGTTAAGCTGCGCCTGGCGGAGGACGATGACTACGAGGTCTCCGGCAGCGTGGATATCCCGCTCATCGAAGAGAAGCTCGCCGCTCGAGTTACAGGCAGGTATTACACGGCCGGAGGGCGCTGGGAGAGCGCTGCCGACGGCGGCCGCCTGGGCGAGCAGGAAACCACCTCGGTCGGCTTCAGCGTGGTCGCAACCCCGAACGACAACCTGCGCGTGCGCTTTCGCGGCAACTACGCCGAAGACGAGGACGGTCTGTCGCCGACCTTCGCGCTGGACGGCAGCTACCACAACTGCGGGCCTTTCGGAGCCGGCACGGTAAGCTACATTTGCGGAGAGTTGCCGTACGTCGGCGACATCCCCCTCAACACGCCGCTGACCGGCACGCCCCGGGATGTGTTCGTGAATAACATCTTCGACAGTCCTGCCGTGGCGGCGGACCCCGTGCTCGATCACACAGGCATGGAGCGTGACGCGCTACGCATGAGTCTTACGGCCGACTGGGACATCGGTGACACGCCGTACACCGCGTCGCTGCTGCTCGGGTACAACTCCATCGAACAGCGCCGTCTGAACGATCTCGACCATACCGGCGAGAACGTCTGGCTCGAGTCCAACTTCCAGGACATTGAGGATCGCACGCTGGAGGCGACGCTGTCCTATGAGAAGGACCGCCTGACCTGGCTGGTGGGCGCCAACTACTTCAACATGGAGTATGCGGCTCCGGTGGGCCAGTCCATCGGCTGGCTCTACCCGCAGCCTTTCCTGCCGAACGGCTTCTTCTTCGACCAGGCAATCGGCGAGAACGACGTAACCACCATCGGGCTGTTCGGCGCTGTGAGTTACGCGTTGACCGACACGGTGAACGTGAGTGTGGAGGCTCGCTACCAGGAGGACGAGATCGAGGAGACCGCGGGCACCGTGCTCTCCGAGACGTTCACCAATTTCCTGCCGCGTGTCATTCTGCAGTGGCAGCCGACCGACCAGACCAATCTGTATTTCACCTATGCCAAGGGCAACAAGCCGGGCAACTTCAACAACAACGTGGTCGGACTGAACGAGACGCAGCGCCAGCAGGTGCAGGAGCAGACCGGTGCCACGGAGTTCGTGGATGAGGGAGAGCTGGATAACTACGAGGTCGGCATCAAGCAGAGCTTCCTCGATGGCCGGGCTTTCGTCTCCGCGGCTGTCTATTTTATGCAGTGGAGCAATCAGCAGACCCAGACCACCGCCGTGGTGGATGACCCCACCAGTCCCGTCGGCTTTCGCACGATTCCGGTCATCATCGTCGCCGGCGAGACGGACCTATGGGGGCTGGAGTTGGAGGGCAACTGGGCCATCAGCGAGCGCTGGAGCGCACGCGGCACCTTCAACTGGGCGGCATCCGAGTATCAGGTCTTCGAATGTCAGTTCTGCGCCCGCGTGACGGGTACAGCGGACATGTCCGGCAACGAGACGCCGCGCTACCCGGAATTCTCCGGTTCGCTGGGTCTGGAGTATGTGGCGCCGGCCCGGAACGGGTCCGAGTGGTACGCGCGTGCCGACCTCGTCTACACCGGCAGCACGTGGACCGAGGCGTTCAACCTGGCCGAGACGGAGGCGTACTGGACGGCCAATGCCCGTGTCGGCATCGATTCCATGGACTGGCGCTTCGAGCTGTTCGTGAATAATGTGTTCGACGAGGAAGCCTATCGGGGCGCAGCCCGCTTCACCGACTTCACTACGGGCACTTTCGACCTCAGCAGGTTCGTGACGACAGTGACGCCGCTGGAGCCGCGCCAGTTCGGAGTCCAGATCACCCGTCGTTTCTGAGAATACCGGCCGGCATCCCGATGCAAGAAGGCAGGAGGAGCGTGTAGGAGGGGCTTTAGCCCCGATTGGGATAATGAATCGGGGCTAAAGCCCCTCCCACAAAGAAACCCCCTCCCACAAAGGCAGGCCCTCCTACATGTTGGCCGCGCGGCGTTGGCGGCGCCCGCCGCCGCGTCGGCGCTGCGGCCGCTGCGATCTGCCATTCTGCACCGGCTCCGGCCGGGTGGTCACCCGCTACCTTCAGAAGCCCGGCGAAAGCGAACAGCACG
>CAYRZI010000136.1:0-7331 GCA_964428605.1 uncultured Woeseiaceae bacterium
GGGCTGAAGTCCGCATCACCCGCGAAGTCGAAATCGAACACCGCGCCCGAACCGAAGTTGTCCACGCCCGCAGGCGCCAGGTCCTCGGTGACCGCCGGGTCCGTCGCGTAGACCACGTTGTCGGGGATGATGCCCGGGCTGACGCCGCCGCCACCTCCGCCGCCGCCGGCGGTTCCGCTGAAGCCGAAGTCGGTCAGGAGGAAGGTGAAGGACGCCGACGCCGTATCGTCCGTCTCGAACAGCAGCCCGGTTCCGTTCGCCACGCCGGTCAGATCGGCGATCGGCACCACAACCTGGTACCAGCCGTCGCCGAGCGACGTCGCGTAAGCCGAGGCGGTCAGGTCGATGTCGAGGTAGTCGCCGTCGGGCAGGATCTTCACGCGGATCAGGTCGTTGTTGAGGTTCTTCGCCTTGAAGACCAGGCTCTCGTAACCGGCCGCGAAGCCGGCGTCGAATCCGACGATTGCGAACTGGCCCACCTGGGCGCCGTAGCCGTTGCCGGTGGTAACGCCGAACACCGGGCTGAAGCTCGCGTCGGACGTCACGTTGTTGTTGAACGTGGAGCCGGAGCCGAAGGGCTCGAAGCCGGTGTAATCGACCCCGAATACCAGATCCACGGTCTCGTTGGGATCCGACGCGTAGATCACGTCGTCCGGGATGATGCCCGGGTCGGCCGGTTCCACCTCGGCCTCCTCACCCGAATAGACGCGGACCCAGTCCACCTCCATCGTCGCCGGGAACGGCGTCGAGCCGTTCGGCGCACCGGGCAGGTCACCGCCCACCGCGAGGTTCAGCAGGATGTGGAACGGCTGATCGAAGGGTGCCGGATAGGGCGCCGCCGTCGAAAACCAGGAATTCTGTACGGCGTAGAGTATGCCGTTGAAATACCAGCGGATCTCGAATTCGTCCCACTCCAGGGCGTAGGTGTTGAAACCGCCGGTCACGTCTTCCGAGGGCGTGTAGTCGATGCTGGAGAACTCGTTGGCCGGGAACTCGCCGCCGTAGTGGATGGTGCCGAAGATGTTGTTGCCACCGCCGACGCCGCCGGGGCCGGGCTGGCCGTCCAGGTTGGCGGCTTCGACCACGTCGATCTCGCCGGTCGCCGCCCAGCTGCCGTACGGGCTGTCCTGGGACAGCATCCAGAACGCCGGCCACAGACCCTGGCCGGAGGGGAACTTGATGCTCGCCTCGATACGGCCGTACCTGAAAGCGAAGCGGTCGCGGGTGGTGATCCTCGCGGAGGTATAGTTGAAGTCCCCAACCCGCTCACGCCTGGCGGTGATCTTCAGCACACCGTTCTCGAGCTGCGCATTGTCCGGCAGATACCACTGCAGCTCGTTGTTGCCCCACCCGGACGGCAGGCCGGTGATGCCGCCGTCACCGACGAAGTCGGACCCGTCGCCGGACTCGAAAAACCAGGTCTCGGGATCCAGCTGCGCGCCGTCGAACTCGTCGCTCCAGACCAGCGTCAACAGATCGCCGTCGCTGACCGGGAACGTCTCCGGTATCTCCAGCGTCGGGTTGTCGATGTTGAAGTTTGTCCGGGTGGTCGTGTCCGCCACCGGGATCTCGATCGGCTGGACCTGCTCCAGCGGCTGGTCACGGTCTTCCTGGGTGCAGGCGGACAGCGCCACCAGGGTGGCCAGTGCGGCGACAAAGCGTGGCAATCCTCGCGGGCCGGGCATCATAGGTTCTCCCTCAAAGACGGAAAGCCCGAAGGCTTGAGGCTGGATTCTCGGGTGACGCTGAACCGCGTCCGGGGATCCGGGACCGGGATTCGGCCGAAATACGGCGCGATCCGGAACAGCCGGAGGCGAGGCTCGCGACCGACGAGCGCGGACATGGGTGACAGCGCTGCCATCGGCAGCATGGCCCGCGGCGCGGCGTCGTTATCAGATGTCATACCCCCCCCAGGGACCATCCCCGCGCTGCGGGGATGTCTTTATATCGTCATTTTCGTACGTCAGAATTAGCAAAAATTGACAGCGTTGTCAATTTGGGGCACCGGTAATTCTGCCGGACCTGCCGACATGGAAAGGGTTCGTCGACCGGAACAGGCTGTCCGGCCCTTGGGCGCAGGCTCAGCCGGCGGGCGGGTCCACGCCGGCTGAGGGGCGGAAGGCGGATACGGCGCTAGGCAGGCTGACGCCCCGGCGCAAAGTAGCGGGCGAGGAGGGTCTCGAGCCCGCGCATCGTCCCCTGGCGGCGTTCCCGGAGCTGCACCGGCGCAGGATGCTCCAGTCTGGCGTCCCAGGCCTCGTTGATCTTGCCGTCGGGCACCGTGGGCACCACAACGTACGGATTGATCGCCGCCCTGCCTCTCAGGCTGAACCGGAACGGATCACGGGTTCGTTTGGCTTCGAAACGCATGTCTGAACTCTCCATAGCGAATGTGCTTCTTGCGATCTGCCGGCTTGCTCGGCCGACGCCCCACAAGATAGGGCCATGAAGGTGCGCCCACAAACGAAGAAAACTCACGTCAGGGTTGAGAAAAAATCAACTGTCTGCGGTGAAGTTGTCGAGAATCCAGTGTCTCAGGAGTCCGATGGCCGGGTCGTCGGCATCCTCGAGCCGGCTGATGAGGTAGTAGCTCACCTCCTCGACGAGTTCCTGCTCGAACAGCCGCACGATGCTGCCGTACTTGAACCAGAGGTCGGCGATGGGCACCGGCACCAGCGCCGCGCCGATGCCGCGCTCGCAGGCACGCACCACGGCGATCATCGAATCCAGCCGCGTGACCTTGCTGCCCTGCGGCAGGGCTATGCCGCTGGCGCGGGACCAGCGCTCCCAGGCGGTGGGGTGGGTCTCGTGCACGATCAGGGGAAAGTCGCTGGTGATCCGCTTGCCGCTGAGAGTCAGGTTGTTCCTGAAATCCGGGGAACCGGCAGGGACGAGCCGGAGGGGCATCAGCAGGTCCGACCTGACGCTCGCCGGCGGTGATCGGAACAGCCGGATGGACAGATCCGCATCGGCAGGGTGGGTCTCGGCACTCTCGTCGCTGGTGCCCACCTCGATGTCGATGTCCGGGTGCTCTGCCGTGAACTCGCTCAGGCGCGGCACGAAGTACTCGCTGCCGAAGAACGGCTGTACCGACATGCGGATCGGCCGGCGCCGGCTGTCTTTCTTGTACGCCGCCACGACGGCATCCAGCCGCTCTATAAGCGGCCAGGTCTCCTCGTACAGCGAGCGCCCGACGCGGGTCAGGCGCAGCTCCCGGCTGTTGCGGTCGAACAGCTGCTCGCCCAGCTCCTGCTCCAGGCTCTTGATCTGGTGACTCACGGCCGACGCCGTGATGAACAGCTCGTCCGCGGCCAGACGGAAGCTCTCGTGCCGCGCGGCGACACAAAAGGTCCGCAGACCGCGTAGCGAGATGCCGGAGCGTGCTGGCATTGCGGGTCAGGGACGCAGCGCGGGTTTCGGAGTGCGGCCGGCATCGTTTGCGACGAGCCGGAACGCCGTTCTCAGTTCCGTCGCCGAGCTGCCGCCGATCCACGCGTGGAACTCTCCGGGCTCGGTGACCAGACGCATGTCCCGACCGTAGAAAGCGAGGTCCTCCGCCCGCAGGACGAAAGACACGGTGACGGCCTCGTCCGGCTCGAGACGCACACGGCGGAAGGCCTTCAGCTCGCGCACCGGGCGGGTGACGTTGCCGACCAGGTCACGCAGGTAGAGCTGGACCACCTCGTCGGCCGTACGGTCGCCGGTGTTGGTGACCTCGGCGCTGATGGTCACCGCGCCCCCCTCGTGGAACTCGTCGACGTCGCTGCGGATGTTGGCGTAATCGAAATCGGTATAGGACAGGCCGTGGCCGAACGGAAACAGGGGCGTGTAGCCGGCGTCGAGATGAAACGAAGTCATGCCGAGCGAGAGCTGAGGCGCGCTCGGGTCGATGTCATCGATGTGCACCACGGTGTCCGGCGAAGGCGGTTTGCCGGTGTTCTTGTGGTTGTAGTAAAGGGGCACCTGGCCGACCATGCGCGGGAAGGTGGCCGGCAGCTTGCCGGACGGTGACTCGGCGCCGAACAGCAGGTCCGCGATGGCCGGGCCCGCCATCGTGCCCGGATGCCAGGCGTAGAGGATGGCGCCCACCCGCTCCACGATGTCGCCCAGGGCCAGCGGTCGGCCGGCGAGTATCACCGCGATGACCGGCTTGCCGGCGGCACTTACCCGTGCCACGAGTTCGCCCTGGGCACCGGGCAGGCCGATATCCGCCCGGCAATGCGCCTCGCCGGAGAGTATGGCCTCTTCGCCGAGGAAGAGCACCGTCGCGTCGGCGCCGGCGGCCACTGCGGCCGCTTCGTCGAATGCCCCGGTGTCCCGGCTGCGTGAGGTCTCCATGGCACGCAGATAGCGCACCTCGGTGCCGTCGCCCAGGGTGTCACGGATGGCCTGCAATGGCGTGATGCTGAGGCTGTCGTCGCCGTCGAATATCCAGGTACCGAGCTGGTCGTGGGGTGCGTCGGCCAGGGGACCGATAACGGCGAGCGAGGCGAGCCCGTCCGCGGCCAGCGGGAGCGCACGGCGCTCGTTCTGCAGCAGCACGGCGCTCTGCAGCGCTGCGACCCTCGCCGTCGCCAGCGCGTCCTCGTCGCCGCTGGCAGGAAAGGCACCCGGGTCGGTATACGGGTTTTCGAAAAGGCCGAGCCTGAACTTGAGCGTTAGGATCCTGGTGACCGCGGCGTCGACCGCTTCGGCGTCGATCGCCTCTTCCTCGACGAGCTCCGCCAGGTGGCGCAGGTAGGCGTCGCCATGCATCTCCATGTCGACGCCTGCCCTGGCCGCCTCGAATGCGGCCCCCCGGTCATCGGCGGCGAGGCCATGGATGCAGAGCTGGCGCACCGAATCCCAGTCGCTCACCACGAAGCCCTCGAAGCCCCATTCGTCGCGGAGCACGTCGCGCAGGAGAAACTCGTTGGCGGTGGCCGGCACACCGTCGACTTCGCTGAACGAGGTCATCAGCGTGGCCACGCCGGCATCGACCGCCGTCCTGAACGGCCGCAGATACACGTTGCGCAACTCGTTCTCCGGCACGTTCGCGGCGGCGTAGTCGCGGCCGCCCTCCACCGCGCCGTAGCCGGCGAAGTGCTTCGCACAGGCCGCGACGGCACCTGGCTCGGCGAGGTCGTCGCGCTGGAAGCCCCGCACCATCGCCGCACCCAGGACGCCGGCAAGGTGAGGGTCCTCGCCGAAGCTCTCGGCTATGCGGCCCCAGCGCGGGTCGCGGGCGATATCGATCATGGGCGCGAAGGTCCAGTTGACGCCCGCTGCTGCCGCCTCCCGCGCAGCAAGACGGGCACACCGACTCACGAGTTCCGGATTCCAGCTGGATGCCTGGCCGAGCGGGATCGGGCAGACCGTGCGGAAGCCGTGGATAACGTCGCGGCCGATCAGGAGCGGGATGCCGAGCCGGCTCTCCTCGACCGCGATGCGCTGCAGCTCGTTCACCGTGTCCACGTCCACTTCGTTCAGCACGGAACCGACACGCCCGGCGCGCAGCCCCTCGGCAATGTAGTCGTGGATGTAGCTTTCGCCGCCGTTGACCTGGCTCATCTGCCCGATCTTCTCGTCCAGCGTCATCCGCCGGAGCAGCGCATGAACACGCTGCTCGACCGAGTCGCTCCGGCAGACAGTGCTGGCGTCGTCGCCCGTCATGCAAACCTCACAGCGGTATCTCGTCATGGGGGCACGGGCACCTTGTCGGGGTGCCGGCGGGCAGTCACCGGCACTCCTGCCCGGACCGGGGTCCTCGTCCCGCGTCTCCGCCGATTACCGGCTGGATTATCGGCGTTGTTTGACAGCGCTGTCAATTTGACGCACGATGGAAAGATCGCCGGTGTGCTGTCGGGGGGGCACACGAAGAAGAATGAACGAAGCCGCGCATTACGAGACCGCGCCCGCAGATCGCATCCCGTTCCCGCTGAAACTCGTCTACGGGCTCGGCGCATTCGTCAACAACCTTCTCGCCGGGGCCATCGGCGGCATGATCATCGTGCTGAACCTCGGTCTCGGCATGAATCCGGCGCTGGTCGGCCTGCTGGGCGCCCTGCCCAGGCTCACGGATGCCATCACCGATCCGCTGATGGGCTACCTCTCCGACCATACCCGGTCCCGGTGGGGCCGGCGGCGCCCCTACATCTTCGTGGGTGCCATCGCAGTGGCCATCATCTACGCAATCCTCTGGCAGCTGCCGGAGGGCAAGAGCGACAGCTTCTATTTCTGGTACTTCCTCAGCGGCTCGCTGATCTTCTACCTGGCCTATACCGTGTTCGCAACACCCTGGGTGGCCCTGGGCTACGAACTTACGCCGGACTATCACGAACGCACCCGGCTGATGGGCGTGCAGAACTTCATCGGCCAGCTCGCCTACGTGGTGGCGCCCTGGTTCCTCTGGATCATGCAGAACGAGGCGTGGTTCGACGACATGGCCCAGGGGGCCGCCGGCCTCGCCATAGTCATCGCCGTCTTCGTCGCCTGCATCGGCATCCTGCCCGCCATCTTCCTGCGCGAGCGCTTCAAGGAGGCCGCCCCGGCGGCGGACGACGACGGTGGCGTGCTGGTCGGTGAGCCGAAGGAAGTTGCGAGCGGATTCGTATACAGCATGCTCGACTTCTTCCGCGGCTTCGGACTGGCGCTGAAATTCAAGCCCTTCGTGAAGCTGTGCATCGCCACGTTCCTGGTGTTCAACGGCTTCATGCTGATCGCGTCGTTCCAGTTCTACGTGATCATCTACTACGTGTTCGGCGGCGACACGGAGATGGGCTCCAAATATGCGGGCTACGCCGGCAGCCTCGGAGCCGTATCCACGTTCCTCGTCATCATATTCGTCACCTGGCTGGGTACGAAGATCGGCAAACGGCGGGCCTTCTTCGTGGCCATCGGCGTGTCGATGGTCGGCTACGCCCTGAAGTGGGTCTGCTACAACCCGGAGGTGCCGTGGCTGGTATTGCTGCCGGCGCCGCTGATGGCCTTCGGTCTCGGCGGGCTGTTCACGCTGATGCCGGCGATGATCTGCGACGTGGTGGATGCGGACGAGATCAACACCCACGAACGCCGTGAGGGGATGTTCGGCTCCATCTTCTGGTGGGTCGTGAAACTCGGCATGGCGGCGGCGCTCGCCGCCAGCGGCTTCCTTCTGAATGCCACGGGCTTCGACGTGAATCTGGAGGGCAACCAGACCGAGCGTGCCATCTACCTGATGCGCCTCTGCGATGCATTCATCCCCGCGGCCGCCTCGGCCATCGCCATCTGGATCATCGCGAGCTACTCCATCACCGAGGAGAAGGCGTACGAGGTGCGGATGCAACTGGAGGCGCGACGAGGCACCGTCTGAT
>CAYRZI010000137.1:0-7328 GCA_964428605.1 uncultured Woeseiaceae bacterium
GGAACTGCCGTCAACTATCTCGCCGTCGGCGGGGATCTTCTCGCCGGGCTTGATGGGCGCGGGCCGCCCAGGCGGCGTGGATGGCCTCGAAGCTGCGCGGCTGCCGTTACCTGCTCACGCGCCGGGTCATGAAGGCGCCGTCGCGAAGCTGGCTCACCTCCCGCATCTACCGGGACGCGGCGGCCGTCACGGCACTGTCCCGCGCCATCGCCGGCGTACTGGCGGGCCGCTTCCCGGGACTCGACGCCGCCGTAATCCCCAGCGCGCTCGCGGCCGTCGAAACCGATACCGCGAGAGCCGCGGAGATCCGCGCCGGGATCCCCGGAGACTTCATCGTGGGCAACGTCGCCGCGCTGGACGTCGCCAAGGGCCAGCTGGACCTGCTCGATGCGGCCCGGCGCCTCGCGGCGGACCACCCGGACATCGGCTTCGCCCTGGTCGGCGACGGGCCGGACGGAGCCGCCATCCGTGCGGCCGCGGAAGGCCTGGGGAACGTGCACTTCGCCGGCTTCGTGGACGACGTGCCGGACTGGCTGGCCGCCTTCGACGTGTTCGCCTTCCCGAGCCACCACGAGGGCCTCGGCAGCGTGCTGCTGCAGGCGATGGCCGCGGGCACGCCGGTGGTCGCCAGCGACACCGGCGGCATCCCGGAACTGATCCGCCACGAGGAGACCGGCCTGCTCGTGCCGCCGCGGGACCCGGCGGCGCTGGCCGCCGCCATCGCAAGGCTGCACGGCGACGAGGCCCTGCGGCGGAGGCTGGCCGAAGCCGCGCGACGGCGGCTGACCGAATTCTCGGTGGCGGCGGTCACGGACCGGCTGGAAGCGCTCTATCAGAGCGTATCGGAGAGAGGCGCCGACCGCCCCTAGTCGCCGCCGCGCAGGCCGGCGTAGGCGTCCGGCAGCGAGTCGGGCCGGCCCTTGAACTTGCGGTGCACCCAGTAGTACTCGGCCGGCGCCTCGCGGATCCATTCGCCCACCATCTCGTTGTAGCGGGCCGCATCCGCCGCCGGGTCGCCGGAGGGGAAATCTTCCAGCGGCGGATAGACGGTGATGCGATAGCCCGCGTCGCCCGGCAGCCGGCGCGGGAACAGCGGCAGCACCACGGCCTTGCCGAGCTTCGCCAGCGCGCTGGTGGCGGTGTTGGTCATCGCCGGTTCGCCCATGAACGGGATCAGCTCGGACTGCTTGCGCCGGTAGCTCTGATCCGGCGCGTACCACACCGGCACGGCCTCGCGCAGGCTGCGCACCATCGCCTTGATGTCGCTCTTCTCGATGGTGCGTCGCGCCGAGCGCTCGCGGCCGCGGCGCCAGAGTTCGTTCACCAGCGGGCTGCGATGCCTGCGGTAGACGGCGTCGAAGGGCGGCAGGTGCCGGTGCAGCACCGGGCCGCTGAACTCGAGCGTCGAGAAGTGGGCGGTCAGCAGGATCGCGCCGCGCCCCTCCTCCACGGCCCGGTGCACGTGTTCGGCGCCTTCCATCGTGGCCAGACGCGCGATGAACGCGTCGCCCCGCCACCAGGCGCTGGCCGTCTCCATGAGCGACATGCCCAGAGAGCGGAAGTGGGCACGCGTCAGTGCCTCCACCTCCTCCGCCGACTTCCCCGGAAAGCAGAGTTCGATGTTGCGCCGGGCCACGGCCACCCGCTTCGGGAGGAGCCTGGCGGCGAGCCCGCCGAGGCCGCGACCGAGCCGCATCTGCAGCCGGTAGGGCAGCAGGCAGGCGAGGCGAAGCACGCCCACCCCAAGCCAGGTCGGCCAGTAGCGCGGGTGCAGGAAGGCGGTCAGGCGGGGGCGGTCCTCGGACATGGCAACCGCAGTTTAGCGGGCCGCAGAAGATTAATGTAGGAGGGGCTTCAGCCCCGATCCATTTCCGGTCGGGCCTGAAGGCCCTCCTACACCGTCCTCGTCGTCTGTTCCGTCAGTAGCGGAAGCCCAGCGACAGCGACCAGGTGCGCGGATCTCCGTAATAGGCGGTCTGGATGTTGCCGACGCTGGAGAATTCCTGCGCGTCCGTCTTGTAGACCTCGTCGCCGATGTTCTTGATGCCCGCCGTCACGTTCCAGCGCTCGTCCATGGACGTCCACGTGGCCAACGCGTTGAACAGCCAGTAGTCGTCCTGGGTCAGCACGTCGCGGTTGTCCACGGACAGCCAGGCCTTGCCTCGGTAATTGGCATCCGCGCCCAGGGTGAGGCTGCCATTCGAGCCCAGATCCATCGTGTAGGTTGCCGCCAGACGCGCCGTCCAGTCCGGCGCGAACGGGGGCTCGTCGTCGGAGCGGTCGTTGTCCGGCTGACTCTCATCGACGAACTCCTTGTAGTCGGCGTCGAGATAGCCAATCTGGGCGGCAAGGTTCAGCTCGTCGGTGACCAGCCAGTTGGCCTCGACCTCCACGCCCCAGATGTCGAGTTCGCCGGCATTCAGCACGGGGAACGTGAACGACGGCACCGGCGCGTCGGGATCGACGACCTCGGCGACCCGTGCCTGGAAGTCCTCGTACTGGCTATAGAAGATCGCCGTATTCAGCTGCAGACGGCCGTTGGCCATCGTACGCTTGTTGCCCACTTCGTAAGTCCAGACGTACTCCGGATCGAACGCACCCGTGTCGCCCGGCGAATTCGCACGGCCGTTGAAGCCGCCGCTCTTGAAGCCGCGGGAGATACTGCCGTAGTACATCAGCTGCTCGTTCACCTCGTAGTCGAGCGCCAGCGTCGGCGTCACCGCGTTCCAGCTGTCGTCGTCGGTATAGACGAACGGCGGGAGCGTGAGTGCCGGCAGGTTGGAGAACGTGCTGGTCGTCCGGAAATAGTCCTTGTCCTCGGTGGTGTAGCGGATGCCGAAGGTGGCGGAGAGCCGCTCGTTGAAGGCATAGGTGCCCTGCGCAAAGACGGCGTAACTATCCAGTGTCAGGTCGTCGCCGATGGTTCGCAGGAAGTCCAGCGGCAGTCCGCCGAAGGCCAGAAAGTCGTCCGCGAAGGCCTGCTGATCTGAGCCTACGTTCTCATGCAGATAGTACAGGCCCGCGACGCCGGTGAAGTCACCGCCGGCATCGTAGAGCAGCTGGAACTCCTGGCTGATCTGCTCCTGGTCGAGTCCGACGAAGACGTCTCCCACCTCGAACGGCGTGGCATCGATATCGATGTAGAAATCCGTCTCCAGCCTGCGCCACGCCGAGATGGACTTGACCGTGTAGGCGTCGTTCAGGTCCCAGGTCAGCGTGAGCGAGCTACCCCAGTGGGTCAGGTCCTGGCCCGGGTCATTCGGCAGGATCGAGGATGCCTCGAAGTCGTATTCGGTCGTCGGTGCCGGCTGCAGCACCACGGGACCGAGCGCGAGATCCACCTGGACCAGATCGGACTCCAGTCGACCGAGCGTCAGCGCGTTCTTCTGGCGGGTAGCGTCCACGGCCAGTATGGCCTCGAAGTTCTCGGTAGGATCCCAGGCGAGCGCCAGGCGCCCTGAGGTGTTATCCCGGTCGTTGTACTCGCGGCCGCTGATCGGATCATCCACCAGACCATCGCGCTGATCGATCAGGCCCGAGAGGCTCACGGCGAGCGTGTCGGTCAGGCCGCCGGTCATATAGAAGCGCCCGGCGTAGCGGCTGTAGTCGCCGACAGTCAGCTCGCCGCGCCCCTCGAATTCCTGACTCGGCTTGCGACTGACCAGGCGAATGGCGCCTGCGATGGTGTTCTTGCCATACAGCGTACCCTGGGGCCCGCGCAGTACCTCGATACGCTCGATGTCGTAGAGAGAGAACAGGGCGCCCTGGATCCGGGAAATGTAGACGTCATCCAGGTAAATGCCCACGGCGGGGTCGAAGGTCTGAAGCGCGTCCGGCTGGCCGATACCGCGGATAAAGATGTTTGCGCTGGAGGCCGAACCGCGACCCTGCACCAGATTCAGGTTTGGCACCGCGCCCTGGATGCCGTCGAGCTGATCCGCCTGCAGGCGCTCGAGTTCGCTGGCATCGAAGGCCGATATGGCGATCGGCACGGTCTGCAGCGTCTCTTCCCGGCGGCGAGCGGTGACGACGATCTCCTCGACGGCACGCGCGCCGTCCTCCTCCTGGGCCACGGCGACCGGACCGAAACCGGCCACGGGCAGTGCGAAGGCCAGGGCCGCGCCCAGTCTCCGGGCATAGCGGTAGCGTATAGGCATGACAGATTCCCCCGTTGGTGGTGATAACGGCACCGCGGTGCCGGCGCTCGGGCTGTTGCAGCCCTAATTCAACGAACGCTGAATGAATCCTATTTCAACGCTGGTTGAATTACAAGATGGTTAGGGGATCGGGCCTGAAGGCCCTCCTACTCTGCCAGGGCGCGGAAGCCGGCGGCGACGAAGCGGGGCATGCGGTCGCTGATGGCCTCCATGTCGGTGGAGCGGCACAGCCCGCCCGAGAGGTTGTCGATGCGGCCGGTCTCGGCGAAGGTCAGGGTCAGTGCGCCGGAGAGGAAGTGATAGGACCAGTAGATCTCGGCCTCGGACCACTCCGGCTTCGCCCGCATCAGCGCCTCCAGGAAGCGCTTGACCAGGGGATCGAAGAAGCGCGTCATGAGCTCGCCGCCCCACTCCGGCGAGTTGTTGATCTGGGCGATCAGCGCGAAGTAGTGCTTCCACTTCTCGTGGTCTTCCACCAGCAGCTGCAGCAGCGGGTTGGTGAAGGCAGCGATGATCTCTTCCACGCTGGGCAGGTCATCGGTATGCCGGGCCTCCACTTCCTCCAGCGCCTTCAGCCGCAGGTCGTTCAGCACCTCGGCGTGGCGCAGCAGCACGGCGTCGAACAGATCCCGCTTGGACTTGAAGTGGTAGTACGCGAGGGCCACGTCGGCGCCGGCCTTGCGCATGATCTGGCGCACGGTGACGCCGTCGAAACCGTGCTGGGCAAAGAGCTCCTCGGCGGCATTCAGGATCCGTTCCCGGGTTGCCTCGGTCTTGCGCTGCTTCTTCGCCATGCGGATCACCTGCCGTCAGAGCCTTCGCATTCTAGGGGCCGCCCCCTTGCAACTCAACAGATGTTGAAATAACCTTCAACGAGCGTTGAAAACCGCGACAGGGGGATCGCACATGGCCTGGTTCCGCGCCGGAGAAGCCTATCTGCCCGGCATCATCGACCTGAACGCCCGCTGGCTGGCGAGCAAGCCGGCCATGGTCTGCGAGGGGGAGACACTCACCTGGTCCGCCTGCCGGGAGCGCCTCGGCCGCGTCGCCGCCGGCCTCGCAGCGCTGGGGCTCGAGCCCGGCGACCGGGTGATCGTGCTGATGCGCAACGGCCTGGAGATGGCCGAGGCGATGTTCGGCACCATCTACGGCGGCTTCGTCGCGGTGCCGCTGAACGTCTCGGTCAGCGACGAGGGCATACTCACCCTCATCCGCGACAGCGGCGCGAAGGCGGTCATCGCCTCCCACGAACACGTGGGGCGCCTGGCCGCGATGGGCGACGAGCTGCCCGCCGGACTCGCCGGCCGCATGCTCGGCCACGCCGGGGCCGGCGCCTCCGTCGAGGGGTTCACCGACTACACCGCCTGGCGGGACCATCACCCGGCCCGGCAGAGCGGCTGTCAGGTGAGCGCCGGCGACGAGTGCAACATCATCTACAGCTCCGGCACCACGGGGCTGCCGAAGGGCATCGTGCACTCCCACCAGTGCCGGGCGGCGTGGGCCTACGACATGGCGCTGGCGCTGCGCTACCACGGCGGCGCGCGCACGCTGTGTTCGCTGGGCCTGTACTCCAACATCACCTGGGTGGCGATGCTGGCCACGTTCTGGTGCGGCGGCACCATCGTGGTCACGCCGTCGTTCGACGTCGAAGGCTTCCTCGCCACCGTCCAGGACGAGCGCATCACCCATTCGGCCATGGTGCCCGTGCAGTTCCAGCGCATCATGGAGCACCCGGCCCTGGGCCGCTACGACCTCTCCAGCCTGGACAGCCTGATGTGCTGCGGCTCGCCCCTGCAGGAACCGCTGAAGCGGCGCATCTACGACGAGCTCTGCAGCGGCTTCATCGAGCTGTACGGACTCACCGAGGGCCTGGTCACGACGCTGCAGCCGGAGGACGCGGAGCTGCGCATGAATTCCGTGGGCCGGCCCTGCCCCGGCCAGGACATCGTCATCCTGGGCAACGACGACGAGGTGCTGCCGGCCGGCGAGGCCGGCGAGATCGTGGGCTACAGCCGTCTGCTCATGACGGGCTATCTCAACCGGGACGACGCCAACGAGGAAGCCACCTGGACCGATGGCGAGGGACGGCGCTGGCTCAGGACCGGCGACATCGGCCGGCTCGACAACGAGGGCTTCCTCTACCTCGTCGACCGCAAAAAGGACATGATCCTCTCCGGTGCCCAGAACGTCTATCCGGCCGACATCGAGGCCGTGGCGGCGCGGCATCCCGGCGTGGCGGACGTCGCCGTGATCGGCGTGCCCAGCGAGAAGTGGGGCGAGACGCCGCTCGCCGTGGTGGTCCCGGCCGGGGACGAGGAGACCGACGCGGGGGCGCTCACCGCCTGGATCAACGAACGGGTGGGCAAGCAGCAGCGGGTGGCCGGCGTGGTCTTCGTCGAAGAGCTGCCGCGCAATCCCAACGGCAAGGTCCTGAAGCGCGAACTGCGCAAGGATTATGCGGATACCACGGTCTGAGGAGGACGCCGTGAGCGAGCACAGCCACCATAGCGACCATAGCGACTATAGCGACGAGTACTTCGAGAGCGGCGACGGCCTGCGCCTGCACTACCGGGACTATCGACCGGAGGGGGGCGGCGGCGACCTGCCGCCGGTCTTCTGCCTGCCGGGCCTCACGCGCAACTGCCGCGACTTCGAGGCCATTGCCCGCCACCTGTCCCGTCGCCTGTCGCCGGGCCGGCGCGTGATCTCGCCGGACTTCCGCGGCCGCGGGCTGTCCGACTACGACCCGGAGTGGCGGAACTATCATCCGCTGACCTACGTGCGGGACATGGAGACGCTCGTCGACCGGCTCGGCTTCGCGCGTATCGCCTGCCTCGGCACCTCCCTCGGCGGTCTGGTCTCGATGACCCTGAACCGGCGCCGGCCCGAGCTGGTCGACCGGGTCATCCTGAACGACGTCGGCCCGGAGATCGCGCCCGAAGGCCTCGCCCGCATCATGGGTTACGCCGGCAAGACACCGGACATCCGCTCCTGGGAGGACGCCGTGGCGCTGTCGAAGGCCAATTACGGCGTCGCCTACCCGGATCTGACCGACGAGGAATGGCTCGCCTACGCGCGTACCGGCTACCGGGAGGACGAGGAGGGCGTGCCGCGGCTCGACTGCGACCCGAAGATCGGCGACGCGCTGCGCGAGGTGGGCGGCGAGCTGGA
>CAYRZI010000138.1:0-7234 GCA_964428605.1 uncultured Woeseiaceae bacterium
CGGCGCGAGAGCAATGAGCATGGACAAGGCCTATCGCCCCGGCGATATCGAGATGAAGCACTACCGGCGCTGGCGGGACAACGGCTGGTTCGAGCCTGCCGGCGACGGGGAGCCCTACTGCATCATGATCCCGCCGCCGAACGTAACCGGCACCCTGCACATGGGCCACGCGTTCCAGGACACGATCATGGACGCGCTCACCCGCTACCACCGCATGCGCGGCCGGCGCACGCTGTGGCAGCCCGGCATGGACCACGCCGGCATCGCCACCCAGATGGTGGTGGAACGCCAGCTGAACGCCGAGGGGCGCACCCGCCACGATCTCGGCCGCGAGGCGTTCGTCGAGCGGGTGTGGCAATGGAAAGCCGAGTCCGGCGGCACCATTTCCGAGCAGCTCGCCCGGCTCGGCGCCTCCGTGGACTGGTCCCGGGAGCGCTTCACCATGGACGAGGGCCTCTCGGCGGCGGTCACCGAGGTGTTCGTGCGCCTGTATGACGAGGGACTCATCTACCGCGGCAAGCGGCTCGTGAACTGGGACCCGGTGCTGCACACGGCGCTCTCGGATCTCGAGGTGCTGAGCGAGGAGGAATCCGGCCACCTCTGGCACTTCCGCTATCCGCTGGCCGACGGCGACGGGCACGTGACCGTGGCCACCACCCGGCCCGAGACGATGCTCGGCGACACCGCCGTGGCCGTCCATCCGGAGGACGAACGCTATCGCCATCTCGTCGGTCGCGAGATACTGCTGCCGCTGGCGGAGCGGCGTATCCCGGTCATCGCCGACGAATACGTTGACCCGGAGTTCGGTTCCGGCTGTGTGAAGATCACGCCTGCCCACGACTTCAACGACTACGAGATCGGCGAGCGCCACGACCTCGAGATCATCAACGTGCTCACCGACGACGCAGCCATGAACGACGCCGTGCCGGAGCGCTACCGCGGCCTCGACCGGTTCGAGGCGAGGAAGCGGGTCGTCGCCGACATGGACGCCGCCGGGCTGCTGGAGAAGACGGAGGACCACCGGCTGATGGTGCCCCGGGGCGACCGCACCGGCGCCGTGGTGGAGCCCTACCTCACGGACCAGTGGTACGTGGCCATCGAGCCGCTGGCGAAGCCCGCCATCCGTGCCGTCGAGCAGGGCGACATCCGCTTCGTCCCCGCCAACTGGGACAAGACCTACTTCGACTGGATGCACAAGATCCAGGACTGGTGCATCAGCCGCCAGCTGTGGTGGGGCCACCGCATACCGGCCTGGTACGACGCCGACGGCAACCTCTACGTGGGCCGCAGCGAGGCGGAGGTACGCGAGAAGTACGGCCTGGACGACTCGCTGGCGCTGGCGCAGGACGAGGACGTGCTCGATACCTGGTTCTCCTCCGGCCTGTGGCCGTTCAGCACGCTCGGCTGGCCGGCGGACACGGAGGCGCTCAGGACCTTCTACCCCACCTCGGTGCTGGTAACCGGCTTCGACATCATCTTCTTCTGGGTGGCCCGCATGATCATGCTGGGGCTGAAATTCACCGGCGAGGTACCCTTCCGCGAGGTCTATATCCACGGGCTGATCCGCGACCAGGACGGGCAGAAGATGTCGAAGTCCAAGGGTAACGTGCTGGATCCGCTGGACCTCATCGACGGCGTGGACCTGGATACCCTCGTGGCCAAGCGTACCCGCGGACTCATGCAGCCGCACCTGGCACCCAAGATCGAGCAGGCCACGCGCCGGCAGTTCCCGGACGGCATTCCGGAGTACGGCGCCGATGCGCTGCGCTTCACCTTCGCCGCGCTGGCCACCACCGGACGGGACATCCGTTTCGACCTGGGCCGCATCGAGGGCTACCGCAACTTCTGCAACAAGCTGTGGAACGCCTCGCGATACGTGCTCATGGCCACGGAGAATCTGGATGACGGCGAAGAGATACTCTCCGCCACCGATCACTGGATCCGTTCCCGGCTGGCGCGTACCGTCGCGACGGTACACGAGCAGTTCGCCGCCTACCGGCTCGACCTGGCCGCCCAGGCCATCTACGAGTTCACCTGGCACGAGTTCTGCGACTGGTACCTGGAGCTCTCGAAGCCGGTGCTGCAGTCCGACGACGCGAGCGACGGCGAAAAGCGCGGCACCCGGCGCACGCTGATCGACACGCTGGAGACACTGCTGCGGCTGATCCACCCGCTGATGCCCTTCATCACCGAGGAGATCTGGCTGCGCGTTGCGCCGCGGGCCGGCGCGGAGGGCGAGACCGTCATGATCCGGCGCTATCCGGAGGCGGCCACGGGCGACGTCGACCCGGCGGCCGAGGCGGAGATGGAATGGGTGCAGGGCTTCATCCTGGGCGTGCGCCGCATCCGCGGAGAGATGGACATCGCCCCGGGCCACCGGCTGCCGGTGCTGCTGCAGGGCGCCGGCGACGACGACCGCCGCCTGCTGCAGCGCCACGGGCGGCTGGTCCGCGACGTGGGCCGCATCGAGTCGGTCGACTTCCTGGCCGAGGGCACCGAGGCGCCGCCCTCGGCCACCGCGCTGCTCGGCGACATGAAGATCTTCGTCCCCATGGCGGGGCTCATCGACGTGGAGGCCGAGCGCAGCCGGCTCGGCAAGCAGGCGAAGAAGGTGGAGGCCGAGCTCTCCCGCGCCGAGGCCAAGCTCGCCAATCCCCGCTTCGTGGACAACGCACCGGCAGAGATCGTCGCAAAGGAGCGGGACCGGGAGACGGAGTTCCGCCGCCAGCTGGACCAGATCCGCGAGCAGCTCGAGCGCCTGGAACAGATCGCCTGACGGCGCAATCTGAGTATCCGGTCACATTCCGGCCTCGAGCCAGGTGCAATCCGCGCCGCGACGGGTCAACATAACGGCCGGCCGAAGGAGAACCGGATGCGCATCGGGAACGTGCTCGAGAAGGAAAACGGACTGACCGCAGAGACCGGCGACGCCCTGGCGGCGGCGCTGGACTCGCTCGACTCGATCATCCTGGGCAAGGGGCCGCAGTTGCGCCTGGCGCTGGCCTGCCTGATCGCCCGGGGCCATCTGCTGATCGAGGACCTGCCCGGCGTGGGCAAGACGACGCTGGCCCACGCGCTCGCGCGGGTGCTCGGCCTCACCTACCAGCGCATCCAGTTCACCAGCGACATGCTGCCCGCCGACATCGTCGGCGTCTCCATCTACCGGCCCGAGGACGGCCGTTTCGATTTCCATCCGGGTCCCGTCTTCTCACAGCTGGTACTGGCCGACGAGGTCAACCGCGCCACGCCGAAGGCACAGAGCGCCCTGCTCGAGGCGATGCAGGAGGGTCAGGTGACGGTGGACGGCGCCAGCCACACGCTGCCGGAACCGTTCTTCGTGGTGGCCACCCAGAACCCGGGCAACCAGATCGGCACCTTTCCGCTGCCGGAATCCCAGCTGGACCGCTTCCTCATGCGCATCGAACTCGGCTATCCCGGCGAGGAGGCCGAACGCCAGCTGATCGCCGGCCGCGACACCCGGGTGGCGCTGAGCGAGCTCGAACCGGCGCTGACGCCGGAGGCCGTCGTCCGGCTGCAGCGCGCCGTTGACGAAGTGAAGGTCAGCGAGCCGCTGATCGACTATATCCAGGCGCTGGTCCGCTACACCCGCGAGTCCGGTGACTTCCCGGCGGGACTCTCGCCCCGCGGCGCCATCGCCCTCACCCGGGCCGCCCGCGCCATCGCGCTGGTGGAAGGCCGGGAGGCGGTATTCCCGGACGACGTCCAGGCCGTGTTCACGGCCGTGGCCGCCCACCGGCTGACGACGGATGAGCTCTCCGGCCGCCGGCGCCCGGAGGAGATCGGCCGCCATGTCCTCGAGTCCGTCGCTATCCCCTGAGGCACTGCGCGGCTGGCGCCGCCCGCGGCAGCGCCTGGCCGGCCTGGCGGCGCGCTGGGCCCGTCGGCGCCAGGGCGCGGACCCGGTGCCCGTGCAGCTGGCCTCGCGGCGCATCTACATCCTGCCGACCGGCGTCGGTGTCACCTACGGGCTGATGACCTTCGCCATGCTGCTCGGCTCGATGAACTACAACAACAGCATGGGCTTCGCGCTCACCTTTCTGCTCGCCGCCCTGGGGCTGGTGGCCATGCACCACTGCCACCGCAACCTGGCGGGGCTCACCATCGCCTTTGCCGGCGCGGAGTCCGTATTCGCCGGCGAGAACGCCCGCCTGCGCTTCAACCTGGCGAACGACGGCCGGGCGCCCCGCTACGAACTCGGCGTAGAGGCCGGCGAGGGCTCGGCGCTGCGGGTGGACGTGCCGGCCGGCGGCCACGCCGTGGCCGAGGTGCCGATCCCGACCGAGCGGCGGGGCAGGCTGCGGCTGGAGCGCTACGGCGTGCGCACCACCCACCCGCTGACCCTGTTCCGCGCCTGGGCCTGGATACACGCCGAGGCCGGCTGCCTGGTGTGGCCGCAGCCGACGGACGCGGCGCCACCGCCGCCGTCGAGCACCGTCAGCCTGGGCCGGCGGCCCACCGCCGGGCAGGGCGACGACGACTTCGCCGGCCTGCGCGATTTCCATGCCGGCGACCCGCCCCGCCACGTCGCCTGGAAGATCTACGCCCGCAGCGGCGAGCTGAAGTCGAAGCGCTTCTCCGGCGCGGCGGCCTCGCTCGCCTGGCTGGATCTGCGCGACGCGCCGGGCCGCGACCTGGAACAACGCCTGGCGGTGCTGTGCCGCTGGATACTGGACGCCGAGAGCCAGGGGCGCCATTACGGACTCCGGCTCGGCGGTGAGACCATCGAGCCCTCCCGGGGCGGCGCACACCGGCGCCGCTGCCTCGACGCGCTCGCGCTCTTCCGGGCCGACCCGGCGGAGGCCGACCGTGCCGGCTGACCGGCGCAGCGACGGCCGGCTGCTCGATACCCTGCCGTGGACGCTGTCGGCTCTGGGGCTGGCCGTCATCCCGCACATCCCCGCCCTGCCCGTCTGGGTGGTGCTGCCGGCGTTCGCCTGCGGCCTGTGGCGCTGGATCGTGGAGCTGCGCCGCTGGCCGCTGCCCTGGCGGGGATTCCGCATTGCACTGGCCTTCGGCGGCTTCCTGGCGGTGCTGTTCGCCTACGGCGGCATCAACGGCGTGGGCCCCGGCACGGCGCTGCTGGTAATCATGGCGGCGTTGAAGCTGCTGGAAACACGCACCCGGCGGGACCAGTTCGTCCTGCTGTTCATCGCCTTCTTCCTGGTGCTGGCTACGCTGCTGCGCGAGCAGTTCCTGTGGACGCTGCCGTATCTGTTCGCCTCGGTGTTCCTCATCACCGCCGCCTGGCTGAACGCCGGGCGCTCGGGGGAGGCGCTCGCGCCACGCGTCGCGAGCCGCGGCGCGGGCCGGCTGCTGCTGCACGCATTGCCCCTGATGCTCGTCTTCTGGGTGCTGTTCCCGCGGGTGCCGGGACCGTTCTGGGCGATCCCCAATGAGCAGGAGAGCGCCGTCACGGGACTGAGCGACCGCATGAGTCCGGGCGACATCAGCAATCTCAGCCAGTCCGACGCGCGTGCCTTCCGGGTCTGGTTCGACGGCGAGGTGCCGCGGCCGGCGGAGCGCTACTGGCGCGGCATCGTCATGGACCAGGTCCTGAACGGGCGCACCTGGAGCGCCCGCCAGCTACTGCCCGACCCGGAGCCGGAGTCCCGGCTGGAGCCGGCCGGCGAGGCGCTGCGCTACCGCATACGCCTCGATGCCACCAGCCAGCGCTATCTGTTCCTGCTGGAGCGTCCCTACGACGTGGACGTGGACGGCGCCTTCGTGACCCCGCGTCTGGAACTCGGTCGCGGTCGCCCGATCGACCGGCAACTGGTCTACACGGCCACGTCGCTGCCGGACGCGACGCTGGAGCCGGCCCTGAGCGACGGCTACCGCAACTGGCTCACGCGGCTGCCGGACGGCACCAACCCGCGCACCCGCCGCTTCGCCGCGGAGCTGCGGGCCCGCGCCGGGAGTGACCGGGATTACGTGCAGCGGGTGCTGGCCTGGTACCGGGAAGAGCCGTTCTACTACACCCTCTCCCCGCCGACACTCGGCCAGGACGCTGCCGACGAGTTCCTGTTCTCCACCCGGCGCGGCTTCTGCGAGCACTACGCGACCTCCTTCGCCACGCTCATGCGCGCCGCCGGCATACCCGCCCGCGTCGTCGCCGGTTACCAGGGCGGCGAGCTGAATCCGCTGGAGACCGCCGAGCCCTACTACCTGGTCCGCCAGTCCGACGCCCATGCCTGGGCCGAGGTCTGGTTCGAGGGCGAGGGCTGGGTGCGCGTCGACCCCACCGCCGCCGTGGCGCCCCAGCGCATCGAATCCGGTCTCTACGGGGCCCTTGACGCCGCCGAGTTCGGCGTGACCGATCGCATCTGGCGGGCGGACTTCGTCGAGACCCTGCGCTTTTACTGGGACCTCACCAACGCGCGCTGGGACGAGTGGGTGCTCGGCTACGGCCCTTCCACCCAGGAGGATTTCCTGCGCTGGCTCGGCATGGACCGCCCCGACTGGCGGCGCATGGTGGTCTGGCTGGTCGCGGTCATGGCCGCGCTGCTCGCGGGCCTCGCCGGCTGGCTCGCGTGGCGCCACCGCCGGCCCGGGCCGGACCGGGCGGAACGGCTGTACCGGCGCTTCGTCCGCGCCCTCGGCATCCCCCGGGGAGCCGCGGAGCCGCCCCTCGGCTATGCCGCGCGGGCCGCGGCCGCACAGCCGGAACTCGCGGCCGAGATCAACCGGGTGACGGCGCTGTATCTCGAGACCCGCTACGCCGGCCGGGCGCGTGACGACGAGCTGGCCGCAGCCGTCAGAGGACGCTGGTCTCCACTTCGCGCCGTTTGGGCGGATGTACGCGCGAGAGCAGGAGGGCGCCCATGATGAACAGCGGCACGATGGCCACGATCACCGCCTTAGGACTGTCGCTCACGGTGCTGGTGGCCGCCACCAGAAAGGGTCCGAGCACGGCCGCGAATTTGCCGATCATGTTGTAGAAACCGAAGAACTCGGCGGACTTGTCCGGCGGCACCATCGCCGCATAGTAGGCGCGGCTCATGGCCTGCACGCCGCCCTGGACGCAGCCGATCATGATCGCCATGGCGTAGAACTGCCAGACCTCCTCCAGGAAGAACGCCCACAGGCTCACGCCGACGTAGACGGTGAGCGCGATGTAGATGCCGCGCTTGGCGCCGATCTTCTCGCCCAGCCAGCCGTAGAACAGCGTGGCCGGGAAGCCGACGAAATTCGTGACCAGCAGCGCCGTGATCAG
>CAYRZI010000139.1:0-7116 GCA_964428605.1 uncultured Woeseiaceae bacterium
CCGCTGAACGCGAGCTCCTCGCCCTCCGAGAAACTGTCGCCGATATTGATGGTGCCGTGGTTGTGGATGCCGATGATGTCGCCGGCCCAGGCCTCCTCCGCCGACTGGCGGTCGGCCGCCATGAACGTGATCGCCTCGGCAACCTTCACCGCCTTGCCCAGGCGCACGTGATGCAGCTTCATGCCCTTCGTGAAACGCCCCGAGCACAGCCGCATGAAAGCGATGCGGTCCCGGTGGGCCGGGTCCATGTTGGCCTGGATCTTGAACACGAAGCCCGTCAGCGCGGTCTCGGTCGGCTCGACCACGCGGCCGCCCGCCTCCCGCGGCCGGGGCGCCGGCGCCAGCTCCACGAAGCCGTCCAGCAGCTCGCGCACGCCGAAGTTGTTGATGGCGGAACCGAAGAACACCGGGGTCTGCCGTGCCGCCAGATAAGCCTCCGGCTCCAGCTCGGGGCAGGCGCCGCGGACCAGTTCGATCTCCTCGTCGAACGCCTCCGCCCGCTCACCCAGGAACGCCCGCGCCTCGTCGGAGGCGAGGCCCTCGATGACCCGGGTCTCGCCCGCCTTCTCGCGGCCGGCGCTCTCGTAGACGTATATGCGGTCCTGCTGCAGGTGATAGACACCCCGCAGGTCCCTGCCCATGCCGATGGGCCAGGTCACCGGCGCGCACTGGATACCCAGCACGGATTCGATCTCGTCCAGCAGCTCGATGGGTTCGCGGCCCTCGCGGTCCAGCTTGTTGATGAAGGTGAGGATGGGCGTGTCGCGCAGGCGGCAGACCTCCATCAGCTTCACGGTGCGCTCCTCGACGCCCTTCGCGCAGTCGATGACCATCATCGCCGAGTCCACCGCCGTCAGCGTGCGGTAGGTGTCCTCCGAGAAGTCCTCGTGACCGGGGGTGTCCAGCAGGTTCACGATGCGCTCCCGGTAGGGGAACTGCATCACCGAGGAGGTGACCGAGATGCCCCGCTCCTGCTCGAGCTTCATCCAGTCCGAGGTGGCATGGCGGCGCGCCTTGCGGCCCTTGACGGTGCCCGCAAGCTGGATGGCGCCGCCGAACAGCAACAGCTTCTCGGTGAGCGTGGTCTTGCCGGCGTCGGGATGAGAGATGATCGCGAAGGTGCGCCGGCGCCTCACCTCCTGTTCCAGAGTGGCCATGGGTCAACCCGGGGGTCGGGAAAAAGGCGGCGAGTCTACCGGAAGGGCAGTCCGGCTGCCAGATGGCTCCGGCGCCCTATTCGTCCGGCAACAGCCGCAGGGCGAGCACCATGGCGTCCTCGCGGCCGGCGTCGGCGCGGTAATAGCCCCGGCGGCGGCCGACCGGCCGGAAGCCGTACTTGCGGTACAGGCGCAGTGCGGTCTCGTTGGAGGGGCGCACCTCCAGCAGCATCTGCCGCACGGCCGCATTGCGCGCGCGGCTGATCAGCTCGGCCAGCAGCAGCTCGCCGAAGCCGTAGCGCCGCCAGTCCCGGTCCACGCAGAGATTGAGCAGATGCGCCTCGCCGGCCGCCACGGAGAGGATGCCGTAGCCCCGCGGCTCGTCCTCCGCCTCGATCAGCAGGCAGGTGTAGCCGGCCAGCAGGCAGTCGCGGAAGATGCCGCGGCTCCAGGGGAAGTCGTAGCTGCGGCGCTCGATATCGGCCACCAGGGCGAGGTCGCCCGGCAGCATGACCCGCAGCTGCGGTACCGGTTCGCGAACCACCGAATTCACGAGCCGCTCCCCGCGAGCAGGTCCCGGGCACGGCAGAGATCCTGCCAGGCCTTGCGCTTCTGGCCGGGGCTGCGCAGCAGATAGGCCGGGTGGTAGCTGACCACGACCGGGATATCGGCCTCGGGGTAGCGGTGCACCCGGGTGCGCAGACGGCCGATGGGTTCGTCGCTCTCCAGCAGGTTCTGGGCGGCGACGCGGCCGACGGCCAGGATGGCCCGGGGCCCCACCAGCGCGATCTGGCGCCGGAGATAGGGGCGGCACTCCGCCGATTCCTCCGGCCGCGGATCCCGGTTGCCCGGCGGCCGGCACTTCAGGATGTTGGCGATGAACACGTCTTCCCGGCCCAGCCCCAGGGAGCGCAGCATCTCGTCCAGCAGTTTGCCGGCCCGGCCGACGAAGGGCTCGCCGCGGCGGTCCTCCTCGGCACCGGGCGCCTCGCCGATGATCATGAGCCGCGCCTCCGGGTTGCCCACGCCGAACACCGTCTGCGTCCGGGCTTCGTGCAGCCCGCAGCGGGTGCAGCCGCCCACACGGACGCGCAGCGCCTCCCAGTCGTCGCCGGAGAGGTCCGCACCGGCCGGCGGGGCCTCCGCAGGTAGCGCCCCGGCAGACGCCGCGGCCTCCGCGATCGGTTCGCCGGCCTCGGCCGCCTCTCCGCCCCGCAGCACCCAGACGTCGATGCCGAGCGCGCGAAGATAGGCCAGCCGCTCCGTCTCGCCCGCCGCCGTCACGCTTTCGCCTCCTTGCGCCGGCGCCGGCGCCACAGCCAGAACGCCGGGCCGGACAGCGCGTAACCGGTGAACATGGTGAACAGCACCACCGGCGGCTCCAGCGAGATCAGTATCAGCACCAGCGGAATGACGAGCAGGTAGGGGAAGGAGATGCGGCTGCCCAGGTTCAGCTCCTTGAAGCTGTAGTAGCGCAGGTTGCTGACCATCAGCGCGCCGGCCATGGCGGTAATGACGAACGCCAGCGCCAGGCCGCCCAGGCCTGCAATGTCGTGCCGCGCGCTGAGCCAGACGAACCCCGCCACCATGCCGGCCGCCGACGGGCTGGCCAGACCCACGAAGAAGCGCTTGTCCTGGGAGCCGGGCGAGGTGTTGAAACGCGCCAGGCGCATGGCGGCCGCCACCGCGAACAGGAACGCAACCAGCCAGCCCACACGCCCCCAGGCGATGCTGTATTCCGCGAGCCGCGCCACGCCCCACTGGTAGACCACTACCGCCGGGGCTAGCCCGAAACAGACCATGTCGGACAGGCTGTCGAATTCCTTGCCGAAGTCGCTCTCGGTGGCGGTCAGACGCGCGACCCGCCCGTCCAGGCCGTCCAGGACCATGGCCACGTAGATCGCCACTGCCGCCGCCTCGAAGTTGCCGTCCACCGCCGCCACGATGGCATAGAAGCCGGCGAACAGCGCGGTGGTGGTCAGCAGGTTCGGCAGCAGATAGATGCCGCGGCGCGGTTTTTCCTCGGGTGCAGCCACGAGGCAATGATACTAGATGGGCCGCTGCCGCTCGCTATCGGTGTCTCAGTTCCGCCAGCGAGTCCGTCCCGGCGCGCACCCGCTGGCCCACCTCCACGCGCACGTGGGCGTCTGCCGGCAGGTAGACCGCCGCCGTGCGGGCGAGACGCATGAAGGCGAAGCGCTGGCCCTGCCCTACCCGCTCGCCGTAGCCGAGGAAAGCCCGCGGCGCGCCGAACCACCGGGGCCCGTGCACGAGGACCACCACGTCGTCGTCCTCGTCGCTGCGCACCCACATGCCGTGCACGTCGAGCCAGCGGCTGTGGTCGGAGAGGTTGTCCCGGGGATCCAGCACCTTGCCCTCGATGGGGCTGCGGGCGGTGTAGGCGCCGAAATTGTTGATGCTGAGCGTCACCCGCACGGCCTCCCGGTCGAGGATGCCGGGACCGCTGCCGGTGACCTCCGTGACGACGCCGTCGACCGGCGCCAGCACGCCGAGGGGCGCGGCGGGGATGTCGCGCCAGGGATCCTGGAACAGCAGCACGAGGCCCGCGGCCAGCGCGCCCAGCGGCACCGCGGCCCACCACCCGAGCAGGGTGACACCTGCAGCGAGTGCGGCGAGCGCCGAGAGTATCCAGGGCATGCCCTCCGGTGCTATGCGGGGATAATCCGTTCTCGGCATCGATTCCCGGTCGGTCAGCGAGATGGCCGGATCATGCGCCGAACGGCGGCGAGATGCCACCCCGCGTTGCACCGTGCCGGCGACGGCTGCGGCGATCCGTCCCGTGTACGGCAGGGCCATTCGGGCTAGAATCCGGGGCCCGTACACAACCCGGGAAGACCCGATGCGATTCTCCCAGCTGAATCTCACCACGCTGAAGGAAGTGCCCGCCGAGGCCGAGATACCCAGTCACCGGCTCATGCTGCGGGCCGGGCTGATCCGGCGCCTCGCCTCCGGCCTGTTCACCTGGATGCCGATCGGGCTGAGGGTGGTGAAGAAGATCGAGGCGGTCGTACGCGAGGAGATGGACCGTGCCGGGGCGCTGGAACTCCTCATGCCGGCGGTGCAGCCCGCCGAGCTGTGGCAGGAGTCCGGCCGCTGGGAGAAGTACGGCCCGCTGCTGCTGCGCATGCAGGACCGCCACGAGCGGGATTTCTGCTTCGGCCCCACCCACGAGGAGGTGATCACCGACATCGCCCGTCGGGAACTCCGCAGCTACCGCCAGCTGCCGGTGAACTACTACCAGATCCAGACCAAGTTCCGCGACGAGATACGGCCACGCTTCGGCGTCATGCGCGCCCGGGAGTTCATCATGAAGGATGCCTATTCCTTCGACCTGGACGAGGCGGGCATGGCGGCGGCCTACGAGCGCATGGCCCGGGCCTACGAAGCCGTCTTCACCCGGCTGGGGCTGAAGTTCCGCGCGGTGGAAGCCGACAGCGGCGAGATCGGCGGCAGCCGCTCCCAGGAGTTCCATGTGCTGGCGGACTCCGGCGAGGACGCCATCGCCTACTGCGACGAGGACGGCTACGCCGCCAACGTGGAGATGGCGCGCACCGAGCCGCCGGCCGAACCGCGACCGGCCGCCAGGGCGACGATGGCGAAGGTGCACACACCCGGGGCCCGGAGCATCGAGGCGGTCACGGCCGCGCTGGACCTGCCAGCCGGGCGCCTGGTGAAGACGCTGGTGGTCGCCGGCGAGGACGGCCCCGTGGCCCTGGTGCTGCGCGGCGACCACGAACTGAATGCAGTCAAGGCCCAGGCGCTGCCCGGCGTGGCGGACCCGCTGCGCATGGCCGAGGCCCACGAAGTGCAGGCCGCCACCGGCTGCGTGCCGGGTTTCGTGGGCCCGGTTGGCCTGGACATCCCCGTCTACGTGGATCACGCGGCGGCCCATCTCGCGGATTTCGCCTGCGGCGCGAACGAGCCGGACCATCACCTCACCGGAGTCAACTGGGGCCGCGACCTGCCGGAGCCGGACGGCGTCGACATCCGCAACGTGCTCGCGGGCGATCCCACGCCGGGCGGCAGCGGTACCCTCAGCATCGCCCGCGGCATCGAGGTGGGCCACATCTTCCAGCTCGGCACGAAGTACTCGGAGGCCATGGGCGCCACCGTGCAGGACCAGGACGGCAACGACCTCCCCATGCAGATGGGCTGCTACGGCATCGGCGTCACCCGCATCGTTGGCGCCGCCATCGAGCAGAACCACGACGACGACGGCATCATCTGGCCCGAACCCATCGCGCCGTGGCTGGCGGTGATCGTCCCCATCAACCTGCACCGCAGCGAGCGGGTGCGCGAGGCCGCCGAGATCCTGTACGCAGAACTGGCCGGGCTCGGCATCGACGTGCTGCTGGACGACCGGGACGCCCGCCCCGGGGTGAAGTTCGCCGACGCCGAGCTGATCGGCATCCCGCACCGCATCGTGATCGGCGAGCGCGGCCTGGATGCGGGCGAACTCGAGTACCGCCACCGCCGCGACGCCGAGTCGCGGAACCTGAAGCGTGAAGCGGTTCTCGCCCTGCTGCAGGGGCCGACGCTAAGCTGATCGTCATGGAGAGGCACGCGGCAAACGCAACGGGCCTGCGCCGGCGCCGCGTCGCGCTGCTGGCCGCAGGCCTGCTGCTCGCGGGGGCGTTCCCCGCCCGCGCCGACCAGGAAGCTCCCGACCCCGTCCTGCGGGAGCTGCTGCGCGAGGCCGCCGCGGAAGCCGACAGCTTCGACGACCGCTTCCACGCCCAGGTGTGGCTCGCCGACATGTCCCAGCGTCTCGGCAACCGCATCGACGACCCGGAAGAGCGGGTGCGCATCCTGAAGCGGGTACACTACGAGGCGCGCCGCGTCGATCTGCCGGCCGAACTGGTGCTGGCCGTGATCGACGTGGAAAGCAACTTCGACCGCTTCGCCGTCTCGCGGGCCGGCGCCCGAGGGCTGATGCAGGTGATGCCCTTCTGGCTGGACGAAATCGGCCGGCCGGACGACAACCTGTTCCACATCGAGACGAATCTGCGGCTCGGGTGCACCATCCTGCGCTACTACTACGACATGGAGGACGGCGACCTGCAGCGCGCCCTCGCCCGCTACAACGGCAGTCTCGGCAAGACCTGGTATCCGACCCGGGTGCTGGACCGGCTGCGCCTGACCTGGCGGCGGATCTGACCGATGCGGCAGGCCCTGCCCGCGGCTCCGGCATGCAGGCGGGTGTCCTATCCCGTCGTGAAATCCGCGGGTGGCGTCTCGTCGGCCTCCTCGCGCTCCACGCCGGTCACCCGTGCCGCCGACGGTCCCTGCCACAGCCACTCTTCCAGCCCGGCGAGCGCATCAGGCGCGCCGCAGGCGAGGACCTCCACACGCCCGTCGGAGAGGTTGCAGGCGTACCCGGTGATACCGTGGCGACGTGCCTCCTCCCTGGTGGCGGCACGAAACCAGACGCCCTGGACACGCCCGCTGACGAAGAATCGAAGGCACTGCATGTCTGCCGTGTCGCCGACCATGGCAAGCCGCCCGGAGAAGCGTCAGGGCTGCCGGCCGTCGGCTTCCTCGCCACCCGTCCGTGCCGCCTCGGCAACGGCGCGGGCATGCACGGCGAGGTCGCGGGCGGCAAGCGCATCCCGACGCGCTGCGCGGAAACTGCGCTGCTTGAGGTGACTCTCGGCGCTGGCCAGCCGGGAATGCGCCGAGCGGAATTCCCCGGTCGCCAGATTCTCGGCGCCGGCATCGCGAGCCGCCTCGATGGCCTGGCGGGCATCGCTCATCTCCTGCACCGGCGGACCGCCCGAGGCGCAGCCGGCGGCAAAAAGCAGCGCCACCATCGCCAGCCAGGCGGAGACGGATGCGCCGGAGATTGAGGTCCTCGAGATCACAGCGGAACGCTAGCAGCAGGCACGGGGACCGTCAAGCAGGCAAAATCCGACCAGAAACGGCGGTTTATGCGAGCTTC
>CAYRZI010000140.1:0-7067 GCA_964428605.1 uncultured Woeseiaceae bacterium
CCGGCTTTCTGTTTGCGGTGGCCCGCCATCGGGTGGGTACGGGTCGCGGGGACGCTCAGTGTGGGAGGGCCTTTAGGCCCGATCGATCGCGGCTGAAGCCGCTCCTACCATTGTCTATTGGCTCCAGTCAGCCCGGACGACCCCGCGACCCGTACCCACCCGCTGACGGACCCGTAGCCGTGAAGGCTGGCACCGATCAGCAGGCGCTACTGACTGCCATCCCTCTTCACGCCACCGAGGACGTGGCTGCCCGGTGGGGGTGTTCGTCGCCGCGACTTTGTTCGCAGGAGCAAGACGAATGCCCCCGCCGGGCAGCCAAAAAAGAAAGGAATCGGGCCTGAAGGCCCTCCTACGCTAGGGAGGGACGGCCCGCCAGGGGTCCCGGGGCAGGGGTCCTGCATTGCAGGGGTCCCCGGACCCGCGGCGGGCCGTCGTAGCGCGGCTCAGGGGGCCGGGTTCCGGCCGGCCTCCAGGATGATGAACAGCGGCAGTCGGAGGCCCTGATCCACGGGTACCGCAATGGGATAGGAGTCGAGCCGCTCCGCAATGGCGACCCGGTCGCCGTCCGGGTCGGAGAGCGTGGTGGAGAAGATCTCCGCCTCGCGGAAGACCAGGTCCGCGACGTAGTAGACGGTGTCACCGTCGGGAGCGATGTCGAAGTAGGTGACTCCCCAGTCGCTGTTCGCGAGCGACTGCGGGCCGACCCGCGTCTGCACGTCCGCACCGCCGCCGAGGGGATGGTAGTAGAGCTGGTCGATGCCGTTCTCCTCGATCTGCAGCAGTACGCCGGTGCCGTCCGGCGTGAACCGCAGCCGCTCGGGGAAGCCGCCCTGGGGGTAGCTCCACTCGGTCACGGCCGTGAACGGCGTGTCGAAGTCGATCCGCTCCATCTCCTGGTTGCTCGGGAAAAGGACGGAGCTGCTGTCCGGCCCCGGCACGAAACGATCGGCCTCCACCGTGTCCACGTTCGCCATGTTGAAGCGGTCCGACAGCCTGACCGCCGCCGAGGGCGCCGCAGGGTCGGTCACGTCCACCAGCCACAGCGACCAATCATCCGTGTTCAGGAGCAGCCCGGAGCCGTCCGGCGTGAACCCGAATTCGTCGACGGACGGGTCCTGCTCGATGCTGATCCGCACGGCGTTGCCGGGATCAGCGACGGGCACCAGGAACAGGGCCTCGCCCGTGGTCAGGCGCGCCTTGTACGCCACCAGGCTCCCGTCCGGGCTGACCGCGTCGTACCAGTCGCGGATGAAGGCCGAGATCGTCTCGCCGTTCCCATTGTCCACCGGCGCGCTGAGCCGGGTGGCGACCGCCGGTGCGTCGAGCGAGACCAGGTAGAGACCGCCGTCATACAAGCGGGTATCCGCGGTGGACCCGGCCTGGTAGACGACGGAGTTGCCGTCTCCGGCGAAGGCGAACGCATACTGATTGCCGTCGTAGAGCGGATCGTCCGTGGGCTCGCCGAGGCGCACGCTGTTACCCGGATCGTCGGTGTCCACGAACCAGAGCTCGGTGCCGGCGTCCTCGCCGCCCACCCAGTAGACGATGCGGGTGGGATCGGCAGGGCTCACCTGAAAGTCGCTGATCTCGGTGAATACCGTAGCGTCCCCCGTCTCGGCACCGTTCAGCTTGGTCGTCACGCCGGGGTTCGCAACCTCGACCATGTACAGCTCGAACTTGCCGGGGACGTCGTGGTCGGCCAGGTAGACGATGCGCCCCGGCGAGACCTCCTGGTAGAACGGCCGGTCCGTCTGGAGGGGGGTCAGCGAGCTGCTCCCGGTTCTCACGCCCTCGGTATCGAAGTCGTCCGGGAAGACTGAACTGAGCTCCAGATAGGGGCTCGCCCCGTTGGGCACCGTGAATAGCCGCTCGCGGCCGTCGCTGCCGGCGGAACGGTCGTAAGCGAGGAAAGCGACCTTCAAGTTGTCGCCTGTCGCCGCCTGGACCGAGATACGGGTGGTGGCCACGTACCAGCCCGGTACCTTGCCCTGAGCCTCGAAGCGCACCTCGTACTCGCCGTCTGCCGGCAGTGTCACCTCGACTTCGCCCGCGATGGTGCTCTCGAAGTTGGCACTGCCGAGCAGCGTCGTCCCCTGGTATACGGACACGGACGCGCCGAGGTTGCCCGTGAGGCCCGGCTCGGACGTGGCATCGGCCGCCGGGTAGGCTGTCACCCGGAAGATTTCGCCGGCGAAACCGTTGAAGCGCCAGGTATGGATCTCGCCGACGCTGGTCATCTCGCCGCGCAGGCGCTCTCCGGGGGTGAACGGGTCGGTACTGAGATGGCGCGGCGAGAAGATCACCTCGACCGGCAGCGGTGTACCGACCGACGTGTTAATGGGATCCGGCACCGTTTCGGCGGTGAAGGCGCCGTCGACCTCAACCGCGCAGGTGACGTCGGTGTCCGCGGGCACGGGCAGTTCCAGAGGCTCGCTGGCACCACCGCTGCCGCTGCTCGTGCTGAGGGAGGCCTGTGCCGACGTCCGCGGCCCGCCGTTCCCGCCGACGCCGCAGACCAGCGTTGCCTCCGGCAGAGCGTCACAGGTAAACCCGATTGCCTCACAGTTGCCCCTGATGTCGATCGTCGCGCCGCGGCGGAAATCATCGCAGTTCCACCAGCTGAAGTGGGTGGCCTCGCCGCGCAGCGCGAAGCCCGTCGGCGAAGACGCGGAGGTAACCACGGTGCCCTGCCCTTCCTCTAGCCACAGGCTGGTGGTCTCGTCGAGCGACCAGAGCGCGATGGCCGCGCCCTCGGCGAGCGGCACGCCCTGGGAGTCGTTCTCCACGTAGATGGGAATCTCGATGGTCGCCGTCTGGCCGTCGGCCAGGCTGAGCACTTCCCCGTTCTGCTCGAAGCGGAAGTCGACGGTGCCGTAGCTCAGCATGAAGCCGGAGTCGCCGGCCGCGTTCTCTGCTTCGAATCCGCCGGGGAAGGCAGTGAAGGCGCGCTCGTCGCTGACATCCAGCGGCGTGATGAACACGTCGACCGGGCCGGTCACCGTCTGGCCGGCGCCATCCACCAGCGCGCCGGGCGGCAGCGTCACCGAGGCGCCGTCGCCGCCGGTGGCCGTGCCGCCATTCTCCGCGGCGGCGATCTGCACCGGGTCGGCCTCGGCGATGAGACCGACCGTGAACACGGACGGGTTGGCGTCGGCCGGCAGGCTCACCGGGAGAGTCTGCGGGAGATAGCCCGGCGCGGTGACGCGAATGAGCTCGCGGCTCTGCTGCACGACGGGCACGGTGGCGCGGCCTTCGGCATCCGTCGTGGCGCTGTCCCCGCTCGACTCGACTCTCACGGCAGCGCCCTCCACCAGCCTGCCGCTGTCGTCCAGCACCAGCAGCTCGACGCTGCTCACCAGCACCGGCGGCTCGGCGCGGGTGACGGTGATGGTGTAGGTCTCGGTGGTCGTGCCGTCCTCCGCGGTGACGGCGACGGTGATGGCGTTGTCGCCGACGGCGAGCGCGATCGGCTGGCTGGCAGCGCCCGAATCGACGGCCGTGCCGTCGATCTCGAGAGTCGCCGCGTCATCGCTGGCGGTCGCCGTGACGGTAGTGCTCTCGACCGCGTTTTCAACGTCCGCCGTGTAGGCCGTCGTGGCGGGGTCGAAGGTCTCGTTCAGCGTCGCTGCCGAGAGTTCGAGTGCCGAGAGGCTGGCGTCACTGCTCGGCTCTCGAGTAACCGCAATGGAGTAGGTCTTCGTGGTGCCGTCCTCCGCGGTGACCACGATATCCACCTGGCCGGTGCCCACGGCCAGTGCAATCGGCGCCGAGGCCGCCCCGGAATCGGTGGCGGCACCGTCGACGGTGAGCGTGGCCGCATCGTCGCTGGCGGTGGCGGTCACGCTGATCTCGGTGACCTCGTTGCCCACGGTTACCGCGTAGTCGGTGACGTCCGGCGAGAACGCCGGGTCCAGGGTGCCGGCCGAGACGCTCAGCGCCGAGAGATCGGCGTCGCTGCTGGCGGCCGGCGACGGTGGTGGCGGCGGCGGCGCGTCGTCGTCATCGTCGTCGTGGATGCAACCGGCCAGCCCGACGCTCAGCAGGAGCATCAGGAGCAGGAAAACGAATGCCTTGAAGGCGGGTCGTGCGTTCATGGTGTGTCCCCCCTGCTGGATACACTTCTTGGTCTTCTGACGCGGGCGGGCGTTTGCCCACCCGGTAGTAATTTCAGCAGCTCCGCGGGAATCCGGCTTCCGTATGAACCCCTGTTTTTTGCCATCCGGTACCTAATTTTCGATACTTGCTTACCTATATTTGGGATCATCTGACCTGAGCGCGGATTCGAACGGAGGGACCTTGCTCGTAGAAAGAGACGAGCCGCTGGCGCGGCTCATGGCGCTCAGGGAGCGCGCGGACGGGGGCCAGGGCGCCATAGCCCTGGTGGGTGGCGAGGCCGGGATCGGCAAGACCACGCTGACCGAGGAACTGCGCAGGCGGCTGGAGCCGGACTGCCACGTGGTGTGGGGCGGCTGCGACTCGCTGTTCACGCCCCGGCCGCTCGGTCCGCTGCACGACATGGCGCTGGGCCTGGCGCCCCGCATCCGCGAACTGCTCGCCGACGGCGCCCCGCCCATCCAGCTGTTCCAGGGCGTGGTGGAGGAGTTGGAGGGGACGGCAGCCACCAGCGTCCTGATCATCGAGGATGCCCACTGGGCCGACCACGCCACGCTGGATTTCCTGAAGTTCATCGGCCGCCGCGTGGCGATGATGCACACGCTGCTGGTGGTCACCTACCGCAACGACGAGATTGACCACGACCACCCGCTGACCCACGTGCTGGGCGAGCTGCCGCCGTCTTTCACCTGGCGCATCGACCTCGAGCCGCTGACGCCGGAGGGTATCGGTAAGCTGTGCGCGGACTCCGGCTACAGCGCCGACGAGCTCTACGAGATCACCGAAGGCAATCCGTTCTTCGTCTCGGAGCTGCTGGCTTACGGCAGCCCGGGCGAGCGCGCGATCCCGGCCTCGGTGCGCGATGCCGTCAATGCCCGCCTGAACCGGCTGGCGCCGGCGGAGCGGGAGTTCCTGGAGACGATCAGCCTGATCCCCGGCGGCACGCCCGAACCGCTGCTCGCGCCGCTGTTCGGCGACGCCGGCGAGACGCTGGCCATGGCCGCCGTGGGCCGCAAGCTGCTGGTGCACGGCGAGGACGGCGGCCTGCACTTCCGCCACGAGCTGGCCCGGCTGGCGACGCTGGAACGGCAGTCGGCGAGCCGGCAGAAGGCGGCGCATGCGCGCATCCTCGCCGCCTATCTCGAACTGCCGGTGCCGCCCAGCCTGGACCAGTTGGTGTTCCACGCGGCAGGCGCGCTGGATGCGGCGAGGGTGCTGGAGTTCGCGCCGCGGGCGGCCGAGGTGGCGGCGCAGGTGGGCGGGCACCGGGAGGCGGCCGCGCATCTCGGCACCGCGCTGCGCTTCGTGGACGAGGCCTCACCGGAGCTGGCGGCCACCCTGTACGAGAGCTGGGCCTACGAGGCCGGGCTCGCGCTCGGCATCGACGACGACGTGATCGAGGCGCGCCGCTATGCCATCACGCTGTGGCGGGCGCTCGACCGCATGGACAAGGTGGGCGAGAACCTGCGCTGGCTCTCGCGCATGCACTGGTACCGGGGCGAGGCCGGCGAGGCCGACCGGTTCGCCGACGAGGCCATCCGGGTGCTGGAGAGCGCCCCACCCTCCGCCGAACGGGCCATGGCCTACAGCCTGCGCTCGCAGCTGCACATGCTGAACGACCGCATGGACGAGGCGGTGCACTGGGGCGAGCGCGCCATCGCGCTGGCAGACGAACTCGATGCCGTCGAGGTGAAGGTGCACGCGCTGAACAACGTGGGCACCGCCCGGGCCTTCCGAGGCAACAAGGAAGGCATCGCCCAGCTGGAGCAGAGCCTGGCGCTCGCCTCCCGCCACGGGCTGCACGAGCACGCGGCCCGCGTCTACACCAACCTGGCCGAGTACGGCGTGGACTTCCGCGACTTCACGCTGGCCGAGCGGATCATCTCCGAGGGCATCGCCTTCGACACCCAGCACGACCTCGACGCCTGGACCCACTACCTGGTCGGGCGTCAGGCCCAGCTGCGCCTGGAGCAGGGCCGGCTGCGGGACGCGGAGACTATTGCCGAGGGCGTGCAGCATCTCGACCGGCTCACCCTGCTGATGCGCCTGCCGGCACTGATCGTGCTCGCCCGCGCCCGCCTGCGCCTGGGCGAGCCGGACGCCGACGAGCTGCTGGACCGGGCGATGCAGGACGCGATCGCCACCGACGAGCTGCAATACATGATCCCGGTACGCCTCGGCTTCGTGGAGGCCGCCTGGCTGCGCGACGACCCGGAGGCGGCGGCACCGCACCTGGAGTCACTGTGGTCGATGGGCGCGGAGCGCATGAACCAGTGGAGCGCGGGAGACGCCGTGGCCTGGGCACGGCGGCTCGAAATGGACGCGCCGGCGTCGTTCCAGGCGGACCCGCCCGCCCCCTATGCGGCGCAGATCGCAGGCGACGCGGCCGGTGCGGCGAAGCAGTGGCTCGCTCTCGGGGCCCCCTACTCCGCGGGCCTCGCGTGGCTGCAGGCCGAGGGCGACGACGCGGCAGAGGCCCTGGCCAGCGCGGCGAAAATTTTCCGCCGCATCGAGGCGGCCCCCGCGCTGGAGAAGACCAACCAGCGGGCGAAGGCACTGGGCGTCGCGCACCGGCTGCCGCGCAGCCGCCGCGGCCCCTACAAGGCGGCACGCAACCACCCGCTCGGCCTGACCCGCCGGGAGCAGGACATCCTGGCGTTGATGGTGAAGGGCGCGAGTAACGCCGACATCTCGGACGAGCTGTCGCGCTCGAAGCGCACCATCGAGCACCACGTCTCGTCGATCCTGACCAAGCTGAACGTACAGAACCGCATGGAAGCGACGCTGCGCATCCACAACGAACCCTGGCTGATGCCAAAAGACCGCTGATCCCGCCGTAGGAGGGCCTTCAGGCCCGACCTGCATTGTGGGAGGGCCTTCAGGCCCGATTCCTTTCTATCGTGGCCGCCCTGCGGGGGTATCCATCTTGCTCCCGACAAAAGGTCGCGGCGATG
>CAYRZI010000141.1:0-7037 GCA_964428605.1 uncultured Woeseiaceae bacterium
CAGATCCAGTTCGCTATCGGGTAGCTGGTACAGCCCTCTCGCCGCACGAATTACCGTGCCAGCCCGGACGGCTCGGGCAATCGTAGACGCAGCAATCCCCTCCTCCCTGAGGTCGCGGGCACGCATCAGCGGATGCTGCTGAAGTAGCCGAATCAGGCGAGCTTGTTGGGTTGAATTAACCATAGAGTCTGTTACAAATCCTAGGACAAATACTGTAATTGTCCGAGGTTTTGTAACATATCCAAACCAGGGTTGCCAGTTGTATAGGATCTGGCGCGAGGGTGGGGCAATCGACTTCGGCAATCTGTTAAGAAAGGCGGGCGAACGCAGCATAATCTTGCCTTCAGGCGCGTCGGTGGGGAGCTCCAATCGGGGCTAAAGCCCCTCCTACGCTAGACGCCGAACGCCTCTCCACCCGGATAACCTCATGCCCACAAACCACTCAGCCACCCTCCTCGCCCTCACCCTCCTCGCCACCCCGGCCGCCGCCGACTGGGCCGCCTACGCCGACCGCGACGACGTCTGCCTCGTCGTCCACGAACTCGAGAGCGGCCGTGAATTCGTGAGCAACCCCGAGCGCTGCAACGAGCCCCGCCGGCCCTATTCCACATTCAAGATCGCGAATGCCCTGCTCGGCCTGGAGACCGGACTGCTCGCGGATGCGGACTCCGTCATGCGCTACAACGCGGCGCGTTATCCGGCCGAGGACTGGTGGCCCGCCGGCTGGGACCGGGATCAGCCGCTGCGCCGGGCCATCAACCTGAGCGCCGTCCCCCTCTTCCGCCAGCTCGCGGCGGACATCGGCCCGGCACGCATGCAGGCTTTCCTCAGGGACATCGACTACGGCAATGCCGACATCGGCGGCGAGGCCGATGCCTTCTGGCTCACCGGGGATCTGCGGATCAGTGCGGTGGAGCAGGTGGAGTTTCTGACGCGGCTTGCGACCGGGCGGCTGGAGGTGTCAGACGAGTCGGTCGCGGCGATCAGGGATGCGCTGGGGCGGACGGTGGCGCCGGGGGTTGTGCTCTATACCAAGACGGGGAGTGGGCGGATCGAGGGGGATGGTGCAACCGGGTATCTCGGTTGGCAAGTCGGGTGGGTGGAACGCGACGGCGCAATCACCGCCTTCGCCTGGTGGGCTGAGGCGGAGAGTTATGCGGCCATGCGGGAGAAGCGGAAGACACTCGTAGATTCGCTAACCCGAAAATGGCGTTCATGATCACGAAACCGCGCAGTATCACCACAGCATGCAGCTGACGATCTCTCACGACCTCCCGGAGCTGTTCCTGAGCTTTGTTCACGATTCCATTTTGTACATTATTTTTGTACAATCCTGATTTTTGAACAACACTGAGAACCGAAACCCATGCAAGCGCCGGTCACCGATCAGGAACTCCTGCACCAGGCCATTCAAACCGTCGGTGCAACTGCGGGCCTCAAGCTGAGAATCGCGGAAAACAAGCCCTCCAGGAAGCAAGACCGGTACATCGACGCCTTCATCGAAATCCAGGTCGGCGAGGTCAGAAAGACCTACGCTGCGGAAATCAAACGCCACCTGACCCTCGCCCGGATCGGACTCGCGGCCGAAAAGCTGCGAAGAGCTCCTTACCCCGCCCTTCTGGTAGCCGACTATGTGAACCCGAACCTGGCGGACCACCTGCGCGAGATCGGTGTCGCTTTCATAGACCTCGCCGGTAACGCCTACCTGGACGAGCCGCCGGTCTATGTGTTCGTCAAAGGCAACCGACCCGCCGACAAGGACGCCTACAAACAGACATTCAAGCCAACCCGGGCGTTTCAGCCAACCGGACTGAAGATGCTGTTCACGCTGCTAACCCACCCTGCCTACCTGGCAAAACCCTACCGCGAGATCGCCGAACTGACTGATGTTGCCCTCGGTACCGTCGGCCTGGTGCTTAACGATCTCCGCGAACACGGGCTTATCTACGAGAAAACGAACGAGCAAAGAAAATTCACACGCCGTAAAGAAGTGATAGAACAGTGGGTGACTGCCTACCCGGAAAAGCTGCGGCCGAAACTTCTTCTGGGCCGATACCGTGCACCCGCACATGATTGGTGGCAACACGCGACGGTGATTCCCCGTGACGCCCAATGGGGCGGCGAAATTGCGGCTGCCAAACTGACAGACTACCTCGTGCCCGACCGTACGGTGATCTATGCGGACACTCTTCCCACGCGTTTTCTAGCTGAGAACGAGCTCAAGGTGGATAAGGCGGGGGATGTCGAGGTACTGAAGCGCTTCTGGAATGAGGAACGGTGGACCAACGACCCTGGCGACGCTCAGACGCCTACCGATATTGTCCCGGCCCTGCTTATATACGCCGACTTGATGGCAACGGCCGATGAGAGAAATATCGAGGCCGCGGGCCTGATCTACCGCGAGTATCTGGATGGACATTTCGAGTGAGGTCAACGATCCAATCCTGGTCGCCTTGCTGGAAAGCGTGCAGCGCGTAGCCAATCAGCTAGAAATCCCTTTCTTCATTGTTGGCGCCGTCGCTCGCCATATCCTGATGCACTATGCATATGGACTTCGGCCAGGGCGTGAGACGGCTGACCTCGATCTGGGCGTCAGAGTGGATTCCTGGGAGGAATATAGACTCCTGCGGAACGAGCTAGTCAGCACCGGCGATTTTCGGCCGGTGGGGGACAAGCAACGATTGCTCTTCCGCGAAGCCGCTCCAATCGACCTTCTTCCGTTCGGTGCAATCATGGATGAGGCCACCAGGATTTACTGGCCCCCGGACCATGACACCGAATTGAATCTCGTCGGATTCGAGGAGGCATATGAAGGCGCCCTGTCGGTTCGGATACGGGCAACCCCACGACTGGATGTCAGGATCGCGAGCCCGGCCGGATTGATGCTCATGAAGCTAATGGCATGGAACGACCGAAGACCGGATGCTCGGGATGCGGTCGATCTCGGCCTCCTAATCCGCAATTACCTGGCGCTTGGTAATCAAGAACGGCTTTTGGCCGAGCACGAAGACCTTCTGGCCGTAGAGAATTTCGACTATGAGCTCGCTGGCGCTCGCATGCTGGCCCGCGATATGGCACAAATCTGCGATCAGCACGTTCTTCTGCGAGTATTGAGAATAGTCGACCGTGAGGTAGCCGACGAAGATAATCTGCAGCTTGTCAGCTACAGCTCCAGCCGGAGTAACACGGTCGAAAGATCTCTCGAGTATTGGGAGGCCATCCGGGACGAGCTTCGCGTAGCGGCGTCGCGCTAGGCCGACATTCATCGCCGAGAGAGTAAAACGCCCTTGCCCGACAAGAAACCCCAAACCGCCGACCTCTTCGCCACACCGGCCTCTAGCGCCCTCCCCGGCGACTGGCCACCGGCAACCCGCTTCCCCCTCAACCACGACGCCGCACGAGTCGGCGACACCGTCCTGCGCGACCTCGCCGAATCCCGTCGCCCGCTCATCGTCACCGGCTATTCCACCCTGGACCGCATCATCGACTTCATCGCCACCGCCGAGCGCTGCGAAGAGATCCGGGTGCTGTTCGGCACCGAGCCCCTCGAATCACGCAGGGATTCCTTCAGCCTCACCGACCGCGAGCTGCCCGAAGAAATCCGGGACTACTGGCTCGAGCGCGGCATCTCTGTGCGTCTGAGCGCGAAGCTCCTGCTGACCATCGAACGCCTTCGCACCGGCGCCGTACGGGCCCGCCATTTTTCCCGCGGCGGCTGGCGCCTCCATGCCAAGATCTATGTCGGCGACTCTGCCGCCACGCTCGGGTCCAGCAACTTCAGTGACTCCGGCCTCCGCCACCAGTTGGAGGCGAACGCGCGCTTTGAGTGCCGGGACGACACACGCGACCGGGGTGCCCGGGAAGAGAACCAGCGCTATGCCGAAACCGTCGCCATCGCAGAGCAATACTGGTCGCTGGGCCGGGACTACAACGACGAACTGATCGCCCTGCTGGAGCAACTGCTGCGCCTGGTCACCTGGCAGGAGGCCCTGGCCCGCGCCGCCGCGGAGCTGCTGGAGGCCGAATGGGCGCAGCGCTATCTCCGCGGCGAGTACCTGCCCGGCGACGCCTCCCTGTGGCCGTCCCAGCGCAGCGGTATCGCCCAGGCCCTCTACATCCTGAAGGAGCGGGGCAGCGTGCTGATCGCCGATGCCACCGGTTCCGGCAAGACCCGCACCGGCGTGCACCTGATCGGCGCGAAAATGCACGAGATCATCGCCTCCAACCGCCTGCGCCGCGGCAAGGCGCTGCTGATCTGTCCGCCCGCCGTCATGGAGGAATGGCAGGACGAGAGCGCCCGGGCCAGCGTGCACCTGGACGTCTTCTCCCACGGCAAGCTGAGCCGCGCGAGCAACGACCCCAATGACACGCTGCTCACCAACCTCCGCCGCGCCCAGATGCTGTGCGTGGACGAGGGCCACAACTTCCTCAACTTCAACTCCAACCGCACGCAACAGCTGCTGCGGAACATGGCCGACCACGTGGCCCTTTTCACCGCTACGCCCATAAACCGCAGCGCGGTGGATCTGCTGCGCATCGCGGATATGCTCGGCGCAGACAACCTGGACGAATCTACCGTCGAGGCCTTCGGCCGCATGCTCGGCGCGCGTTCACTGTCCCGCACGCTCTCGGAGGAGGAAATTGCCGAACTCCGCCGAGAGATCGCGAAGTTCACGGTTCGCCGCACGAAGCGCATGCTGAACCAGCTGATCGCGAAGCAACCCGAAGCCTACACCGACGCCCGCGGCCGCCGGTGCCGTTTTCCGAAACACAACCCGGATACCTACCCGCTTAACGAATCGCCGGAGGACAGGGAGAGGGCCCAGCGTATCCGCGAACTCACCGACAAGCTCAAAGGCGCGCTCTGGTTCCGCCGGGACATCAAACTGCCGGCAGCACTGAAACGCCGGGGAATGACCGAAGAGCGCTTCCTCGCCGGCCGGCTGCGCGGCGCGAACAAGCTCGCGCAGTACAGCGTGATGAGCGCGCTACGCTCCTCGCGCGCCGCGCTGTTCGAGCACCTCCTCGGCACCGACGCGGCGGCGTCCCGCGCGAACCTGAAAGGCTTCACGAAGACTACCCAGACCGGCGATGTGATCGGCCGGCTTGCCAAGGCTTCCGGCCACCCGCCGCGCTCCCGGCTCTCGATCCCCCTGCCGGACTGGCTCGCCGACAAGGAGGCGCATCGCGTCGCCTGTGAGAAAGAAATCGCCATCTACCGGGAGATCGCCGCGATCACCGAGACCATCTCGGCGAAGCGCGAGCACGCCAAGGTGCAGCGGCTCGCCGAACTCTCGAGCCGATTCGACTACATCCTCGCCTTCGACAGCCGCCCGATCACGCTTGCAGTGATCCGCATGCTGTTGGAGAACCTCGAGCCCGGTCCCCGCATTCTGGTGGCCACGGGTGACACCCAATCGGACCGCAGCGCGCTGCTGCGGGCCTTCTCGCCGAAGAGCGACGACCCCAGGCCGACCATCGGCCTGTGCTCCGACAGTATTGCGGAGGGCGTGAACCTTCAGCGCGCCCAGGCGCTCGTACACCTCGATATGCCGAGTGTCGTCCGCATCGCCGAGCAACGCGCCGGGCGCATCGACCGCCTGGACAGCCCCCACCACGCCATCCATGCCTGGTGGCCGGAAGACGCCCCGGAATTCGCGCTGCGGGCCGACGAGCGCTTCATCGAACGCTACGACACGGTCGACAACCTCCTCGGCTCCAACATGCCGCTGCCGGATTCCATACGCGGCCGGTCCGGTACATTCACGGCACGGCAGGCCATTCGCGAGTTCGAGACACGGGCCGGCCGCTGGGATGGCATCGACGACGCCTTCTCCCCCGTCCGTGCCCTGGTCTCTGGGAACACCGCCCTCATCCCTGACGATCTGTATGAGGAGTACACCGCCATATCCGCGCGCGTCCTGTCGCGGGTCAGCCTGGTCAGCACAGACGAGCCCTGGGCGTTCTTCTGCACCCGGGATGCTACGGGTGTCCCGCGATGGATTCTGCTGCCGGGGCGCGACGAAGAGCCCGTCACCGACCTCTTCCATATCGCCGAACGGCTGCGAGAGCGATTGGGCGCCGACACCCGGGACCTCTCCGACATCCCGCCTCGCGCCGAAGCACTACTCCAGCACTTTCTTCAGCGGCTCGCGATGGCCGAGCGCAGCCTGCTTTCGCGGCGCAAGAAGCGCGCACTGGAGGAGATGCAGCATGTGCTGTCCGTCTACCGCGAATCGGCTGCCTCCCGGAGCGCCCAGCGCGAAGTCGACACCCTGACCGCCCTCCTCCGACTCCTCGGAGAACCTAGCGCCGGCGACCAGCCGGACTGGGAAGAGCTCTCCGCCCGCTGGCTGGATCTGATCCGGCCCGTCTGGTACCAGAAATTGCAGGAGCGCGGGCGGCGGAAGCCTCTGCTGCTGAGGGATATACGTCAGGACCTGATTGCGGCGGAGGCGACGCTGCTGCCTCGCGTTGTGGAGGAATTCTCGCGGGCTTTCCCGGCGCAGCGGCCGGCGGATGAGCGGATTGTGGCTTGTGTGGTGGGGGTGGATGTGCCTTAGGCGCAGCAAGCAACCGGTGGGAGATTTATCGACGTGGGTTTCGTCGCGGCTGAAGCCGCTCCCACGCTGACGTTGCGGAGAGGCTCAAGCCGCCTGAACGTCCACCAGTTCACCCTGGGAAGCAGGCTCCGGGATCGGCACGCCGTCCGCCTTCAGCTCTTCGATATGGAACCGGATCGCGTCGCGGATGAGTGCCACCACCTCATCGCGTGAATCGGCTGCCGCGATGCAGCCCGGCAGATCGGGCACGTAAGCCCCGTAGCCGGTCTCGCCTTTTTCTACGATCACGAGATACTGCATGGAGATCATTTTAGCCCAGCCTGCTTCATGATGCTCTTCAGAGTGCCGGGCGGCACCTCCGCGCCTGGCTTGCCAGCCACAGTCACGGTTCCCGGTTTAACCGAATGCTTAAAATGACGATGACTACCCCGGACCCTCACCTGTACCCAACCATCCTGCTTCAGAGTGCCCAAC
>CAYRZI010000142.1:0-7004 GCA_964428605.1 uncultured Woeseiaceae bacterium
GTGATTTCCACGGTCACGCCGGAGGCACCGGCCGACAGGTTGACCGCACCGTTCAGGGTGCCGCCCTCCGCCAGGTGGCCAGTGTCAGTGCGGGCCAGGACCTGGTGGCCGACCAGTCCGGCAGCCTGCAGCGCCTGGTCGGAGTAGATGGACTCCGAGAGCGCGCTGAACGAGTCCTGCAGCTCGCCGATGCCCGACACCGTGCCGAACTGGGCCAGCTGGCTCAGGAACTCGCCGTTGCTCATCGGCTCCATCGGGTCCTGATTACGGAACTGGGCAATCATGAGCTTCAGGAACTGTTCCTGACCCAATTCGTCACTCGGCGCGGCGGACTGGGACTCGCGCCGGGTGGCGATGCCCAGGCTGCCCAGGTCCTCGAAGCCGTTGATGGAATCCATGTGCTCTCCTCCGGGTTACCGGTTCCGGTTACCGTTGCTAGCGGCCGAGCTGCAGCGTCTGCAGCATCAGGTCGCGGGTGGTCTTCAGGATCTCGATGTTGTTCTGGTAGGAGCGCGAGGCCGACATCATGTTGACCATCTCCTCCACCGCGTTGACGTTGCTGAGAAAGACGTTGCCGTTCTCGTCCGCCTCCGGATGCTCCGGGCGGTGCTGGACGTTCAGCGGCGCCTGGCTCTCGACGATGCCGAGCACCTTCACGCCCGCGGCATGATCTGCACCGCCCATCGTCTCCTGCAGAGCGGTGGCGAAGACGGGATGGCGTGCCCGGTAGACCTTGTTCGGGTCGCCGCTGACGCTCTCCGCGTTGGCCAGGTTGCTGGCGGTGGTGTTCAGCCGCAGCGACTGCGCGCTCATGGCACTACCCGCGGTATCGAATATCTTCAGCATCGACATCATTCACTCCCCTTGATAGCGAGCTTCAGCGTGCGGACCTTGCCGTCCAGGAACATGAGGCTCGCGCGGTAGCGCAGCACGTTCTCGGCGAACTCGGTCTGCTCCACGTCGGGCTGCACCGTGTTGCCGTCCTGGGACGGCTGGTGGGGCAGCCGGTACTTCAGCTCGGCTCCGGCCGGGCCGGCCGCGGTATCACGGTGGGCGGCGTGCGTCTTCGTCATGGCCACCCGGTCGGTCTGCGCCCGCTCGAACGCGGCACTGAAATCCAGATCACGCGCCTTGTAATTGGGCGTGTCCGCATTGGCGATGTTGGTCGCCAGCACCTCGGTGCGCATGGAGCGCAGCTTCAGTGCGAGTGCGTGTTGTCCGAACAGGTCGATCTTCATCGTGTCTCTCTGGTGCGCGGACTCGCTGCCCGCTTCCGTCCGATTCAAAGCAAATGCCATGCCAATTCCGCAAGTGACTGAATTTACGAGAAGTCGCGCCGGGCGAGCCGCCGGAGCGGCAACGCACTGCCGCCGCCGGCGGCAACCGGCTGCAGCCTGCCGCCGTATCGCGGTCCGCCGGCCCGCACCGCTGCCCGCCCGGGATCGCGCCCGGTCGCTGGCATACCTCTTGCATCAGGGAGGACGACCGGACACGGTGCCGCGGCGGCGGCGGCCGCGCGGCGGACCCCGAAGGCGCCGCAGACCGCACGCCGAGCGCCATCCGGGACGATTGCGGCAGACCAGGAAGGAGTCATGCGGAACGTCAGGACATTGACGGCAGCGACTGAAAACCGGCACGGGTGGCCCGGGCTGGCGGCGTTCGTGCTCGCACTGTGCGCTGCCGCCGCCGGCGCGGCGGAGTGGCAGCCGGTGGAATCCATCCGCGAGACGGCGGCGCGCCATGCGGCCGGCCAGCTCGGCGCAGACGGCGACGACATCCGGGTGGAGGCCGGCGAACTCGACAGCCGACTGCGCATGAACCGCTGCGACGTGCCGCTGACCGGTTTCCTGCCGAACGGCATGGGCAACGGCAACCGGCTGGTGGTGGGTGTGCGCTGCGAGGGTTCGCAGCCCTGGAAGCTCTACGTGCCGGTGCGTATCGCGCGCTACGCCGACGTGCTGGTGGTCACGCGCTCACTGCCGCGGGGCCACCTGCTCACCGCCGAGGACCTGCGCACGGAGCGACGCGACCTGTCGAGTCACCTGAAGACCTACGCCGGCAGCCTGGGTGAGCTGCCGGGCCGGCGGCTGAAGCGCCCGGTGCTCGCCGGGACCCCCATCACCCACAACCTGGTGGACGCCGAGCGGATCGTGCGGCGGGGCCAGAAGGTGACGCTGGTGGTGGACGACGGCGGCATGGAAATCCGCATGGCCGGCCGCGCGCTCTCGGACGGAGCGCTGGACCAGCGGATCAGGGTTGAGAACGTGTCCTCGCGGCGGGTGGTCGAGGGGGTCGTGCGCTCCGCCGAAGTCGTTGAAATTAGGCTTAATTGACCATATAAGGCTTGGTAAATTTTTTGTCACTCTCCGCTAAAGTTTCGCGCAATTCCGCCGATAAGCGGGATAACACAGACTCATGTCTGAGGTAGCCAGTTATGTCCAATAAGATTGATGGAACAAATCAGGGGCAGCCGATCGGCCCGAACGGGGTCGGCGGTAAACGTCCGGCCGCGGGGGCAGCCGAACGGTCCGGCCAGGCGCAGGAAGCGCAGAAGCCGGGCGGCGAGACGGTGCAGCTCACCAGCAGCGCCCAGATGATGGAGCGCATGAGCTCGATGCTCGAGACGCTGGAGATGCAGAACCAGCGGCTGGACGCGATCATGGAGTCCATCGCCAGCGGCGACTACGAGATCGACGCGGAGAAGATCGCCGCGCGGCTGATGATGTTCGAGAGGAGCCTCGGCAGCGACTCATGACGGAGAGCCACACCGCAGCCTGCGCCGGCGCGCTGGAGCCGGTGATCCGTGAAGCGCTGGAGGCCGCCCGGCAGCTGGAATCGGTCCTGGCCGAAGAACGGGGCGCGCTCGAGCAGCGCGATGCGGCCGCGCTCGACGAGACTGCCGCGCGCAAGCAGGAACATCTCGCCCGCCTGGAGACACTGGACGGCCGGCGCCGGCGGCTGCTGGCCGAACACGGCTATCCGGCGGACCAGGGCGGCGTCGAGGCGCTGCTGGCGGACTGCCCGTCCGCGCATCCCCTGACCGGTCTCTGGCAGTCGCTCGGTGAGCTCGCCGGTCGCTGCCGCGATGCCAATGCCGCCAACGGCGCCATCGTCCACCTCAGACAGCGGCAGATCGCACGGACCCTGGACGTGTTGCGCGGCGTACCCGAGACCGCCGCACCGGTCTACGGTGCCGACGGCAGCAGCGGCCGTCCGGACGGCCGCGCCTTCGGCAGCGCCTGAGCGGCGCGACCGGTCGCCGGCCCGGCGACCGGCAGCGTGAACCCCGCGTTGCACCGGCGGACGCCGGGCAGAAAAACCGTACAATAAGTCCCCTTTCCACCCTTGCTAAGCCCGGGGGACACCCGCCATGCCGCGAGAGCTCACACGTCACCTCAGGACCGGCCTTTTCGGTCTCCTGGCCGCCCTCGCCCTCCCCGGCGGCAGCCATGCCGCGGACGACCCGGCGGACGAGGGTGCGGGCGCCCTGCATTACGCCGGGGCGGGCGACCTGCAGGAGCTCATGGAGCGTGGCGACCTCACGTCGGAACGGCTGGTGCGCCTGTTCCTCGACCGGATCGAGGCCGTCGACGACGCCGGACCCACCCTGAACGCCGTCATCGAGGTCAACCCGGAAGCCATCGAGATCGCGCGCGACCTGGATCAGGAGCGCGCGGTCGGCGAGCCGCGCGGCCCGCTGCACGGCATACCGGTGGTGCTGAAGGCGAACATCGACACCGGCGACCGTATGGCCACCTCCGCGGGCTCGGCGGCGCTGGCGCTGCATCGTGCCAGCGACGACGCCTACCACGTGGCCGCACTGCGCGCGGCCGGCGCCGTAATCCTCGGCAAGGCCAACCTCAGTGAATGGGCGAATTTCCGCTCCACCCGCTCGGTCAGCGGCTGGAGCAGCATCGGCGGTCAGACCCGCAACCCCCACGTGCTCGACCGCAGCCCCTGCGGCTCGTCCAGCGGCTCGGCGGTGGCCGTCGCGGCGGGGCTGGCCGTGCTCGCCGTCGGCACGGAGACCAACGGCTCCATCGTATGCCCCGCCGGCACCAACGGGGTGGTCGGCATCAAGCCCACGCTGGGCCTGGTCAGCCGGGACGGCATCATCCCCATCGCGCTCAGCCAGGACACTGCCGGGCCGATGGGGCGCAGCGTCCGCGACGCCGCGCTGCTGCTGGCCGCCATGGCGGCGCCGGACAACGCCGACCCCGCCGCGCGCGCCCATCCCGGGCCGAGGGACTATCTCGCCGCGCTGGACGACCGCGCGCTGGAGGGCGCGCGCATCGGCGTCTGGCGCCAGTACTACGGGGCCGGGTCGGACCCCCGCGTGGAGGCGATATTCGACGCCGCGGTCGCCCGGCTCGCCGAGCTGGGCGCGGAGGTCGTCGATCCCGTCGGGCTGGAGATCGACGGCGGCGTCCGCGAAGCCGAGTACGAGGTGCTCCTGTACGAGTTCAGGGACGGCCTGAACCGTTACCTCGGCAATGCCGGGCTGGAGGACGACCGGGGCAGCCTGGCCGCCCTGATCCGCTTCAACGAGCTGAACGCCGCGCAGACGATGCCCTGGTTCGGCCAGGAGATCTTCGAGCTCGCAGAAACCCGGGGACCCCTGACCGACGAGGCCTATCTGCAGGCCAGGGAGGACAGCGGACCTGCGCTGCGCAGCAGCGTGGACAGCCTGATGGCCGAACACGAGCTGGATGCGATCATCGCGCCGACCAACTCACCGGCCTGGCCCCTCGATTTCGTGGCCGGCGACAACTACTCGATCTCGAGTTCCCGCCTCGGCGCCGTCACCGGTTACCCCGCCGTGACCCTGCCGGCCGGCAGCGTGCACGGGCTGCCGGTGGGGGTCACCCTGTTCGGCCGGCCCTGGCACGAGCCGCAGCTGATCGGTTACGCCTACGCACTGGAGCAGGCCACCGGCGCAATCCCGAGGCCCGGTCTGGTGCCGACGCTGGAACGCTAGCCCGCCTCGCCGGACTGCGGACCCGGCGAGGCCGTGGCCTTCGCCGTCTTCTTCTTCCGCTTGCGCTTCTTCCTGCCCGGCTTCGGCAGCGTGCCACCTGCGGCACTGACCACCGCCCGGCCGCGCCTGCCGATGGTCGCGGCCTTCAGCTCGTCGAAGGACTCCTGCAGGCACTCACAGTAGAACGCCGGATCGGGCATCATCTCCCGGCAGGACACGGCGCTCACGGTGATCTTGCCGTCGTAGCCGATCACCGGCTGGAACAGACCGATACCGTGGACCACCGGGCCGAGCCCGTAATAGGCCACCATCTTCGTGCCCATCGAGTACAGCGGATGGTTGCTGACGGGCACGTTCGTGATCACGGTATTGAAGAGAGGCGGCAGCCGCTCGGCCATGTGCCAGCGGCCGAAGGCCCGGGCCATGAGGCTGGAGGTGGTCGTGGGCAGGAACTCCGCCAGCTCCATGTTCAGCTCCGTGCCGGCCGTGCGGGTGAACCGCTTGGCCTCGTCGCCGGCCGCATGCACGGCGCGCAGCCGCTCCAAGGGATCCTCGATGTCGCTGCCCACCGGCAGGCGCATGGCGCTCACCCGGTTGCCCTCGGCGCCGCGCTGCTGGTCGCCGCGCACGCTCATCGGCGCCATCGCGATCAGCGACTCCTCCGGCAGTTCGTTCTTGGCCGCGAGGTACCGGCGCAGCCCGCCGCCGCAGACGCTGACCACCACGTCGTTCACGGTGGCGCCGTCCACGAATCCCTTGATGCCGCGGATCTCGTCCAGCGCAAACGTGCGGGCGTCGAAGACCCGGTGGGCCGAAACGTTGGCGTTGAAACGGGTGCGTGGCACGTGCCGGGGCAGGCTGATGTCCCGCTTGACCAGGCCGGTGGCCAGCTTCGGCAACGTGGGCGCGACATGGCGCACCAGTCTGCCTACCTTCAGCGGGGTACGCGCCATGCCGGCGGCACTGCGCGCCAGCAGCTCCACGTCGGTGGGTTCGCGCTCCGGCGACCAGGGCCGGTGAGGCGGCTCGGGCTGATCCCGGGGCGTGAGGCTGTGGATGGCGGCGGCGATCTCGGCACCGGAGATACCGTCGATGGCCGCATGATGGATCTTGGTCACGAGGCCGAAGCTGCCCGGCGGCACGCCGTCTACGTTGTCCAGCCCCTCGATGACCCACGTCTCCCACAGCGGCCGGTTCAGGTCCAGCGGGCGGGCGAGCAGCCGCGCGGTCAGGATGCACAGCTGGCGCCAGTCACCCGGTTTCGGCAGCGCGATGTGGCGCAGGTGGAATTCCAGGTCGAAGTCCGGATCCTCGATCCAGTACGGCCGCGCCAGACCCAGCGGGACGTTGGCGAGCCGCCGCCGGAAAGTCTTCGCCTTGTGCAGGCGTTCCTCGAATAAGCGGATGATCTGCTTGAAGGTGACGTGGCCGCCGGGCGCCGTGGACTGATCGTAGATGCACAGGCTGCCCACGTGCATGGGCGTCGCGGCCGTTTCCAGATAGAGGAAGGAGGCGTCGAGCCCGGTCAGTTGCTGCATGGCGGTTCTCCTTGCGTTGACCGGCAATATACACGATACGCCTGGTGCCGCAGGAGGCCGGCAGCGGCAGGCCGCGCCGCACGGCGGCGGCGCGGCCTCCGCCGGTCAGAAGCGCAGGCGCGCGCCGGCGTGAAACGACCGCCCCGGCAGCGGCGCATAGGACGCCAGGAAGGAAGTACTCCGCCGTGCCGCCTCATCCAGCAGGTTGGTGCCGCGCACGAACAGGTCCAGTTCGGTCTCCTGCACCGTCATGGCATAGACGGCGGAGAGGTCCACCATGGTGTAGCTGTCGGTCCGGAACGAAGAGATATTGTCCTGCTCCGAGTGCCAGAGGACGTCCAGCGACGTGGTCAGCGTATCGCTGCGCAGCGTGAACTCCGTGCCGAGGCGCATCGGCGGAATGCGGGGCAGGTAGGCGCCCTCTTCCAGTTCCACGTAGACGAAATCGCCCAGCAGCCCGAGTTCCGCGTCGAAGCCGCCCAGGCGTC
>CAYRZI010000143.1:0-6943 GCA_964428605.1 uncultured Woeseiaceae bacterium
GCGACGCACCGGACCCGATCTTCATCGTCGGCCTGCCCCGTGCCGGCTCGACGCTGCTGGAGCAGGTGCTGGCGTCGCATTCCATGGTGGACGGCACCATGGAGCTGCACGACATCCTGAGTCTCGCCCAGCGGCTGCGTGGCCGCACCGCCGTCGACGAGGACCGCTACCCGGGCATACTGGCCGAGCTGGATCATGACTACTTCCGCCGCTTCGGTGAGAAGTTCATCGAGGACACCCGGGTCTACCGTGGCGACGCGCCGTTCTTCACCGACAAGATGCCGAACAACTTCCTGCACGTCGGCCTGATACGCCTGATCCTGCCGAACGCGAAGGTGATCGATGCCCGGCGTCATCCCATGGCCTGCTGCTTCAGCGGTTTCAAGCAGTTGTTCGGCGAGGGCCAGGACTTCACCTACGGCCTCGAGGAGATCGGCCGCTATTACCGGGACTACGTGCGGCTGATGGATCACTGGGACGAGGTCCTGCCCGGCTTCGTGCTGCGGGTCCGGCACGAGGACGTGGTGGACGACCTCGAGAAGCAGGTGCGCCGGCTCCTGGATTTCTGCGGCCTGCCCTTCGAGGAGGCCTGCCTGCAGTTCCACAAGACCGAGCGCAGCGTGCGCACGCCCAGCTCCGAGCAGGTGCGCCAGCCCATCTACCGCAGCGGCCTCGCGCAGTGGCGCCACTACGAGCCCTGGCTCGACCCGCTGAAGGAGGCGCTGGGCCCCGAGGTGCGCCGCCGCTACGCCATCGAATAGGTCAGGCGCTTGATCGTTTCCCATCGGCACCGGTTCGTTTTCGTCGTCGTGCCGAGAGTCGCCACCCGCGCGCTGCGCCAGGCACTCACCATGCAGCTGGACGCCATGGACTGGCAGCAGCAGAACCTCTTCGCCCGGCACCGTCTGCCGGTTCGCGACCTCGCGGCCGCGGAGCACGGTCACCTGTCGGTGCGCGACATCCGCCCCCGCCTCCCGGAGGAACTCTGGCAGTCCTATCTGAAGTTCGCCTTCGTGCGCGACCCGTTCGAGCGCTTCGTCGATACCTTCCTGTCCCTGGAAGCAGCGGATGACCCGGATCCGGCGGCGGTCGCCGCCCGGATGAAGCAGGCACTGGCCACTGTCCGCTTCCGTCGCCGGCGCCTGACACTGCCGCAGACGCACTTCCTGCTGGACGAGGAAGGCCGGCTGGCCACGGACTTCCTCGGCCGCTTCGAGACGCTGGAGGCCTCCTGGCAACAGCTCTGCGCGCGTCTCGGGCTGGAGGCCTTGCCGCTCGCGCGCCGGCGCGAGCCCGAGCGGCGGGACTGGGCACGCTACTACGACGCCGAACTCGCCGGCATGGTCGCGGAATACTACCGGCAGGACCTGGAGACCTTCGGCTACGCAGCTCGCCCGCAGCCGCCCTCGTCCTGAGCCGCCGGTCGTACGGCCTCCTCAGTCCGCCTCGCGCTCGATGTCGCAGCACAGCACCCGGTCGGGCGGCCGGCCGGCCTCCGTGCTGAGTACGGCGCCACGCACCGGGTTCGGGCGGAACACCGTGCAGCCCTTCAGCCCGAGCTGCCAGGCCCGCGTGTAGATCTGCTCGAAGTCGGGCCGCGAGCAGTCCTCCGGCATGTTGATGGTCTTGGAGATGGCGTTGTCCACCAGGCCCTGCAGAGCCGCCTGCATGGCCAGGTGCTCGGTGGGCGAGATGTCCCGGGAGCAGCGGAACGAGTCCGGCACCGTCTGCGGCCGGCCGTGATGCTCGCGCCAGTGGGCGTAGGCGTAGTCGGTCACATCGAAATTGCGGTAGTCGCCCGACTCGTCGAGCACTTGGCGATGGCCCTCCAGTGCGAAAACGGGTTCGATGCCGCTGGAGACGTTGTCGGCCAGCAGGCTGATGGTGCCGGTGGGGGCGATGGCGAGCAGATGGCTGTTGCGGATGCCGTCGGCGGCGATGGCGTCGCGGATGTCCGCCGGCAGGCGCTGGATGTAGGGGCCGTCCAGGTAGGGCTCGCGCTCGAAATGCGGGAACGCGCCTTTCTCCCGCGCGAGTGCCACCGAGGCGCGATAGGCGGCATCGCGCATGACGGTCATCCACTCGCGGGCGCAGCCGCGGCCCTCGTCGCTGTCGTAGGCGATGCCCAGCATGGCGAGTGCGTCGCCGAGACCGGTGACGCCCAGGCCGACGCGCCGGGTGCCCCGGGCCTGTTCCTGCTGGGCCGCTAGCGGGAAGCCGGAGGCGTCGATGACGTTGTCCAGGAAGCGCACGGCGGTGGGCACGGCTCGTCGGAGAGCGTCCACGTCGAGTGCGGCGTCGCGGCCGAAGGCGTCCCGGACGAAGCGGGTGAGGTTCAGCGAGCCAAGATTGCAGGCGCCGTAGGGCGGCAGCGGGATCTCGCCGCAGGGGTTGGTGGCCGTGATGCGTTCCCGGTAGTGGAGATTGTTCTCCCGGTTGACCGCGTCGGTGAACAGCACACCGGGCTCGGCGGATTCCCACGCGGCGTTCATGATGTGGCGCCAGAGTTCCCGGGCCGCGATACGTCCCTGGACGCGGCAGCGCACGGGCTCGTCGCTGCCCGTCCAGACCTTCTGCAGGGCTTCCTCGCCGCCCGACTCGGGGAAGCACAGGGCCCAGTCCTCGTCGTGCTGTACCGCCAGCATGAACTCGTCCGGCACCTGCACCGAGACGTTGAAGTTGGTAAGCACGCCGGCCTCGCGCTTGGCGTCGACGAAGGTGAGGATGTCGGGATGATCGCAGCGCAGCGTGCCCATCATCGCGCCCCGGCGGGCGCCGGTGGACAGCACGGTGGCGCACATGGCGTCCCAGACGCGCATGAACGAGACGGGTCCGGAGGCGATGCCGCCCACGTGATCGGTGCGATGACCGGCCGGGCGCAGCGTGGAGAAGTCGTAGCCCACGCCCCCGCCCCACTGCATGGTGACGGCGCCCTCCTTCACGTGCTCGAAGATGCTGTCCAGGGAGTCCTCGACCACGCCCATGACGAAGCAGTTGAACAGGGTGCGATGCCACACCGTGCCGGCGCCGGCGAGGATGCGGCCGGCCGGCAGGAAGCGGAATCCCTCCAGCAGCCCCTCGAACTCCCGGGCGCAGCCGTCGCGGTCCGTCGTCTCCGGCGCGGCGACCGCTGCAGCCACCCGGCGCCACGTCTCCCCGATGCTCTTCTCGGCATGGCCGCCGGGCGGATGATAGCGGTACTTCGACCGCCAGATGTGCTCGGCGAGCCGGGTCTGGAAATAATGACGGGTCATCGGCCTGGCCTCACTGCTGGGCCCGTGCGAAGCAGTCCAGGAACCAGTCGCGGGCGAGCCGCTGCACTTCCTCCAGCGCCCCCGGTTCCTCGAACAGGTGCGTGGCGCCCTCGACCACCGCGATCTCCGCGGGGCAGCGCAACCGCTTGCGCGCCCTGCGGTTCAGGTCGAGCACCTGGTGGTCGGCGCCGCCGACGATGAGCAGCGTCGGCGCCTGCACCCGCGGCAGCTCGTCGCCGGCGAGATCGGCACGCCCGCCGCGGGAGACCACGGCATCCACCCGCTCCGGTTCCCGTGCCGCGGCGATGAGCGCGGCGGCGGCCCCGGTGCTGGAACCGAACAGCCCCACGGGCAGGCGGGCGGCTGCGGCCTGTCCGGCCAGCCACTCCAGCGTGCCACCGAGACGGCGGGCCAGCAGCTCGATATCGAAGCGGAACTCGCGGGTCACGTCGTCGACCCGCCCTTCCTCGGCGGTCAGCAGATCGAACAGCAGGGTGCCGAGCCCGGCGTCGCGCAGGTAGTCGGCCACGGCGTTGTTGCGGCGGCTGTAGCGGCTGCTGCCGCTGCCGTGGGCGAACACCACCACTCCGGCCGCGCCGTCGGGAATCTCCAGCCAGCCGGTGAGTGTCGCGTCACCCGCGCGGATGTCCGTCTCGCTCCTCGCTCCGCGGTTCTCCATGCCGCCCGTCACCTCCCCTGTGCCGTGCGCAGCCGCTGACGGCGCGCCACTCCATGCTAGGCCGGCCCCCGCCGGCGCATGAATCAGCAGATATACCTAAGATGCCTCGTCCCCGCCCGGGACGAGCACCAGCCGGTCGCCCTCGATCCGGAGAGGCGTGGGCTCGCCCGGCGCCGCCTGCTGCAGCCGCCGGGCCAGCCAGTCCCGGTCCTCCGGCGACGCCATGACGAGGCGCAGCCGCCGCATAGCCAGCGGTATCATCTGCAGGCCCGTCGTGCGGCCGTCGGCCGGGTTCACGCTGACGAAGACCATCAGCGAGAGCCACGGCCGGAACGCCTCATGACCGCCGATGCCCTCGTAGTCGTTCAGGAAGTCGCCGCAGCCGTACAGGATCAGCCTGCCGCGGTGGTATTCAATGCCCTTCGGATGATGGGAGGAATGGCCGTGCACGATGTCCGCGGCGCCGGCCTCGATCAGCCGGTGTGCGAAGCCGCGCTCGTCCCGGCCGACGTCGTAGCCCCAGTTGCCGCCCCAGTGGATGGATGCCACCGTGATGTCGCCGGCGCGGCGGCCGGCGAGCATGGTCTCGGCCACGACATCGGCCGTCTCCGGCGCGAGGTCCGGCAGGCGGTTCACGCCGGCCCGCACCCGCCCCGCCGCCCAGTCCTGCGGCACGCCGCTCGAGCCGAGGGCGTAGCCGTAGACCACCACGCGCACCCCGCCAGCGAGGCGGAAGACGGCCGGCGCCGCGGCGGCAGCGGCGTCCCGCCCGGCACCCGCGACGGCGATGCCCGCCTGCGCCAGCGTCGTCAGGGTGTCCTCCAGGCCCCGGTAGCCCAGGTCCAGGACGTGATTGTTGGCCAGCGTGCAGCCGTCGATGCCGGCGGCCTCCAGGCAGGCGACGTTGCCGGGATGCATGCGGTAGTGGATGCCCTTCGAAGGCCAGAAGTCGTCGCTGGTCGTGATGCTGGTCTCGAGGTTGACGAAGCGCAGGTGATGGGGCGTCTGCGCCCATACCTTCAGGGCGTCCCCCCAGACGTAGGCCGGGTCCACCGGCGCGGGCACGGGGCCGTTCGCCCGCTCCGCCAGACGGACGTAGTCCATGGCGTTCTTCACCCAGGGCTCGTGCAGTTCCGGTGGCACGGAGCTCGCCTGGATCTGGTCGATGCCCCGGCCGGTCATCACGTCGCCGCAGAGGAAGAGCGTGACATCGGTCCCGGTTCTGCCGGCTTCCGCTGCCATGATTCGCTGCCTCTCGCGTCTGTGCTCCCGTCAATATGGAGCGTCGCGAGACCGCGCTGCATCCGGGGAAGTGACTACCGGCCCCGCATCGCCGGCCCTGGCATCGGGCCCGCAGGAGCGCAAGAATAGGGCCATGACCCGTTTCCTCCTGCTCTATGCCACCCGGGAAGGCCAGACCGCGAAGGTCGCCGCACGCATCGCGGAACACCTGCGCGCCGGCGGGGCGCAGGTGAGCGTGGTCGACGCGGCCAACACGCTCACCGCGGAGGCGCTCGAGCTCGCGCGCTTCGACCGGCTGGTATTCGGCGCCTCCATGCACGCCGGCGGCCTGGAGAAGGAGCTGGTGGAGTTCGTCGACTGCCACGCGGACGAGATACGCCGCCGCGAGCGCTCGCTGTTCGTGGTGCTGCTGAGCGCGGCGGCGAAGGACCCGGCGCTGCGCGAGGAATGGCTCGGCGATGCGCGGCGCAAGATCGAGGCGCAGCTGCGCGTGCCGTTCGCCCACGTCCAGATGATCGCGGGCGCGCTGCGCTATTCCAAATACCCGCTGCCGCTGCGCTGGATGATGCGGCGCATCGCGCGCAAGGCCGGCGAGGACACCGACACCAGCCGGGATTACGAATACACCGACTGGGAGCAGGTGCGGCGCTACGCCGAGACATTGCTCGAGGACGGGGCGAGGAGCAGTTGAGCGGGCACGGCGACTGGTTCGAGGGCGGCTGCCACTGCGGGCGGGTGCGTTTCCGCGTGCGCATCCGGGCGCGGCGTGCACTCGCCTGCAACTGCTCCATCTGCGCGAAGAAGGGCATGGTCAACCTGATCGTGCCGCCCGACGATTTCCAGCTGCTGCAGGGAGAGGAGTCGCTGGCCACCTATCGCTTCAATACCGGTGTGGCCGGGCACCGCTTCTGCCGGGTCTGCGGCATCCATCCGTTCAGCCGGCCGCGTTCGCACCCGGGCAGCTACGACGTCAATGCCCGCTGCCTCGATGCGGGCGTCGATTTCCTGGCGATCACGCCCTTCGACGGCCAGAACTGGGAGTCGAACGTGGCCTCCATCAGGGGGGAGTCGGACGGCGGGCGTTAGCCGTTGAAGACGCCCGCGTTGCGGACCGGTGCCGGCACCTCCGCCTTGAAGTCGCTGGCGTCGGCGAACGCCTGCACGAAGGCCGGGCGCGTCGCCAGGCGGGAGAGATAGCCGCGGAAGACCTCGTCGCCGCACAGCCCGTAGCCCCGGGCCCAGGTAACGTTGTGGCCGATCACGCAGTCGGCGGCGGTGAATGCGTCGCCGCAGACGAAGGGCTGTTCCGCCAGTCTGGCTGCCAGGCGCGGTTCCACCTCGGCGGCGAACTTGCCGCGGTAGCGCTCGGCCGTGCGCGCATCCTGCTGGTCGTCCGCCAGCACGTGTTCGTGAATGCGGATCTGCCACAGCATCATGTCCATGGAAGAGGCGCCGAAGTGCAGCATCTGCAGGTAGTCGGCGCGCTCGGCTGACAGGGCGTCCGGCGGCGGCGCCAGGCCCCGGCGGGGAAAGACATCCGCCAGCCACGCCACCATGGCCCCGCTTTCGACCATGTTCATCACTGCGCCGTCGGCGAAGGTGATCTCCAGCAGAGGCACGTTGTGATGCGGGTTGCGCGCCAGGTATTCGCGACGGTACTGCTCGCCCCGGTACAGATCGACCGTCGTGACCTCGAAACCGTCGTCCAGCACCTCGTGCAGCATCCATTTCACCCTGGCGCTGCGGGTGGCGGGGAAGTGGAAGAGCT
>CAYRZI010000144.1:0-2090 GCA_964428605.1 uncultured Woeseiaceae bacterium
ATCCTGGGCTGCCTGCCATTCCTGTTCGCAACGACCCATCAGGATTCCGATCGTTTCCTTCAGGGAAACGATACGCGGGTGCTTATCCGTGAACTCGACCTGCAGCGCCGCAAGTTGCCCCTGCAACTGGGAAATCTGGGCACCCTGAGTACAGCTTGCCAGCATCGTCCCGGTACCGGCGGATCCACCGAGGATGGGGGACTCGCCAGCCAGCTGGCGCTGCAATTCGTCCCGTCGTTCGCGTAGCGCGCGTATCTCGGCCTCGGTATTCTCAATGGCGGTGACCGCCGTCTGCAGGCGAGCGTAATAATCCCCCGTCTCGCCGGGCATGAAACCCAGATTGTCCTTTTTGAACTCCGCCAGCCTGTTTTCGGCTTCTTCGAGTCGCCGCTCGTGGTTCGCAATCTCGGCTTCCAGCGCCTGGCTAGTCATCTCGGCATCGTCGCCCTGGCCCTGCAGCGAATCCTCCACAAAGGAATCCACGATCGCAGCGACAACATTTCTTGCCATGACGCGGTCGACGTCTTCGTAGATGATCTCGAAAGTATTCCGGCGCGTGTCACCGCGAACATTGATTTCCTCTTGCAGCCCGGTGATCAGCCGCTCCATCTGGCCCGGCGTCTCCGCCCGCAGGTCCAGGTCGGTTTCCCGTGCGACGGTCTCCAGATTCGGCCGGGTAAGGAGTGCGCGGCTCACGGCATTGACCTGCGCTTCCAGGTTGTCGCGCAATGCCAGCCCCTCGAAGACCGGATCCATCAGTGTTTCGGTCTCCAGATACACCTTGGCGGAAGCTCCGTAGACGTCCGGCATCGTGTAGACATAGAACCAGCCGGCTACCGATATGACCCACGCCGCGCCTACGGCCCACCAGCGGTACCGCCACATACCGCGGATGTGCTCCATCACCTCCGCGATGATTTCCTGCACGTTCAAATTCGTATCTGCCATCGCGTTTTCGCTGATCAGAAGAATGACTCGGGAATGATCAACACATCGCCCGGGAGCATGCGCACATTCTCCTCGATGCGTCCGTCGTTAAGCAGATCGTCAAGCTTCACCCGTATTTCCACTGACTCGCCATTCACTTTCCGTACGATCTTGGAACGATTACCGGCCGCGAACTCGGAAAGCCCGCCCACTTCGATCATGACGTCCAGCACCGTCATACCCTGCCGGTACTGAATAGCGCTCGGTTGCGCAGCCTGCCCGACGACGCGGACCTGCTGCTGGGATTCGCCCTGAAAGCCCTGCATGATGACCGTGACAACGGGCGACCGGACATACTCCGAGAGCACGCTCTCGATATCGCGGGCCAGTTCGGTCGGCGTTCTGCCTGCGGCCTGGAGGTCTTCCACCAGCGGTGTCGAGATCTTGCCATCCGGCCGAACCTGCACGCCGGTCGACAAATCAGCATGGTCCCACACGAAGATTTGCAGGGCATCGCCAGGTCCGATCCTGTACTCATCGGACTGGGTGGTCACCTCCTGGGGCAGCTCGCCGGCCTCGTAATCCGCACTCGCGCAGCCCGCAGCCAGGTAACCCACAGCCAGTACGGCCGTCAGCGCTCTGATGCTCGCCTTCAACATAAGAACTTCGCCACTCCACTAAGCAACCAAGACTATCACCCAAACGTCCCGGAAATGCGGAACCGGTCGGCGGTTTTCGGGTGCGACGCTATAACGTCGCCAGCAATTGTTCAGCCTCATCCCGGCTGGAGAACTGGTCATCGCCGGCGAGAAGTTCACGCAGGATGCCCCTCGCCTCTTCGGTGTCTCCGGCCTGGGCCAGCGCAGCCGCAAGATGGTAGCGGACCTGCGCGCGACCGTTACTGAGCTCCACGGCCCGCCGGAGAAGCGTTATACCCTCTTCCAGCTTGCCGGTATTCACCTGAATCCAGCCCAGGGTATCCGCGACCGCTGCGTTAGCCGGGGCCAGTTCGTGCGCCTTGCGGGCCGTCTCCTCGGCGCGGGGATCACCCACCTGGAAATATTCCCATGCCAGGTTGTTCAGCGCCACCATATTGTCAGGGGTTGAGGCGAGGACCTCTTCATAGGCCCCGATAGCTTCCGAGCTGGAGCCGCCCGCCTGCA
>CAYRZI010000144.1:2100-6874 GCA_964428605.1 uncultured Woeseiaceae bacterium
AGCAGCAGGATGTCCGGGTTTCCGAAGAGCGCCTGCGCCAACAGAACCCGCACCCCCGCATCCAGAGGGCGCTTTTCCAGATACTCCACGAGCGGCCGCTCCGGCTCGGGCAGACCGCCAAGCTCCCGGACCCGGAAAGCCCGCAGGACGAGCCTGCGATCTTCGTCCCGCAGGGCGAGGGCTCGATCGTAGGCCGCCGCGGACGCCTCGAATTCCCCCGCATCTGCCAGTAACTCGCCTTCGAGGGCATAGGGTATACCGTCTTCCGGATAACGCGCCTTCAGCCTCTCTGCAATTTCCAGAGCTTCTTCCGTTTCGTCCTGCTGCGCCTTCGCCGCCGCCAGCATCACCGCAGCAGCGAGGTTGTCGAGTTCTGCCGCGCCCGTCCCTTCGAGCGCTTCTTCGGCGGCCTCGGGCTGGCCGGCGGCCATCAGTGCACGGGCCTCGCTGATACTGTACTCGGCATTCCCGGGATCGATTTCAGCGGCGCGATCGAAGCTGGCCGCCGCCCCGCCTGCGTCGTCCAGTGCACGCTGAGCCTGCCCGAGCAGGTTGTAGGCTTCCGCGCTGCCGGCGTCGATATCGATCGCCTCCCTCGCCAATGATCGTGCCTCCTCGAAGTTCCGCTCCAACAGTTGCACGCGGGCGAGCAGCAGGCGCGGGCGCAGCGCATCGGCACCGGCAGCGCGCGCTTTCTCCAGCCATTCCACGGCGGCCTCCCGATCCTCCAGGCGAGCCTCCAACTGCGCCACTGCCGTCATGACAGGCGCAGAATCCGGCGCCTGATCGAGCGCCGCGAGATACTGGTCTCGGGCAGCTGCCAGATTCCCCTCTCTCACCTCTAGCCGCGCCGCATTCACATAGGCGGTCAGTTGCGCGGGAGCAAGGCGTTGTGCCTCCGCGAAAGCCTCTCGGGCAGTGTCTGTCCGGCCCATCGCCATGGCGACGCCGCCCAGAAGATTGCGAATGCGGGCATCCTCGGGCCAGTCATCCGCCATCTGCCTGGCGACGCTGAGTGCCGACGCCCGGTCACCGCGGCGCAAAGGGGTGAGCACCTCCAGCAAGTGCCGGCGATACTCCGCCTCACCTGCCATGTCGGGCATAGAATCGAGTACTCGCTGTGCTTCCTCGACTCGCCCGGCCGCGAGGTACGTGCCGACCAGGTCGAGCTTCAGGTCTATGTTGTCGGGATCGGCCTCAACGCTTTCACGCAGGTAGCCGATCGCGCTGTCGTACTCGCCGGCAGCCATACTCGCGCGCACGGCCAGGCCGACGGTCGCCGCATCGGCACCATCGGCCTCGAGCAGCGGACGAAGGATCTCCGTCGCTTCTGACGCCCGGTCCTGGCGAAGGCGGGCCTCCGCCAGCAACCGCCGCGCATCCGCGTTGTCCGGCATGGCCGCCACAACCGACGACAGATGCATCTCTGCCTGCCCCAGATTCCCGCGCTGAAGGTGCACGGCCCCCATCAGCAGCTGCGCCGGACGGTATTCCGGCGCCGCACCCAGCACTTGCTGAAGTTCCGTCTGGGCGGTTTCGAAATCCTCTTCGAGGAAAGCTATGCGCCCGGTCAGGTAGCGCGTCATGAGGTTCTCTGGTGCCCTCGTCTGCAGGCTCTGTAATGCCTGTTTCGCCCCCGCCAGGTCCTGCGCGGTGAGATACGCCTCGATCTGTCCTATCAGTGCCGATACTTCCTCGTTGTCGGCGCCTTGCGCCTCCGCCAATTCCCCGGCCTTGATGAAATCCGTGACGGCTGATTCCGGATCACCGGTAGTCAGATGCAGTGATCCGGAAGCCAGCCAGGCCGAAGTAAGGTCCGGATTGATCGCGAGAGCTTCGCCGATGGCGGCCCGGGCTTCGTCATATCGTTCCTGACGCATGTATGTCGAGGCCACGCCCAGCTGTGCCTCCGCATCCTCCGGGTCGAGAGCCAGCAACTCGAGATATATGTCGCGAGCTGATTCGGGGAGCTGCAGCCCCATCGTGGCATCGGCCCGGAGCTTCAAAATCTCCCGGCGTTCGCTCTCGTCGGTGGCCAGGTCCGGCCGGAACTCCTCCAGCAACTCGTTGAACTGCCGCAACTGCAGCATCGCGCGACCGAGGTCCGCGGCAACGGCTTCCAGCGGCTCGCCGAGTTCCAGCGCCCGACGCAACTCTTTCTCGGCGGTCGCCGCATCCCCAGTGCGGATCGCAGCGCGGCCCAGCAGTATCCGGGCCGATCGGTTCTGCGGTTCCTCCCGGAGAATATTGCGGAGATCGATGATCGCGGACCGATAATCGCCCTCCTCATAGGCCTCCTGCGCGCGCTCCAGCCGTGCCTCATTGGTCAGCGCGAGCCCGCAGCCGGCGACCACGACGACGAGACATAGGAGGAGAAGGCGGCGATAAACCAAAGGTGCGGAGATACGGAGTGAGTTCGGCATAAGCTGGCAATCCCTCGTCACAAGTCCCTGTTTTCTCTGGATGGCACAGACCTTGTTTCTGCGTCTGCTGAACCCCCGGATTCTATACCAGCGGGACCGTTCGTGGGGTATGCGGCAATCCGTTTATGCAAACGTGACAGCGGTCACAAAAAACTCGCAGTCGGCGGGGTTTTTGTCATCGGTCTTCGACCGGACCGCCCGCCGTTCCCGACGCCGCCTTCCGATGCAGGCCCACATACCAAACCAGCACGCCAACCAGCATAGCAAGCCCGAGAAACTCCCTCGCCGGCTCAACCCACGGCTTCTCCGGCATCATCTGCCCGAAGATCGACCCCGGGTCCGCCGACCCGAAGTAGGCGAAGACACCGCCCAGGCTCTCCAGCATCCTGACCGAAGCGGCCCCGATCAGGATGCCGAGCACCAGCCGACTGCTGCGCCCGAACGCCATGGCGCAGGCTGCCACGCCGGAAAGGCCGTAGACGAGCACCCAGTACACCGGATCCGGATCGTCCAGCTGCAGTACGGCCACGACGATCAGCAGGCCGGCGATGGAGAGGTGTACCCAGCGCATGCCAACGCTCAGAACCGGTAGCGCAACGCCAGACGCGCGCGCCGTCCGGGCGAGGGAAACCCGATCGCCTCCTCATAATCTTCGTCGAGCGCGTTATCCAATGCGAGCACCACATCGAACTCCGCAGCCGGCATCCAGGTCAGCGCGGCATCCACCCGGTCATAACCGTCGAGAATCAGCCCGCCGGTCGGGATGGAAGAATCCCAGGTCTCCCCGACGTATTGCCAGGAGGCCTGGAGCTGCCAGCGATCGGCCGGCTGCCAGCGCACGGACGCGCTGCCGCGCCAGTCAGGGCGCTGACGGAGCTGGCGCTGCACGTCCTTGACGTCGAGGTCGAGATACACCACTTCCGCATATAACGAGAGCGTGTCAGAGGGGCGGTAGTCCAGCTCAAATTCTGCACCCTGGGCCTCAACCTCCGTGCGGTTCACATTGGTGAAGTTCACCGGGTCGAAGTCGATGAGATCCGTGAATTCATTACGATACAGGGTCAGCGTGGCCGCGAGTCTGCCCGCCATGAAACGCTGCGTGATGCCGATATCGGTACTCTCGCTTCTCTCCGCCTTCAGATCCGGATTGCCGACCAGCGGGCTTGCGAGAGCAAAGAAACTCGGCAGCTTGAAGCCCTCGCCCCAATTGAACCGCAGCGTCGTGCGACCGGCGTTGAAGTCGTACAGAGCGCCCAGCTTGGTTGTGGTCTCGCCAGGCTCCTCGTCCGGCTCGTCGTGGCGCACGCTGCCCAACAGACTGAGCCCCGCGGTCGGCTCATAGCGGAATTCGGCGAAATAGCCGGCCACACTGCGATCGATGGAGAAACCTGCTGGAATCGAGAAACCGGGAAAGAATTCGACGAACCCCTCGGAGTTTCCCTCTTCATCGTAATAATCGAGACCGAAGGTAGCCCGCAGATCGTCCGAGATATCACCGATCACGTGGGCGGTATAATTCGTACGGTCGAGCTCTGAGTCTGCCCCGTTCGGCGGCACTCCGTCCCGCACGCCCGGCGCGACGCCGGGCGAGACGTAGCTGTCTTCATGGTCGAAGCGGCTCGCATTGAAATCGAGCTGCCAGCCGCCGCCGAGAACCAGACTGCCGGCGACTCCGACACTGAGATCCGTTGAGGACTTGCGATCGAGTTCACGGATGACGGCCAGCCGCGATCCGCCGCTGTCTTCCGGAAAGGACGTGCCCTCATTGTCCGAATACCGGCCGAAGAACCGGATCTCCCGACCGGTACCGTCGCCAAAAGACAACTTGCCTGTCAGTGAATCGCTCTCGAATGTGTTCCCCGGCGTCGGTTCGCCGTCGTCCACAGCGGCCAGCTGCAGCGCGAAACCGCCCCCGCCGCCCACGGGACCTGAAACGTCGATGGCGCCGCGCTGGTAGTCATCCTCGCCCAGTTCGGCGTGCAGGCCGACACCCAGTTCCTCGGCCCGGCCCCGGGTGATGATGTTGATGACCCCGCTCAGCGCATCGGAACCGTAAATGGCGGACTGCGGTCCGCGCACGATCTCGATGCGCTCGATATCCTCCACATTCAGCGTGGAGAAATCGAACGAACCGCCGCGGGTGTTGTTGGGATCGTTCACACGAACGCCATCGACAAGAACCATCGTGAAATTCGGCTCGCCACCGCGGATGAAGACCGACGCGATACCGCCGCGCCCGCCCGGCTGGGTCACCTGCAGTCCCGGGACGTTGCGCAGGAGATCGAGGACGCTGGCGCGATTGCGCGCAGCAATCTGGTCCAGGCCGATCACCGTCGTCGCGTTCGGGATAT
>CAYRZI010000145.1:0-6849 GCA_964428605.1 uncultured Woeseiaceae bacterium
GACGGCTGGTACCGCATGTACGACCGGGACGCCGTGCAGGACGGGCGCTGGTACGGCGGCGAGCCCCTGTGGGTCAACGCCGAGAAGAACGCCATGCTCAGCGCCGCGTTCTTCTTCGTCGGCACCGAGGCCGACATCCAGGGCATCCGGCCAACCTACTGGTATCCCTACGACGGCTCCGTGCCCGGCGAGACTCGGGTCGATCAGGTGCTCGACTGGCTGGCGCTGCCGGCGCCCGGCCGGCCCCACCTCGTCACCCTCTACTTCGACGACGTGGACCTCACGGCCCATCGCACGGGCCCCGGCTCGGAGGAGACCCGTGCCGCCATCCGCCGGGTGGACGGCTACCTCCGCCGCCTGCTCGACGGCCTCGAGCAGCTGCCTGTCGCCGACCGCATCTACGTCATCGTGGTCTCGGACCACGGCCAGCTGGCGACCGACCGGGAAGCGCCGCCCTACGTGCTCTCCGAGCACGTCGAGCTGGAAGGGCTGACGATCCGGGACGGCACCACCTATCTCGGCCTCTGGCTGGATGCGCCCGACCCCGCCCGGGCCGCGGCAATCCGCGACCGCGTGAACGCCGGCTGGAATCACGGCCGTGCCTGGCTGAGGTCGGAGGCACCGGCCCACTGGCGCGTGCCGGCCGACGACCGCCGCTTCGCCGACGTCATGCTGATGGCCGAGCCCGGCCACACGGTGGTATCCGGCCCGGAGCGAATCGCGAGGATCAAGGCCGGCAACCACGGCTGGGACCCGTCCGTGCCGGCCATGCACGGCATCTTCCTGGCCCGCGGACCGGGGCTGCCGGAGGGGGTCAGTGTGGGCGAGCGGCACGTGATGGACGTCTATCCCCTGGTGACCGCGCTCCTCAGGCTACCCGATACGCGCGGCGAGTTGCCGGTCGTCCGCGACCCGCGCCTCGTTATCCAGCGTTGGCGGGAGGAAACAGCCGCGGATTAGAGGCAGCTGCTTCCGGTACGCTGGTCAGAAACCGAGCTCATCCTCGAGCGCGTCGGCTTCGTCCTTGAAAGCCTCCTTCTCTTCTTCGGTTTTCTCCATGTCCTTCACGGCCTGTTCCATCTGCGAGCCCATGCTCTTCATCTCTTTCTCGGCCATCTCCAACGCCTCTTCGCGTCGGGCCTGATAGGCATCCAGCTCCGGCTGCAGTGCCACGCGTTTCTGATAGGCAAAATCCGCGCGATCCCGCTTGTCTGCGATCCCGTAGTAGTCCTGCGCTTCGTCGTACGCTCCGGCGCGAGCCCTCAGCGGAACGTCGGTGTCGTCGCCGATGGCCATCATCTCGTCGGCGCGCTTCGTGGCGACGTCGAGCACAGGCACAGCAACCGCCCGGCGCATGCGGGTTTCCCCATCGACGCGGACGCGGACGGTGAGCGTCTCGTACCATTCTTTCGCCTCACGCAGGATTTTCTTCGAGTCACGGGCCCGCCAGAGCCGGAGCTGCACTTCCGGATCGGGTGCCTTCTCCGCTTCCACGCCCGTGACCGCCGCCGCCATGGCCTGCCAGTCGCCCGACGTCGCCTGCTCCTCCCGGTCCGTCATCGGTCGTTCGTAGAGCGCCTGCTCTTGCGCAATCAGCTTGTCCGCTTCTTCCTGTATGCGACCGAGTACCGTCGGGACGACTTCCTCCTCGAATCGCCGCTGCAGTGCGAGTTCCTCCGGCAGGGGTTCGTAACCGCCATACAGCGGAGCATAGCTGTTGGTAATGCCGGAGCCGATGCGGCCGACGCCGTACTCGATCTCGCCCTGATCGTTCGCCGATATGCTGCCGAGTATCCGCAGCAGCATCTGCCGGTCGGCGGGTGCCGTGCGAGCCAGGCGAACCACTGCGTCGGGATCGGGCGCGTCTATGTACCAGGCCAGGGCATCCTGATCGTCCCATCGCCAGGGCTGGGTGCTCTCGTGCTTGCCCGGCTCGCTGTAGACGAGTCCCGCTTCCTCCGCCTGGCGACCGAGCCTGGTGTTGATGCGCTTGCGCAGTTGGAAGACACGGCCGTAGAGCTCGTCGCCGAGCGCGCGGGCGGAGATGGAGGCCAGGCCGCGGCTGTGAAATTTGTAGGGGGCATCCGCAGCCTGCTCCGTGGCCTTCCAGGCGGTCTCGATGTCGCCCCGTTCGAGGGCCGCTTCCGCCGTATCGAGCTTCTCGGCCGCCCAGGCCCGGGTGTCGGCAGAGACGATGTCCTCTGCGGCCGCGGCCGCCGGTGCTGTCACGATAAGGAATACGACCATCAGGGCCAGTGTTGTCGTCAGGTAGCGCAGCGGATGAGTCATGGTTTCTACCCCCTTGTTTTCCGGGCTTCCGCAGAGGGGCCGGGCGCCGGAAGTTCATTATTGCTCGCGGAAATACTAATTGGCCCGGCGGGTCGTTGAAAGCCGCATGTGGGATTTGACGGGCCCTTCGGCGCCAGCGTAAGTTTTGCCTACAGTAATCTGCCTGAATAGGGGAGAAAAATGAGAAAGACAGCACTGGCTCTGGCTACAACCGCCTTCACGATGCTCGCGGCCGAGGCCGCCTTCGCTTTCGGAGGCATGATCGCCGTCGGCATGAACGAGGCGGCGCAGGTGGGCGAGGTCGAGACGCCATTCCGTGCCGAAGCGCGGCTGGAGACCGAAGAGCAGAATATCGACACGGTCATCTACTACAAGCCCGGGCACATCCGTGACGAGATGAACATGGGCGGTCAGGACATGGTCGTGCTGCAGGATCTTGAGGCGCAGAAGACTTACATGCTCATGCCGCAGGGCATGTACATGGAAATGGACATGGGCGAGTCCAACGATCAAACGGATGAGTACCGTCTCATCGAGCGGGAGGTCGTGGGTCAGGAGAAGGTCAATGGTTTCGATACGACAAAATACAAGGTGATCTATGAGGGGCCGGACGGCAAGTACGGCGGCTTCACCTGGTTCACCGACGACAACATCGCGGTGAGGAGCTTTGCCGTCTCGGAGACCAATGGCGAGCGCAGCCGTTTCCGGTACGAGGTAAAGAAACTGGAACGCGGTAGCCAGCCGGACTCTCTGTTCGTGATCCCGGACGGCTACCGGAAGTTCAGCATGGGCGGCATGGGCTCGATGATGCAGGGTATGCCGGACATGGGTGGCGATCAGCAGGGCGGAGAACAGCCCAGCCTCGCCGGGGAGTTGGCCGAATCCGCGAAAGAGGGCGCCGAGGAAGCCGCGAAGCAGGAGACGGAACGCAGCGCTAAGGAAAAAGTCACGAAAGGCCTGCGCAAACTCTTCGGCGGCGATTGAGGTGCCGGACCGAACTTTTCCAACTTTTCCAACTTTTGCAACTTATTGACCTCAGCAGACCCGGGCGCCTGAAACAGCCCCGGGTCTTTCCTTTTCAACGCACGTTCGCGCAGAAGCCCCGGCAGGCCGGCTGCGATGAACAAGTTGCATAAGTTGCAAAAGTTCGGTCCGGCACCTCAATCGGCACCCGCTCAGGCGGCGAGTTGGACGAAGGGGTCGGCCAGCCGCCGGTCGATGAAGGCCGGATCGGCCAGCCCCTCCCCGTAGGCGCCGACGTCGATGCGGCGCAGCATGAGGGAACGATAGACGCCGGCGCCCCGGATATCTCCTGCCAGCCGGAAGCCTACGATACAACCATCGCGCAACACGATGCGGCGCAGCGAGTCCGCCGTCGAGCGCACTGCCTCCGCATCGCCCGCGAGTTCGCCCACGGCCATTACGGGTACGCCCAGGTGCCGGAGGCTGTTCATGGTCTCCGCGCCCTCGTACAGGGTCTCGAAGCCCATGAGCTGCTCGGCCACCACCCGGCCCTGGTTGATGGCGTTCGGGAAGATCGCGTGCACGAAGTGCTCGCCGCTCATGCGGTCCCGGGTCTCTGCGCAATCGCCCGCTGCCCAGACGTCGGGCACCCCGGTATGCAGGCGATCGTCCACCCGCACGCCCCAGCCCACCTCGACGCTGCTGCCGGCGAGGTAACCGACGTTCGGCTTGACGCCGGTTGCCGCGATGCAGGCGTCCGCAGTGACCACGTCGCCGCTCTCCAGCACCACGGCACGCGCCCGGCCGTTGCCGGCAAAGGCGCTCGCCTCGGTGCCGCTCAGCACGCGCACGCCCCGTGCCACCAGCGCAGCCCGCACGATACCCGCGGTCTCCTCGTCCAGCATCCGCGGCATCACCCGATCGGCCTGCTCGATCAGCGTCACCTCCATACCGAGATCCGCCAGCAGCAGCGCCACTTCCACGCCGATGAACCCGGCGCCGACGATGGCGGCCTTCTGCACCTCGCCGCGGCGGGCGTGCCCGACGAGCTCCCGGGCCGCCGACAGCGACTTGAAGTTGTAGACGCCGGGCATGGTCGCGCCCTCTATCGGCGCGTGCAGCCGGCTGCCCGTGGCGATCACGAGCCGGTCGTAGCCGAGCGGCTCGCCGTCCGCTAAAGCGACCTGCCGGGCGGCCGCGTCGATGCCGGTCACCACCCTGCCCGGATGGAACTCCACGTCCAGCCGGTCGCAGACGTCGCCGCCCTTCCAGTACAGCCGTGACTCGTCACCGGTCAGGAAGTGATCCGCCATGGCCGGCGGCGAGTAGGGCGGGAAGGGCTCCGCGGAGACCATCGCGATCTCCGGCGAGGTGCCGGCGATGTCTTCGATGTCGCGGATGTTCTCTGCCACGGAGATGCCGGCCGGACCGGCGCCCAGTATCAGGATGCGCATGCAAAAGTCCTCGTCTCGTCGCCGACCAGCGCCTGCAGCAGCCCGTCCAGGGCCTCCGCCAGCGCGGTGTCGGTGGTTTCGTCCAGCGCCGGTGCCACCCTGGGCTCGGAGCGCCGCAGCGCCTCGTCCCAGGGCAGCCGGTGGCGGCTCGCAAATTCGAACCCGCCCGCTTCGTCGATCCGTGCCAGCGTGCGGCGGTACTCGTCGTCGTCACGTACGCCGTTGACCACCAGGTGGACGGCGCCGATGTCCAGGTCGCGGGCCAGTCGGGCCGCATGCAGGGCGGCCTGCACCCCGTTGAAGGTGGGGTCGGCCACCACGACGGCATGGCGGAAGCCGCGCGCCAGGGCCCGGCCGAAGTGCTCGAAGCCGGCCTGGGTGTCCATCAGGATGGCCTCGCCCTCCCGCAGCGCGATCGCGTTCACCACCGCCTCCAGCAGCGCGTTCTCCGGGCACAGGCAGCCGGCCGCCGGCTGGACGGTGTTGCCCATCACCAGCAGCCGCACGCCATCCGGTGTCACGGCGCCGAACCGGTCCACCACGTCGTCCACCTTCGGGTTGAGGCGGAAGAACAGGCCCCAGCCGTCGCCGGGACGCGCGCCCGTGGTCTCCTCCACGTAGTCCGCATTCTCGGAGAGCGGCGTGAGCCGCCGGGCCTCCTCTGCAGGGAGGCCCAGCGCCCAGGGCAGGTTCACCTGGGGGTCCGCATCCAGCGACAGCACCCGCAGACCGCGGCGCGCGAGGCGCAGCGCGAGCAGGGCGGTGAGGCTGGTCTTGCCCACCCCGCCCTTGCCCGTTACCACGACACGGAAGTCCTCGGGCCTCGCGTTCCGCGGCAGTTGCGGGTGGCCATGCCCGTGACCGTGCTCATGGTCGTGAGAGTGACCATGTTGTCCGCATGTCTCGCACATGGCTGCCCCCTCAGGCCGCGGCGCCGATCTCGGCGTCCTCGAGATGCGGCAGGCCGAGACCTGCCCGCTTGCGCTCGATGTGCCGGCGGATCAGCAGTGCGGCCTTCTCGGGATCGGCCTCCACTGCGAACTTCGCCCCGACCACGTCCTCCAGGCCTTCGGCCAGCAGATTCACCACGTTGGGGCTGCCGAAGATAGCGGGCTGCACCCCGAGCACCGTGTAGATGCCGCTCGCCACGACGTAGGTGCCGATGGACACGGCCTTCTCCGAGTACCACTCCGGTGCGGCCCCGGCCAGCGGCAGCTGTGCGATGTCCACGCCGAGGTAGTTGCCCAGCGCGGCCGCCAGCGCGAGCACCCGCGTGTTGTCCACGCAGGAACCCATGTGCAGCACCGGCGGGATGCCGAGCGCCTGGCAGACGGCCTTCAGACCCGGACCGGCCATCTCGGCCGCCTCCGGCATCATCTGGCCCGCCTTGCCGTTGGCGACGGCGGAGCAGCCCGTGACCAGCACCAGGATGTCGTTCTCGATCAGCCGTTTCGCCAGCGTCACGTGACCGTGATCCTGTTTGATCTTCGGGTTGTTGCAGCCCACCACGGCGACGGCGCCGCGGATGCGCCCGTCCTTGATGGCCTCCACCAGGGGCTCCGGCGTGCCGCCGAGCGCGCCCAGGATCGCCTCCACCGAGAACCCGGCCATCATCTCCACCGTGCCCTCCGGGATGCGCACCCGTTCCGGGTTGCGGTTGCCGTAGGCCTCGATGCCGCGTCCGATGATCTCCTTCGCGATCTCCAGACCCCGCTTCGGATCGAACGAGATGTGGGTTGCGCCCGTGAACTTGGCCTTGTCCGCCGTGGAGATGACCTCCGTGTGGAAGCACTTCGCCACGTCGGTGACCGACGGCATGATGCACTGGTAGTCCACCACCATCGCGTCCAGCGCGCCGGTGAGCAGCACCAGTTCCTGCATCAGGTGATTGCCGGCCATCGGGATGCCCTTGCGCATCTGCAGCTCGTTACCCGTGCAGCAGAGGCCGACCAGGTTGATGCCCTCGGCGCCTTTCTCCTGCGCCAGCGCCACCAGCTCGGGGTCGTCGGCCGCCTGCAGGATCACGTCGGAGAGCACGGGATTGTGGCCGTGCAGGGCGATGTTCACGCACTCCTCTTTCAGCGTGCCGAGGTTGATGCGCGAGTTCACCGGCTTCGGCGTGCCGAACATCACGTCGGAGAGC
>CAYRZI010000146.1:0-6806 GCA_964428605.1 uncultured Woeseiaceae bacterium
GGCGCCTACTACTACCTGCGGGTGCTGAAATGCGTCTACTTCGACCCGCCGGAGGACAGCGCGCCGCTGACGGCGCCCCGGGAGATGCAGGTGGTGCTGAGCGTCAACGCGCTCGCTATCCTGGGCCTGGGGCTGGTGCCGGGCACGCTGCTGGCGCTGTGCGCCAGCGTCATCGGCTGAGATCCGGCGGCCCCCGCCCGGGGGCGGTTGAACGCCCTCGTGTTCTCTTGTATTATCTCGTTTCTGCGGATGCGGGGTGGAGCAGTCTGGCAGCTCGTCGGGCTCATAACCCGAAGGTCGCAGGTTCGAATCCTGCCCCCGCTACCAAGGTTTTTGGTGACAAAAAGCCCCGCTCGGGGCTTTTTGTTTGCCCGGAAAGGTCTGCCGGAGCCAGGGCCGGCAGGCTGGGCAAGAGCAGAAACGAAATGGGCCCTGGGGCCCATTTTTTGTTGGGGTCCCCGACGGGGCCCGTGACAGAGGACGAGTGACAGAGGACGAGATCAGACGGCTGCTGGAGCCGACGCTCGAGAGCATGGGCTACGAGCTCGTGGACCTCGAGGCCCGCATCGGCGGGCGCAAGGGGCTGCTGCGGCTCTACATCGACAAGCCCGACGGCGTGGGCCTGGAAGATTGCGAGACAGTGAGCCACCAGGTGAGCGGCGTGCTGGACGTGGAGGATCCGATCCCCGGCGAGTACGTGCTGGAGGTGTCATCGCCCGGCCTGAACCGGCCGTTGAAGCGCCCGGAGCACTTCGAGCGGTTCATCGGCAGCGAGGCGAAGATCGCGATGAGGGCGCCACTGGAGGGCCGGCGGCGGTTCCGCGGCCGGCTGGAGGGCGTCGAAAACGGTTACGTGGCGGTGCGTGTGGACGGCGAACTCTACCGTCTGCGCATCGCCGACATCGACAAGGCGAGGTTGGTTCCCGAGCTTTAGCCACCATATCGGGCCGGGTGGAGAGACGACAGGTATGAGCAAGGAAATTCTGATGGTGGTCGACGCCGTCTCGAACGAGAAGGGCGTGGACAAGGATATTATCTTCGAGGCGATCGAGGCGGCGCTGGCGTCCGCCACCCGCAAGCGCCACGGGGAGGACATCGACGTGCGCGTGGCCATCGACCGCCAGACCGGCGATTACGACACCTTCCGGCGCTGGCTGGTGTTCGAGGACGACTCCACCGAGCTCGAGTTCCCGGACCGGGAGCTCAGGATGATCGACGCCGTCGAGATCGACCCCGATGCCGAGCCCGGCGGCTACGTCGAGGTGCCCATGGAGTCGGTGGAGTTCGGCCGTATCGCCGCCCAGACCGCCAAGCAGGTGATCGTGCAGAAGGTGCGCGAGGCCGAGCGCGAGCAGGTGGTCGAGGAATTCCAGGACAGGGTCGGCGAGCTGCTGAGTGGCCTGGTGAAGCGGGTGGACCGCAACGGCGTGTATATCGACCTCGGCGGCAATGCCGAGGGTTTCGTGCCCCGGGAGAACATGATCCCGCGCGAGCCGGTGCGCCCCCAGGACCGTATCAAGGCGCGGCTGGTGGAGGTGCGCTCCGAGCTGCGCGGCCCGCAGCTGTTCATGACCCGCACCTCGCCGGAATTTCTGATCGACCTGTTCCGCCTGGAGGTGCCCGAAGTGGGTCAGGGGCTGATCGAGATCGTCGCCGCGGCCCGGGATCCGGGCCTGCGGGCGAAGATCGCGGTGAAGAGCAACGACCGCCGTATCGACCCGGTGGGCGCGTGCGTCGGCATGCGCGGCTCTCGCGTACAGGCGGTGTCCAACGAGCTGGCCGGTGAGCGTGTGGACATCATCCTGTGGGACGACAACCCCGCCCAGTTCGTCGTCAACGCCATGTCACCGGCGGACGTCGTTTCCATCGTCATGGACGAGGAGGCCCACAGCATGGACATCGCCGTGGAGGAGGACAAACTGTCCCAGGCCATCGGCCGCGGCGGGCAGAACATCCGCCTTGCGAGCGAGCTGACCGGCTGGGAACTGAACGTCATGACCGCCGCGGACGCAGAGGAGAAGAGCGAATCGGAGATGCGCGAACTCACCGAGGTGTTCATGAAGAGCCTCGACGTGGACGAGGAACTGGCGATGATCCTGGTGCAGGAGGGCTTCTCCACGGTGGAGGAGGTTGCCTACGTGCCCGCCGCCGAGCTGGCCGAGATCGAGGAGTTCGACGAGGACATCGTGGATGAGCTCAGGAGCCGTGCCCGCGACGTGCTGCTGACCCAGGCGATCGCCAGCGAGGAGAAAATCGACGAGTCGGAGCCCGCCGCCGACCTGCTGGAACTCGACGGCATGACCCGGGAGCTGGCCTATCTGCTCGCCAGCGAGGGCGTGGTGACCCGGGAAGACCTGGCGGAGCAGGCGGTGGACGACCTGCTGGAGATCCAGGAGGACATGGACCAGGAGAAGGCGGCTGCGCTCATCATGGCGGCGCGCGCGCACTGGTTCGAGCAGGAAGAAGAGCAGCAGCAGGAGCGGGCCTGATTAACAGGAGTTTTAGGTATGGCTGAAGTCACTGTCGCACAGTTCGCCGAGGTACTGAAGGTACCGGTCGACAAGCTGATCTCTCAGCTGGACGAGGCCGGCATAAAGGTCAGCGGCGAGGACGATACGATCAGCGAGGACGCGAAGCTCGAGCTGCTCTCGCACCTGCGCCGTTCCCATGGCCGCGACGAGACGGCGGGCGACACCGGGCCGAGGAAGATCACGCTGAAGCGCAAGTCCCAGTCGGAACTGCGCCTCGCCGGCGCCCAGGGACGCTCGCGCACCGTGAACGTGGAGGTGCGCCGCAAGCGCACCTACGTGAAGCGCGACGTGCTCGAGCAGCAGGCGAAGGCCCAACAGGAGGAACTCGACCGCCAGAGGCGCGAGGAGCAGGAGCGCGAGGAAGCAGCCCGCCTCGAACAGGAGCGCATCGAGGCCGAGCGCCAGGAGCAGCTCCGCCAGCAGGAGGCCGAGGCCGCCCGCCTCGAGGAGCAGGAGAAGGAAGAACAGGAGCGCGAGGCTCGCGAGAAGGCCGAGAGCGAAGCGGCCGCAGCGCTGCAGGCAGCCGAGCGCGCCGAACAGGAGCGCAAGGAAGCCGCCGCCAAGGAACGGCGCGAGAAAGAGGCGAAGAAGGACCAGAGTACCCGCTACGGCCGCAAGGAACTGCACGTTGCCGGTGACAAGAGCGGCCGGCGCAGGCGCAAGCGCCCGCAGCGCCGGCGCCCCGTGTCCGTCAGCGTGGATTCCCAGCACGGCTTCGAGCGGCCGACGGCCCCGGTGGTGCGCGAGGTGGAGATCCCGGAGACCATCAGCGTTGCGGATCTCGCGCAGCGCATGGCGGTCAAGGCGCCGGAGGTCATCAAGGTGCTCATGGGTATGGGCGCCATGGTCACCATCAACCAGGTCATCGACCAGGACACCGCCGTGCTCGTCGTCGAGGAGATGGGCCATACCGCCAAGCCGCTGGCCGAGAGTTCCGTGGACGAGGACATGCTTGCCCAGGTTGAGGTGGAGGGCGAGGAAGTCTCGCGCTCGCCGGTGGTCACCATCATGGGCCACGTCGACCACGGCAAGACGTCGCTGCTGGACTACATCCGCCGCACCAAGGTGGCGGCGGGCGAGGCCGGCGGCATCACCCAGCACATCGGTGCCTACCAGGTGCCCACCGAGAAGGGCAGCGTGACCTTCCTGGATACGCCCGGCCACGCCGCCTTCACGGCCATGCGGGCCCGCGGCGCCCAGGTGACGGACGTCGTCATCCTGGTGGTCGCCGCCGACGACGGTGTCATGCCGCAGACTATCGAGGCCGTACAGCACGCGAAGGCGGCCGGGGTTCCGATCGTCGTCGCGGTCAACAAGATCGACCGCGAAGAGGCGGATCCGGACCGGGTCCGCAACGAGCTGTCCCAGTACGAGGTGATCCCGGAGGAGTGGGGCGGCGATACGCTGTTCGTCAACGTCTCGGCGCACACCGGCGAGGGCGTGGACGAACTGCTGGAGGCACTCTCCCTGCAGGCGGAACTGATGGACCTGAAGGCCGTGGCCGAGGGCCCGGCGAAGGGTGTGGTGGTCGAGTCCAGCCTGGAGACGGGCCGGGGCGCCGTGGCCACAGTGCTGGTGCAGAGCGGTACGCTGAACGTGGGCGACGCCATCATCGCGGGCCAGGAGCACGGCCGCGTGCGCGCCATGTTCGACGAGAGCCAGGAGCCCGTCGACGAGGCCGGTCCGTCCACGCCGGTGGTCGTCCTCGGCCTCTCGGGTACGCCGGAGTCCGGCGACGAGATGCTCGTGGTGAAGGACGACCGCAAGGCCCGCGAGGTCGCGGAGTTCCGCCAGAGCAAATCGCGCGACGTGAAGCTGGCCCAGCAGCAGGCGGCCAAGCTGGAAGACGTGTTCTCCCAGATGTCCGAGGGCGCAACCACCACCGTACAGCTGCTGATCAAGGCCGACGTGCACGGCAGCGCCGAGGCGCTGCGCGACGCGCTGACCAAGCTGTCCGGGGACGAGGTGAAGGTGGACGTCATCTCCTCGGGCGTCGGCGGCATCACGGAGTCCGACATCAACCTGGCCTCGGCCTCCAACGCCATCGTGATCGGCTTCAACGTGCGCGCGGACAGCGCGGCGCGGAGCGCGATCAAGGAGACCGGCGTGGATGTGCGCTACTACAGCATCATCTACGAGGCCATCGACGACGTGAAGGCTGCCATCACCGGCATGCTGTCACCGGAGATCCGGGAGCAGATCGTCGGGCTGGCCGAGGTGCGCGAGGTGTTCCGCTCGCCGAAGTTCGGCCAGGTGGCCGGCTGCATGGTGGTGGACGGCTACGTGAAGCGCTCGAATCCCATCCGCGTGCTGCGGGACAACGTGGTCATCTACGAGGGCGAGCTGGAGTCGCTGCGCCGCTACAAGGACGACGTGAACGAGGTGCGGGCCGGTACCGAGTGCGGTATCGGCGTGCGCAACTACAACGACGTCAAGCCCGGCGACCAGATCGAGTGCTACGAGCGGGTCGAGGTGGCCCGCTCGCTCGAGTGACCGGCGGCACCCGGTATGCCACGGGAATATCCCAGGAGCCGCAGGCTCGGCGGGCAGATTCTGCGCGTGCTGAACGAACTGCTGCGCTTCGAGAGCAAGGATCCGGCGCTGGCCAACGTCTCGATCAGCGACGTTGAGCTGTCGCGCGACCTGTCGGTGGCCAGGGTGTGGTTCAGTGTGCTGGACCCGGCGGCCGACGTGGACGCCGCCGCGGAGGGGCTGCGCCGCGCCGCGGGATTTCTGCGCAGCCGTCTCGGCAAGGAGCTCTCTGTTCGCCATGTCCCGGAGCTGCGCTTCGAGCACGACGACAGTGCGGAGCGCGGGCTGGCGCTCACCGACCTGATCGACCGTGCCGGTGGCGGCCGTCCCCCGGAGGAGTGAGATGGCCGCGCACGCCCAGCGACGCCGTCCGGCCCGCCGCGACGTGCACGGCATCGTCCTGCTGGACAAGCCGGAAGGGCTGAGCTCGAATCAGGCCCTGCAGCGGGTGCGCGGCATCCTGCGGGCGCGCAAGGCGGGCCACACCGGCAGCCTGGACCCGGCGGCCACCGGATTGCTGCCGCTGTGCTTCGGCGAGGCCACCAAGGTGAGCGCCTGGCTGCTGGACGCCGAGAAGGAATACCTGGTGCGCGCGTGCCTCGGCGAACGGCGCGACACCGGTGACTCCGAGGGCCGGGTGATCGCGACGGCCGAGCCGCCGGCTCTCGACGCCGCGGGCTGGCAGGCGCTGTTCGCGCGTTTCACGGGCGAGATCGAGCAGGTGCCGCCCATGTACTCCGCGCTGAAGAAGGACGGACGCCGACTCTACGAACTGGCCCGGGAGGGCCGCGAGGTCGAGCGCGAGCCGCGCCGTGTGCGCATCCGGTCGCTGCAGCTGATCGCTGTGGAAAGCGACGAGCTCGTCTTCCGGGTGCGGTGCTCGAAAGGGACCTACATCCGCACGCTGGTGGAGGACATCGCGGCGGCCGCCGGCAGCGTCGCCTTCACACGGGCGCTGCGACGGGTGGCGGTCGGGCCGTTCCGCAGCGCGGACATGGTCACCCTGGAGAGTCTGGAGGCTCTGGAGGCGGCGGGCGCCGGGTCGCTGGACGGCTGTCTGCAGCCGGTGGACGCAGCGCTGGCGGACTGGCCGGCGGCCGAGGTGGACGCCGCGGCCGCGGTGCGCTTCCTGCAGGGACAGCAGGTGCCGGCCGAATACACGGCCCGGGATGGCCATCTACGGGTCTACGACGAGGCCGGGCGCTTCCTCGGGGTGGGCGAGATTCCTTTCCCGGGGGCGGTGCGGCCCCGGCGGGTCTTCGTCCACGGCGGAAAAAGCGTCGAAATCTAGATTGTATTGAGATTGTTAGCGGACCCGGACCCGAGTTACAATGCCGGGCTGCACAGACGGGCAAAGAATACTGAGACTGGAGTTTTCGAACAATGCCACTTTCGACTGAACGCAAGAGCAGCATCGTCAAGGAGTATGGCCGCGGCGACGCCGATACCGGCTCCCCGGAGGTTCAGGTTGCGCTGCTGTCCGCGCGCATCACCGATCTCACCGAGCACTTCTCCGAGCACAAGCGCGATCACCATTCCCGCAAGGGGCTCCTGATGCTGGTCAACAAGCGTCGGAAGCTGCTGGATTACCTCAAGAAGAAGGATCAGGACCGCTATCAGGACCTGATCAAGCGGCTCGGTCTGCGCCGCTGATCGGCAATTGCTGATCGGCGATCGCTGACCGACAACCCCAGCGCAGAATCGGAACATGGACTGGATGCAGGTGCGCCGACCCCGCGGTCG
>CAYRZI010000147.1:0-6684 GCA_964428605.1 uncultured Woeseiaceae bacterium
AGCCATGACGGCGGGAAGGAGGCCCGGCCGAAGCGAAGGAGGACAGGACGTCCGAGTGAGCGTCCCTGCCATCCTTGCCCACCCGATGGCGGGCCGACGCCAATAGAAGAACGGGTCGGGCCCGAAGGCCCTCCCACACGGGAGTCAGGCGCGGCGCCAGGTCTCCCGGCGCGAGATGACGTTGTAGCGCCAGACCAGCAGGACGGCGGCCACCGTCAGGCCCACCACGAAACCGCCCCAGATCAGCTCCGGCTGCAGGGCATAGCGCTTCGCGGCCAGCAGCGCCAGCGGGAAGGCGATGATCCAGTACGCCAGCGTCGTCAGGAACATCGGGATGCGGGTGTCCTGGTAGCCGCGCAGGGCGCCGGCGGCACCCACCTGGATGCCGTCGGAGACCTGGAAGACCGCGGCGACGAACAGCAGGCTGACGGCGATGGCGGAGACCTCCGGGTCCGTGGTGTAGATGTGCACAATCGATTCCCGGAACAGCAGCAGACCCAGCGCCGAGACGCCCATGCATGCGCCGCACAACCAGATGCCCACCCAGCCGCGGAAGCGCGCGGTGGCCAGCTCGCGGCGGCCGAGTGCCTGTCCCACCCGCACGGTGGTGGCAGAGTTCAGCGCCAGCGGGATCATGAACAGGGTGGAGGCGAAGTTGACGGCGATCTGATGAGCCGCGGCCACGTTGGCCGACAGGGTACCCATCAGCAGCGAGATGGCTGCGAACAGTCCCGCCTCGGCGACGATGGTGACCGCGATTGGCAGACCCACGCGCAGCACCTGACGCTGCAGCCGCCAGCGCGGGCGCGGCAGTTTCGCGAAGATGGCGAAGGGCCGGTAGCGCTCGCTCGCCAGGACGTAGGTGGCCATGGCGAGCAGCAGGAACCACATGGCGATGGCGCTGGCCAGGCCGCAGCCCTGCGCGCCCATGGCCGGGAAACCGAAGTTGCCCCACATGAGTGCGTAGTTGCCGATGACGTTGACCACCAGCGCCATCAGCGAGACGTACATGATGGGCCGGGTCCAGCCGATGGCCTCGGAGGTGAAGCGCAGCACGAGATACAGGCACAGGCCCGGCCCGCCCAGCGCGATGGCCTCCACGTAGTCGCCGGTGAGTTCGCGGAAACCCGGGTCGATGCCGATCAGCTCGAGCGCCGGGCGTGCCGCTGCCCACAGCAGCGCCACGATGGCCAGTCCGAAGACCAGGGCGATGGTGAAACCCTGGCGCACGTAGCGGCCGATCAGGCGGTGCTTGCCCGCGCCGTAGCGCTCGGCCACCAGCGGCGAGATGGCCATGAGGGTGCCCATGGCGAACAGGAACACCACCATCCAGACGCTGCCGCCGACGGCCACCGCCGCGAGATCCCTCGAGCCGAGCCGGCCGGCCATGACGGCATCGGCGAACTGCATGCCGGCGATGGCGAGGTTGTTGCCGATCAGCGGTCCGGCCAGCCGCACGAGCCTGCCCGCTTCCGGGACGGCGGCCCGCAGGCGGCCCGGCGCTACGTCGGGAGTCTCCATGGTCAAGGTTCCCTGGGCAAGGTCCGCTGGGCGAGTGTGCCTGGGCGAGGCGCGGCAGCGTAGCACAGCTCCACTGTCACGCGGCCGGCGCGTGGAGTATGGTCGGAGTCAGTCAGTACAACGGCACGGGAGGAAACCATGCTGAACGACGGAGTGTCGCGCCGGGCCGCCATCATCGGCGGCGTACGCATCCCCTTCGCCCGGGCACACGGCGCCTATGCGCGCTGCTCGAACCAGGACATGATGACTGCCACGCTGCGGACCCTGGTGGAGCGCTACGGGCTCGGCGGGCAGCGCCTCGGCGACGTCTCGCTGGGCGCCGTCATCAAGCACTCCCGCGACTACAACCTGGCGCGGGAATCGGTGCTGGGCTCGGGGCTCGCGCCCGAGACCCCCGCCTTCGACCTGCAGCGCGCGTGCGGCACCAGCCTCTCCGGCTGCGTGCAGATCGCCAACAAGATCGCGCTCGGCCAGATCGAGGCCGGCATCGGCGCCGGCGTGGACACGGTGAGTGACGCGCCCATCGTCTACCCCGATGAATACCGGCAGATATTGCTGCAGAGCTTCCGCGGCCGTTCCCTCGGCGAGCGACTGAAGCCCTGGCTGCGGCTGCGGCCGCGCCACTTCAAGCCGCAGCTGCCTGGCGTGGCGGAGCCGCGCACCGGCCTGTCCATGGGCGAGAGCACCGAGCTCACCGCGAAGGAATGGAACCTCGGCCGCGAGGAGCAGGACGAACTCGCCCTGGCCAGCCACCAGCGCGCGCATGCCGCCTACGAGCAGGGTTTCTACGACGAGCTGGTGGTGCCGTTCCAGGGTCTCGAGAAAGACAACAACATCCGTGCCGACTCCAGCATGGAGAAGCTCGCGAAACTGAAACCCGCCTTCGACCGCTCCGGCAGCGGCACCATGACGGCGGGCAACAGCACGCCGCTGACCGACGGCTCGGCCTCGGTGCTGCTGTGCTCGGAGGACTGGGCCAGGGAACGGGGCCTCCCGGTGCAGGCCTGGCTCACGCACACCCGGGTGGCGGCGGTGGATTTCGTCGACAAGGAAGGCCTGCTGATGGCGCCCGCCTACGCCGTCTCGGAGATGCTGGCCGCGGCCGGACTCTCGCTGCAGGACTTCGACTTCTACGAGATCCACGAGGCCTTCGCGGCGCAGACGCTATCGACGCTGAAGGCCTGGGAGTCGGCGGAGTTCTGCCGCGAGCGGCTGGGCCGGGACGAGCCGCTGGGCGCCATCGACCGCAGCAGGCTGAACGTGGTGGGCGGCAGCATCGCCATCGGCCACCCCTTTGCCGCCACCGGTGCGCGCATCGTCGCCACGCTGGCGAAACTGCTGGCGCACAAGGGTTCGGGGCGCGGCCTGGTCTCCGTCTGCACCGCCGGCGGCATGGGCGTGACCGCCATACTCGAGGCCGCCTGAGCCGGGACCGTCTGCTATAGTCGGCCGCTCCTTGCGCGCCGATCGCGCACTTTTGTTCACGATCGCGGCGGGTTGCGCAGCAGGGGCGTTGCGTCCGGGGGGAGCGGCGGCCGTATCGGACCCGCCCGCGGCTGACTCGTAGCAGGAGAGAGACACATGGGCGGCTTCACCGACCTGCTGAGTACACTGAACGGGATCCTGTGGCACGACACGGTGCTGTTCGCGCTGCTAGGCACCGGCATCCTGTTCACGGTCTGGAGCGGCTTCTCCCAGTACCGGGCGCTGACCCACGGAACGGCGGTGGTCCGGGGTGCCTGGGACGACCCGGACGACCCGGGCGCCATCAACCACTTCCAGGCACTCTCCGCGGCGCTGTCGGCCACGGTGGGCCTGGGCAACATCGGCGGCGTGGCCCTGGCCATCAGTCTGGGCGGACCGGGTGCGGTGTTCTGGATGTGGGTGGTCGGTGTCTTCGGCATGGCCATAAAGATGACCGAAGTCACGCTGTCCATGCTCTACCGCAACACGGAAGACGAGGACAATCCCCACGGCGGGCCGATGTGGGTGGCCAGCAAGGGCATCGCCCTGATGAATCCGAAGCTAGCCTGGCTCGGCGGCACCATCGGCACCATCTTCTGCCTGACGCTGCTGATCTCCACGGCCACCGGCGGCAACATGTTCCAGGCCTTCAACGTGGGTCTTATCACCTACGAGTACTTCGGCGTGCCAAGCTGGATCACGGGCGTGATCCTCGCCGTGATCGTCGCACTGGTCATCATCGGCGGCATCAAGCGCATCGGCCGGGTGGCCGGGCTGCTCGTGCCCTTCATGGTGGTGCTCTATCTCGCCTGCGGCATCTACGTGCTGGTGGTGAACGCCGGCGAGATACCGGCCATGTTCGCGCTGATACTGAAGTCGGCCTTCGCCCCCACCGAGGCCAGCGGCGCGTTCATCGGCGGCACGGCGGGTGCGGCGTTCCTGTTCGGCATGAAGCGCGCGCTGTTCTCCAACGAGGCCGGCCAGGGCTCCTCGCCCATCGCACACTCGGCGGCGAAGACCGACGAGCCCGTGCGCGAGGGCATCGTGGCGGGCCTCGAGCCGTTCATCGACACCATCGTCGTGTGTACGTTCACCGCGCTGATCATCCTCTCCACCGGCGTCTGGAACCGGGCCCCGGACGTCAGCTGGGACACGCCGCTGGAGGTCACCCGGGCGGGCGACGTCTGGGAGTTCGAGAGCCGGCAGCCGCCTGTCGACGACTTCATGCCCGGGGATGCGGTCACCATGGTGGTGATCGCCGACGAGAACCCGAAGACCGGCTTCGACCGGCACGAGATCACCGGCCTCATCATGGAGCGGGACGGCGTCCTGGTGATCGACTGGAACCCCTACGAGGGACCGACGAAACCCGAGATCCTGGACGACGGCTTCCATCAGGTCTACATGGCCGCAGTACTCACCGGCAAGGCCTTCGACGAGGTGCAGCCGGGGCTCGGCAAGTGGCTGGTAAGCCTCGCCGCCTGGCTGTTCGCCATCTCCACGATGATCTCCTGGAGCTACTACGGCGAGCAGGCGATGGTCTATCTGGCGGGCGAGAAGAGCGTGCTCGCCTACAAGGTGGTGTTCTGCGCGCTGATCATCGTGGCGACGCTCGGCATCATCAAGACCGACGCCCAGCTGGACAACCTCACCGGCGTGGGCAGCGGCGTGATGCTGATCGCCAACCTGCCCATCATGTGGATCTTCGGGCGCCAGGCCATGCGCGCCTACCACGACTACATCGACCGCATGAAGGCCGGACTCATGGGCCCGGACCACCCCACCCCCACCATCGAGGACCTGATCAGCGGCCGCGACGTGGTCAGAAAGGACCGGGGCGAGGACTAGCGCCGGTCGCGCAAGGCCGGCTGGCGCAGGTCGCGGAAGAAGGCGCGGACGTCGGCCACCAGCTCGTCCGGGCGCTCCAGGGCCGCGAAGTGGCCGCCTGCCGGATACTCCGTCCAGCGCGTGACGTTGTAGTGCTGCTCTGCCCAGCTGCGGGGCGGTGAGAATATCTCCTGCGGGAAGACGGCGACGCCGGTGGGCGCGGCCACGTACTCCGTGGGCGGACCGAACAGGCCGGCGCGCATCGACTCGTAGTACAGGCGGATGGACGAGGTGATGGAGCCCGTCACCCAGTAGGCGGTGATGCCGGCCAGCAGCACGTCGCGCGGAAAGACGCTCTCCACGTCGCCGCCGCAATCTGACCATTCCCGGTATTTCTCCACGATCCAGGCGGCCAGACCGGCGGGCGAGTCGTTCAGAGCGACCCCGAGTGTCTGCGGCCGCGTACCCTGGATCTGCGCATAGCCCATGCCCGAGCGCTGGTGCTCGCGGCCCTTCTTCAGCGCCGCGAGATCCTCCTCGGTGGGTTCACGGTCCCGGGGCGGTGCCGCCGGCACCATGTTCAGGTGCACGCCGCACACCCCGTCCGGGTCCGCCAGCGCCATCCAGGGCGAGATCAGCGCGCCCCAGTCGCCGCCCTGCACGCCGTAACGCTCGTAACCGAGCTTCCGCACGAGTGCCGCCTGCACCTGCGCGATGCGGCGTACGTGCCAGCCCGGCTCGGCGGGCGCCTCCGACCAGCCGTAGCCCGGCACCGAGGGGCAGATGACGTGGAAGGCGTCGGCCGGGTCGCCGCCGTGCTCGGCGGGCCGGGTCAGCGGGCCGATCACGCTGTGGAACAGCCACACCGTGTCCGGCCAGCCGTGGGTGAGCACCAGCGGCAGCGCGTCCTCGTGGGGCGAGCGCTGGTGGATGCAGTGCAGCGCGAGACCGTCGACCTCGATGCGCTGCTGGTCGAAGCCGTTCAGCACGGCCTCGGCCTCGCGCCAGTCGTAGCCCGTGCGCCAGTACTCGCACAGCTCGCGCAGATAATCCGTATCCGTGCCGTAGTCCCAGCCGCTGCCCGGGATCATCGCCGGCCAGCGGGTGCGCGCCAGCCGCTCACGCAGGTCGTCCAGAACCCGGTCGGCCACCTCGATGCGGAACGCTGTCATCCCGCCTCCCTACCAGTGTCCGGTGCCCGGCTCGCCCTTGAAGGGGCCGACGATGTCGGGCGTGACCCAGCCGCCGTAGAAGCTGCCCGCCTGGGCGCTCACCCGGTCCTCGCCCACGTAGCAGGCGTCCATGGCACCGGGCATGAACGCATACCAGCCGGCGATGGGCTCGAAGCCGCCCCAGGCATCCGGATAGGCCCACACGGCCGCCTCGGCCACGCGGTCGCCGACGACCACGGACCAGTAGCGGGCCTGGCCCTTCCATTCACACAGCGTGCGCCTGCGCACCGGCACCAACAGGTCTTCGCGCACGTCCTGCGGAGGCAGGTAGTAGGTGGGCGGGCTGGCGGTCTCGCAGACTTTCAGCGCACGGTCGCTGTCCGCGACGACCACGCCGGCGAATTCCACCCGCACCCGGCGCTCGCAGGCCCGGACGGCAGGGGGACGCGGGTAGTCCCAGACCGACTCCTGCCCGGGACCCGGTGCCGGCGCGCCGGCAGGCCGACCGACGCCCCGGTGGCTCCACTGCTCACGGGCGCGGCGGATCGTCTCGGGAATCTTCTTCATGCGCTACTCCCTCGGTGTCGTCACGCAGGCGGGCGACGACCCGGTCGATGGTGCTCCGCGCCGGCCCCGGCATCCTGCCTTCCTCGTATTCGCGCCTGAGGTAATCCTCGATGCGGGAGACGACCACGTCCAT
>CAYRZI010000148.1:0-6675 GCA_964428605.1 uncultured Woeseiaceae bacterium
GCCTTCACGCGACGCACCCCTGTGATCTCTGCGGTATCGCTGCAGGCGCCCGGCACCGCCGCCCTCTAGCCCTGCCAAGGCGTGTTCGCGGCCGGCGGTGACCAATGGTGGACAGGCGCCTCACTGCGTTCTGTTAACAACATCACAAATCCATGGAGATCCGTTTCGCGTGCGAGCTGGTAGCCAACGAGCGGCGGAGTATAGGGACGGTTCCGCACGCCGCGTAATGTGGAATTTCGGCGACAGCGCAGACCCGTCGGGCCGCGCCGGATGCCCGCAGTACACCGAAGTCACGCCTTGTCACCCGGACGTCCGTTGTCTGTATTCGGCGACAAGGGAAATCGTTCGACCAATCAGGCGGTTGTCCCGAGGCGGCCGGTAGCGTGTCGAATTCCGCCGACAAGCGGTTGACATATCGTGGCTGGTCGCCGGCACGCCTGGCGGCCGGAACTCACTGATTTGTCGGGGAAAGACATTTTCCTGTGCCCCGGGCCGCGATCTGGCACAGCGCTTGCAACGCAATGCACGCGACAGCAGCCGGCCGCGGGGGAGCACGCGTGGCGGGGGTCCCGGCAGAGAGACCGGGACTTGTGAAAGGAGTCACGGTGGCCCTGTCGGCAATCTGCGAGCATCGGAAGCTTTGAATCGTGCAATGCGCACACAGGGCTTCTGAAAAGGGCAAACCCGTCGAAAGGCGGGGACGCAAAGCCAGCGGTCTACGGATCTTGTCCAGGACGGCGGAGCTGCCAGGAGCGACAGCTGACGATCAGCACGGATGTGCCCTGCAGGGGCATCTTCGCTCCCGACGGTCTCCGCGCCCTGGCAGAAAGGGAAGACGGAAACGTATGAGCAGGATCGTCATGAACTCACCGAATCACCTCGCGCATGCGCGCATGCGCCGCGTTCTCCTCGCCGCCGCCTGCCTCGCCCTCGGGCTGGCCGCCACGGCCGAGGCCGGCCCGCGGGAGCAGGCGAAACGACTCCACGACCGGCTGGCCGGTGTGCCGCCCACCGAGCAGGTGCTGGCGGGCATGGAAGCCGACATCGTCGCCGGCAACCCCATCGCGGCGGCGGAGACGGCCATGGAGAACAGCGCGTTCTACAACGTCACCCTGAAGAACTTCGTGACGCCCTGGACCAACCGGGAGCAGACGGTGTTCGCGCCGCTGAACGACTACACGGCCACGGTGATCGGGATGATCCGCGACGACGTTCCATTCAATACCGTGCTCTCCGCCGACATCCTCTACGTCGGCGACAGCGGCCTGGGGCTGCCCCCCTACTCCATGTCCGACAACGCCCATTACGAGGCCATGGAGGAGCAGGGCATCGATCTGAAGGACGCGCTGGTACAGACCAGCCAGTCCGCGGTGACCGACCTGCCGGCCTCCGCCACCGCCGGTGTGGTCACCAGCCGCGCCGCTGCCGAGGCGTTCTTCATCGCCGGCACCAACCGGGCGATGTTCCGCTTCACCCTGATGAATCACATGTGCAACGACCTGGAGCAGGTGAAGGACGGCTCGCGCTCGCCGGACCGCATCCGCCAGGACGTCTCGCGCAGCCCCGGCGGCGACAGCCGCGTATTCCTGAACAACTGCGTGGAGTGCCACGCCGGCATGGACCCGCTGGCCCAGGCCTATGCCTACTACAACTTCAACCCGGACACCGGCCGCATCGAGTACACGGAAGGCCAGGTGCAGCCGAAGTACTTCAACAACGATGCGAACTTCCCCTTCGGATTCCGCACACCGGACGACCGCTGGGACAACTACTGGCGCGAGGGCCGCCATGCCAATCTGGGCTGGGACCCTTCCCTGCCGGGCAGCGGCAATGGCGCCAAGTCGCTGGGTGAGGAGTTCGGCGCGAGCGACGTGTTCGCCGAATGCCAGGTGAAGAAGGTGTTCGAGGCCGTGTGCTTCCGCGAACCCCAGGACGCCGCCGACCGGGCGGCCGTCGACAGGATCACCGGCGCATTCCGCGCCGATCAGTACCGGATGAAGACGGTGTTCGCCGAAACCGCCGTCCACTGCATGGGCGAATGAGGAGGTCGGCAATCATGGAAAGGAATACGATGATCTCTATGCCCGCGCATACACGGCTCCTCGTCGCCCTGGCGGCCGCGGCCGCACTGGCCGGCTGCTCCAGCGGCGCCGACGTCGAGGAGAATCCCGTGACGAGCGTCGCGCCGTCGCCGGACTACACCGGCCCCGCGCCGGCCACCGCCGACGTGCAGTCGTTCAAGATCGAGGTATGGGACAACGTCCGCGCGGACAACCGCTGCGGCGCCTGCCACGGCACCGGTGGCCAGGCCCCCACGTTCGCACGCACCGACGACGTCAACCTGGCCTACGAGGAGGCCAACACCATCGTCGACCTCACTTCGCCGGAAGACTCCCGCATGGTCACGAAGGTGGCCGGCGGCCACAACTGCTGGGAGTCCAGCGATGCGGTGTGCGGCGAGATCCTGACGACCTGGGTCGGCAACTGGGCCGGTGACGCCGCCGCCGGCGGCAAGAACATCGAGCTGGAGGCCCCGGTGGACAAGCAGCCGGGCGCCAGCAAGAGCTTCCCGGACGACGGCGGCGCCCTGTTCGCGCAGACCGTGCATCCGCTGCTCATGGAGTACTGCGCGGGCTGCCACACCAGCTCCGCGCCCACCTCCCAGTCGCCGTTCTTCGCGGAAGCTGACGTGGCGGCCGCCTACGATGACGCGAAGTCCAAGATCAACCTGGACGACCCCGCCGCCTCGCGCTTCGTGGTGCGTCTGGCCAGCGAGTTCCACAACTGCTGGAGCGACTGCAACTCGAACGCCGCGGAGATGCAGACGGCCGTCGAGGCCTTCGCCAACCAGGTGACTCCCACCGAGGTGGATCCCTCGCTGGTACTCAGCCGCGCGCTGGCACTCACCGACGGCATCGTCGCCTCCGGCGGCAACCGCTTCGAGCGCAACGTGATCGCGCTGTGGGAGTTCAAGACCGGCCAGGGCAACACGGCCTTCGACACCAGCGGCGTCGAGCCGGCGCTGAACCTGACCATCAGCGGTGACTACAACTGGGTCGGCGGCTGGGGCATTGCCCTGCGTGAAGGCAAGGCCCAGGGCACCACCACGGCCAGCCGCAAGCTGCACGACCTGATCAAGGGCACCGGCGAGTACGCTATCGAGGCCTGGGTGGTGCCCGCGAACGTCGTGCAGGAGGAGTCGCGGATCGTCAGCTACTCCGCCGGTACCAACGCGCGTAACTTCACCCTCGGTCAGACGCTCTACAGCTATGACTTCTTCAACCGTTCGGATGCGACGGACGGCAACGGCGACCCGGTACTGACCACCTCCGCCGCCGACGAGGACCTGCAGGCGACCCTGCAGCACGTGGTCGCCAACTTCGATCCGGTGGAGGGCCGCAGCATCTACGTGAACGGCGTCCATACCGACGACATGGACCCGCTCGGCACCGGCGGCAGCATCGCCGACTGGGACGACACCTTCGCCTTCGTCCTCGGCAACGAGGTCTCCGGCGACCGCCAGTTCGCGGGCACCTTCCGCATGGTGGCCATCCACAACCGGACGCTGACGCCGGAGCAGATCGTGCAGAACTTCGAGGTCGGCGTCGGCGAGAAGTTCTTCCTGCTGTTCGGCGTGAGCCACCTGATCGACGTGCCCGAAGCCTATGTGGTCTTCGAGGTGGCGCAGTTCGACAGCTACTCCTATCTGTTCACCAAGCCGCATTTCATCAGCCTGGACGACAGCGCCACCTGGAGCGGCATCGATCTGGAGGGCATGCGCATCGGCCTGAACGGTGCGGAGCCCCGCGCCGGGCAGGCCTACAAGACGGTGGCGACGACGCTGTCGAGTGACGCGGCCACCGCCGACCTCGGCCAGCCGCTGGCGGACGTAGGCACCATCATCGAGCTGCAGAAAGGCCCCGAGTCGGACGAGTTCTTCCTCACCTTCGAGGTGCTCGGCGCGAACACCAACGTGCGCACGGAACCGACGCCGCTCACGCCGACGCCGACGGACCTCGAGCCGTCGCCGGATATCGGCGTGCGGGTATTCGACGAGCTGAACGCGTCGATGTCCCGCATCACCGGTGTGCCCGTGACCCATCCGGACGTGGCCCAGACCTTCGCCACGGTGAAGCAGCAGCTGCCCACCGTGGAGAGCTTCGGCGCCTTCTCCTCCTCGCAGCAGGTGGGCGTCTCCCAGCTCGCCATCGAGTACTGCAACGCGCTGGTGGAGGACCCCGGTCTGCGCACGCAGATGTTCCCCGGCTTCGACTTCAATGCCGGGGTGACCACGGCGTACGGCACGACGGCTGCGCGTGACCAGCTGCTGGATCCCCTGATTACCCGGATCAACAACACCGGCATCGTCAGCCAGCCGCACCCGGACGACGTGAAGTTCGAGCTGAACAACCTGATCGACCGGCTGACCGCCTGCGGTGCCGGCTGCGAGCCGGATCGCACCGCGACGGTGGCCAAGGCGACCTGTGCCGCGCTCATCGGCAGCGCCACGCTCACGGTCCAGTGACCGGCCAGTCATCGACAACGATTCAATCGAGGCAATGACCATGTCCAACAAGTTCGCCACCACCAATCCCGACGCGCCGCTCTGTCACCCGGAGCATCCGCGGCCGATCACCCGGCGCCAGCTGCTCTCCCAGGGCTTCATCGCCGGCACGGGCAGCCTGATGGGCGCGGGCGTGATGAGCCTGTTCGCCAACCCGCGGGCGGCCTACGCCGCCCTGAGCCCGGACCTGCAGGCGCTTACCCAGTCCTGCGGCATTGCGGTGCAGGGTGCGGGCAAGATCCCCTTCATCGGCTTCGACCTGGCCGGCGGTGCCAGCATGGCCGGCTCGAACGTGCTGGTGGGCAAGGAAGGCGGCCAGATGGACTTCCTGTCCACCGAGGGCTACGCCAAGCTCGGCCTGCCCGGCGACATGATCCCGCCGGTGACGAACCCCCAGACCGGGACGAACGACTTCATCAACACCGACCTGGGACTCGCCTTCCACTCGGACAGCGCGTTCCTGCGCGGCATGATGATGCACCTGTCGCCGGCCACCATCGCCAACATCAACGGCTGCGTGATCCCGGCTCGTTCCGAGAACGACACCGGCAACAACCCGCACAACCCGATGTACGGCATCGCGCAGGCGGGCGCCGACGGCGAGCTGCTGACCCTGATCGGCTCCCGCTCGTCGGACTCCGGCGGCAACTCCATGGCCCCGGCCATGCTCATGGACCAGTCCATCCGGCCCACCAAGGTGGACCGGGCGAGCGACGTCACCGGCCTGGTGGACACGGGCAAGCTGGTGGGCCTGCTGGCCCAGGAGGACGCGGTCGCGGTCATGGAGTCCATCCAGCGCATCAGCGACATGAAGCTCGGCCGGGTCGACACCCAGCTGGAGATCACCGCCGACGAGGTGCTGAAGGACCTGGTGAACTGCGGCTACGTGAAGGCCGCGGACCTCGCCGACCGCTTCGGCGAGCCCGGCATCCTGGACCCGGACGCCGACCTCGACATCGTCGGCGACGACCTCGCCAGCATCTTCACCCGGGCGGACTACGAGGGCGAGCGGGAATTCCGCAAGACCGCCGCCGTCATGAAGATGGTGGTGAACGGTTTCGCCGGCGCCGGCACGGTGGCCATGGGCGGCTACGACTATCACGGCGGCGCCCGGCGCACCGGCGAGGTGCGCGACTTCCGCGCCGGCCGCTGCATGGGCGCCTGCCTCGAGTATGCCGCCCGCAAGGGCCTGCCGCTGATGCTCTACGTATTCAGCGACGGCTCCCTGTCGGCCAACGGCACCGTCGACAACTCCGAGGAAGGACGCGGCAAGTTCGAGTGGGTCAGCGACAACCAGTCCACTGCGGCCTCGTTCTTCCTGGTCTACAATCCCGGTGGCAGGCCCCAGCTGATGGACCTCAACGGCGGGCCGGAACGCCACCAGCAGATCGGCTGGTTCCGGGCGGACGGCTCCGTGCAGAACGCCTCCACCCCGGCGGCGAACAACGTGAATCTGCTGGTCGAGACGGTGATCCTGAACTACATGGCGCTGCACGGCGAGCAGGGCCAGTTCCCCATACTGTTCCCGAACAACGGCCTCGGCAACAGCCAGCTGCGCGACAGCCTCACCGCCTTCCAGCCGATCGTGAACGGCACGATCTAGACGACTCTCCCTGGCCAGACCGTTTCCGCTGGCAAGATACGGGGACGGTTAACTCGATTCCGAATCGAGTTAACTGTCCCCGGCGGCGGCCCGTCGGGCGACAGCCATACGCGCCTCCAGGAAGGCCGCCATTTCCAGGATGGCCTGCTTCGCCTCGGGCATGCGCCCCACGAAGAAATGCCAGACGTGCCACATGCCGGGCCACACCCGCAGCGTGACGTCCACGCCCGCCTCCCGCGCCTTCTCGGCCAGCCGGGTCGAATCGTCCAACAGGACCTCGTGGTCGCCCACCTGCAGCATGAGCGGCGGCAGGCCCTCCAGCGACGCGTACAGCGGTGAGACCAGCGGATGGCGGGCATCCGTGTCGCGGTGGTAGTTCCGCGCCATCGGTGCGATCTCGTCGGCATCGAACCAGGGATCCTTGTCGTTGCGGCTCTTCAGTGACCCGCCGGTGGCGGCCAGGTCAGTCCACGCCGAGATGAGCGCCGCGGCGCCGGGCAGCGGCAGG
>CAYRZI010000149.1:0-6572 GCA_964428605.1 uncultured Woeseiaceae bacterium
GACGACGACGAGCAGTTCACCTTCGACATCACGTACATGCTCCGGGAACACTGGGGGGTGGAACTGCTGGCTTCCAACGAGTGGAATCACGGCTTCTACGTCGAGGACGCGGGCAACCGGGTGCTGGGCGGCTATGTGGAGCACCTACCGCCGACCCTCAGCCTGCAGTATCACTTCCTGCCCGATGCCCGCTTCCGGCCGTACGTCGGCGCAGGCCTAAACTATACGATCGTCACGGGCGATGGGCCGCCGGCGGTCGATCTGGACAACTCCGTGGGGCTCGCCGCCCAGCTCGGCGCCGATTTCCAGCTCACCGACAGGTGGTTCGTCAATGCGGTAGTGCGGTGGATCGACATCGACTTCGATGCGGCGCTCAGCGGCAGCGACATCGGCACCGTAGAGGTCGATCCCTGGGTATATGGAATTCACCTGGGTTACCGTTTCGGCCGCGCCGGGGATGCCGCCCCGGTGGCTGCCGCGGCGACGGCGGCCGCCGTGGCGCCGGAACCGGAGCCGGAGCCGGCGCCGGCGCCCCCGCCTCCGCCGCCACCCCCGGCGGATACGGACGGCGACGGCGTCGCCGACGGCAACGACCTGTGCCCCGCGACCCCCGCCGGGCGCCAGGTCGGCCCCCGCGGTTGCCGCTGCGACTATACGGTGTCGCTGGCTTTCGGTTTCGACTCCGATGCGCTTACGGCCGAGGACCGGCGACTGCTGGATGATCTCGCCGAAAACCTCAAGCGCCTGCCTTATCTGCGCGGTGTGGTGGAGGGCCATACGGACAGCCGCGGGCCCGAAGCCTACAACCAGCAACTGTCCGAGCGCCGGGCAGAATCCGCATATCAGTACCTGCTCGATGCAGGCATCCGAGCGGCGCAGCTGAGTTACGTGGGCTACGGTGAGAGCCGACCGGTGGCGGACAATGACACCGAGGAAGGCCGCGCACTAAACCGCCGCGTGGTCGTGAGACGGACCGACTGCCGCTGACCGATATTCTGGCTGCCGTCCCGCATCCCCCACTCACGGGACGGATCGAGTGCCCCGGTGAAAGCCGGGGCGCTTTTTTTGTCCGGCGCGCCCGGCAGCGCTGCGGACGGAACAAGCGTCGACAGCACCTAAACGAACGCCACGGTGCCGGTTCCCGCTGTAAGTTCTGACAGTTTTCGCATCTCCGGCTTGCTCGTATGGTGAGCGACCTTTGAGGTCGGAAGCCCGTCGCTGGCGACGATGACGGTGGCTGCTCCCGCCACTCTCTCCCAGAAATCCACGCCGCTCTCTCGTTGACAACAAGGACCGCGTCCGGGGGCGTAAGGCATTCCCCGAACGGCGGACCCTGAGAAGCTACAAACCAGGTCAGAGAATATGATCCACACCCTGAAGAACCGCATGAGGCCTGTCGGCGCACTGTGCGGAGCCCTGTTCGCCCTCGGCTTCGCCAGCACTCTGCCCGCCCAGGAGATCGAGTACGACTTCTACGGCTATGTGATGTTGGATGCGATCTACGATTTCGATCGCGTGAATCCGGACTGGAAAGACACACTGCGCCCGTCCCAGATTCCGGTGAACTGCCCCGGAGACGCAGGCTGCGGTACGGACGGAGAAACCATCTTCAGCGTACGTCAGACCCGTTTCGGAATGACTGCCGACATCCCGACGGGGATTGGCGAACTGAAGACAAAGCTCGAGTTCGAACTCTTCGGCGTTGGCTCCAACGCGGGTCAGATCACGCCTCGCCTGCGCCACGCCTGGGCCGAACTCGGTGAGTACGGTGCGGGTCAGACCTGGAGCGTGTTCATGGACCCGGACGTTTTCCCCAATACCATCGACTACTGGGGGCCGGCGGGCATGATCTTCTTCCGCAACGTGCAGTTGCGCTGGACCCCGGTATCCACCGAGCAACAGCGGATCGCCATCGCGCTGGAGTCCCCGACGGCGGGCATCGACTCCGGCAAGGTCAATGACGTGGCCCCCAGCCTGGATCTGCGCGGAAAGACCGAACTCCCCGACCTCACGGCCCACTGGCGCATCAATCGCGACTGGGGCCACCTGCAGGTTGCCGGCATCCTGCGCCAGATCGGCTACGAGTCGACCTCCAGCGCCGACGGCGAGCCATCGGGCGAGGAGACCGGTTTGGGCGTGAACCTGTCCGGCAGCGTCAATCTGCTGGCCCAGGACAAGCTGCTCTGGCAGGTGGTCTACGGCGAAGGTATCGCCAACTATTTCAACGACGGCGGCGTCGATATCGCCCCCGATGCGGCGCTCAACGCCGAGGCCGTCCCCATACTCGGCTGGCTGCTGTTCTACAACCGCACCTGGAACGACAAGTGGACCTCGAGCATCGGCTGGAGCAGCGCAGATCTCGACAACACCGAAGGCCAGCGGGACGACGCCTTCGACGTCTCCCAGTACGGGCTCGTCAATATCCTCCATTACCCGGCGGAGAACATCATGGTGGGGGCCGAGTTCCTGCACGGCAAGCTCGAGTTGAAGGACGGGTCGAGCGGCACCGATACACGGGTCCAGTTCTCTTTCAAATTCAATTTCTAGATTCATACCCCGGAGCTTCCAATGAAATTCAATTCTTCCGGATATCGCAGGCAATTCCTGCAGGCGTTTGTCGTACTCGTGACCTTCGGCCTGATCGCCTGCTCGCCGAGTACCGCCTCCGAGTCCCTGACGGACGCAGAGATCCAGGCGGCGCTCGATGAAGCGTACTCCCGTTTCAAGGACGTCGACGAAGGAGCAAACGCGGATTACATCCCCGCGCTGGCCGAGGTCGATCCGTCGATCTACGGTATCGCCCTCGTTACGCCGGACGGGCGCGTTTTTCTTGCCGGTGATGTGAGCTCGGAGGTGTCCATCCAGTCGATCTCCAAGGTCTTCACCATGGCCCTGGTGGTCGAGACCAGAGGCGTGGAGGCCATGCCCTCGTCGGTTGGCGTGGATGCCACCGGCCAGGTATTCAACTCCATCGTCGCTGTCGAGATGTACAAGGGTGCCGAGATGAATCCGATGGTCAACGCGGGCGCGATCGCAACGACCAGCATGGTCGCCGGCGACAGCCGCGAGGCGATATGGAATCGCATCCTGAACTACTACAGCGATTTCGCCGGCCGCCAGCTCAGCGTGAACCAGGAGGTCTACGAGTCCGAGGCAGCGACGAATCAGCGCAACCAGGCCATCGCCTCGCTCATGCATGCTTACGGCCACATCGAGGAGAATCCCGCGCAGGCCACCGATATCTATACCGAGCAGTGCTCGGTGAGCGTGAACTCCCGGGACCTGGCCGTCATGGCCGGCACGCTGGCGAACGGTGGTGTGAACCCGGTCACAGGCAAGAAAACGCTGAGTAGCGAGAACGTGGACGAAGTGCTTGCCGTCATGGCGACGGCGGGACTCTACGACGATTCGGGCAAATGGCTCTACAAGACCGGTCTGCCGGCCAAGAGCGGTGTCGGTGGCGGCATCCTGGCCGTCTCCCCCGGCCGTTTCGGCATCGCGGCCATAGCTCCGCCCGTGGATGCGGTAGGCAACAGCGTCAAAGCCCAGCTCGCCATCGAGTACGTCTCGAACCAGTTGAACGGGAATCCCTACGCCGTGGAGCCCGTTGCCGGAAGCCGGTGATCCACCGCCCGTTCATCCAGCCGGGGCGGTCCAGTCCCGCCCCGGCGTAGCAAGTATTGCCATGAAGAATGCCAACACGATACCCGGGGCCGGGGCGAGCTGCAGTCCGCGGCGCCTCACGGCCGGGGCCCGGCTCGCCGGTCTGCTGTTCACGGCCTGGCTGGTCGCCCCGGCCGTCCAGGCGGATGACGCTCTGTCTGACCGGGTGCTCGAGCGCCTGGAGGCGCTGGAACGCCAGCAGGCGGCACTCCGGACGGAGCTGGCCGAGCGCGACCGACGGATCAACGAGCTCGAAGCCGAGGTCGAGGCGCTCACGGGAGACGGAGAGATCGAGGAGGTCGAGCAGCTCGCCGGTGCCAGGGAGGTGCCGGTGGTGGAGCCCCAGGACGACGACGCCGGTTTTGGTGTCTTTCAGCCGGGAGGCGCAGGCTTCAAGCTCGCCGACACGGAGTATGGTGACGTCAACTTCAGCGCGTGGACCTATGCGCGGTACCTGAACCAGCAGGGCCTGGACGATACCTATACCGACGCATTCGGTCGCACCCGCGAAATCGACAAGCGCAACGACTTCCAGCTCAACAAGATCAGCATGTACTTCAAGGGCTGGATCTATGACCCGCGCTTGCGCTACAACCTCTTCACCTGGACGGCTAACACTGCCCAGGGCGAGCCTGCCCAGGTGGTCGTGGCCGGGAGTCTCAGCTATCGGTTCTCCGAGGCGCTGGACACCGGCGTCGGCGTCGCCGGGCTGCCGGGGACCCGCACGCTGCGCGGCACTTTCCCCTACTGGAACAAAGTGGATCACCGCACGGTGGCGGACGAGTTCTTCCGGCCCGGTTACACCACTGGCATCTGGGCTACCGGCCGGCTGCGGGACCAACTGCACTACAAGGTCATGTTGGGCAACAATCTGAGTCAGCTGGGCGTAAACGCAGCACAGCTCGATGACGACCTGAACACCGTATCCGGGTCGCTGTGGTGGACGCCGCAGGGCTACTACGGCCCGGCCGGCGGCTACGGCGACTTCGAGTATCACGAGGAGCTGGCGACCACCTTCGGAATCCAGGCGACGCGCAGTGAGGAAGACAGGCAGAACCAGCCCGGTACGGAGGACATCGAGAACTCGCAGATCCGCCTCTCCGATGGCACGATCATCTTCCAACCCGATGCCTTCGGCACTGACGGGAGGATCGATGAGGTCACCTATACGATGGCCTCCCTCGACGCCGGCGTGAAATACCGCGGCTGGTCCCTGGAGGGCGAGTATTACTGGCGCTGGGTCGACGACTTCAAGGTGCGGGGGACCGTGCCGGTCGACGACCTGTTCGATCACGGCTTCCAGCTGCAGGCCTCGGCGATGCTTTCCCCGAAGAGACTGCAGGCCTATGTCGCCGGCTCCAAGGTGTTCGGCGAGTACGGGGATCCGTGGGACTTGTCGATTGGCGCTAACTGGTTTCCCTTCGGTGAGCGTCTGCTGCGCTTGAACACGGAACTGCTGTACCTGGACGATTCCCCCGTCGGCAACTCCAGTCTGCCGTATTCCGTGGGCGGCAACGGTCTTGTATTTCACACGAACCTGGAGCTGATGTTCTGATGGCTTTTCCGACTCCCGCCCTCCGAATGGCCCTCATCGCTGTCTGCTGCGCGCTGGTGCTGCCGGGCACTTCGGTGCGGGCGGACGACTACGAGCTGCACGACTCCCACTTCCACCTGACGAACTACATCCAGGAAGGCATCGATATCCAGGAGTTTCTGGAGCTGATGGGCGACAAGGTGGGCCGGGTGGCGTTATTCGGCATCCCCTTGCAGCAGACCTGGTCGTACGAGAATACCGGCGATTTCGCTCCGACCTACTACCTGCATACGGATTCGCCGCTCTATTATTACTCGTTCACGGACGCCTACATCGCATCGATCTACAACTCCCTGGACGAGGAAGACAAGCGCCGCTTCGACCCGATGATCACGGGCTTCAACCCTTCGGACATGTATGGCGTCGATCATATCCGGCGGGTACTCGAGACGTTCCCCGGCGTCTTCAGCGGGATCGGTGAATTCTCCATCCACAAGGAGTTCGTCTCGGGGAAGGTCGCCGGCGATACCGCCAGCCTGACCGATCCGGCGCTCGACCGGATCTTCGAGTTCGTGGCGGAGACAGGGCTCGTCGCCATCCTCCATTCGGATGTGGACGTGCCTTACGCGAAGCAGGACTCCGAGCCGGTTTACCTGAAACAGATGGCGAAATTACTGCGCCGGCATCCTGATGCGACGGTGATCTGGGCGCACACCGGCCTCGGACGGATCATCCGTCCCCGCACTTCTTCGCCCATCGCCGGGCCCGCGGAACGCAGCCCCAATCACCTGGATTATCTGCGTATGGCGCTGGAGGATCCCGAACTCGACCACGTACATTTCGACATCTCATGGGACGAGGTCGCCAAATACGTGGTCAAGACGGATGCCAGAGCGGACGCCATGGCCGAGCTGATCAACGAGTATCCCGACCGCTTCCTGTTCGGTACGGATGCCGTCGCACCCGCCGATCGCGAGGCCTACCTTGCGGTTTATTACCAGTACCAACCTCTGTGGGACCGCCTGTTGCCAGGCGCACGGCAACTCGTGACCAAAGGCAACTATGAGCGCCTGTTCGACCGCGCGCGGCAACGGGTGCGCGAGTGGGAATCGGACAACGTCGGCAGGTAAGACCGGCCGATGTCGCTCCCGCGACAGTGCCCGGGGGATCCCTCCAGTCGGTGCGAGGTCGGCGGGACATTCACTCGAAGACCGGACCTGCCGATCGTGTCTGTAAGATCTCTGTATTTCCTGTGCCTGTTTCTGGTGTCGATGTCCTCTTTCGGCATCGGCGCGGCTCACGGCGACGTCCTGTTCATGAAGAACGGCGACCGGATAACAGGCGAGATCAAGCGGGTCTGGGCGGAAGAGCTGTT
>CAYRZI010000150.1:0-6453 GCA_964428605.1 uncultured Woeseiaceae bacterium
GGCACGGTGCAGGGCGCGCTGGACTGGGCCGGCATCCCCTACACCGGCAGCGGGGTCATGGCCTCGGCGCTGGCCATGGACAAGGTGCGCAGCAAGATGCTGTTCTCCGCCGCCGGCCTGGCGACGCCGGCGTGGCGCACCGTCAGCAGCCGGGCCGGGCTCGAGGAGGCGCTTGGCGCCCTGGATCTGCCGTTCATCGTCAAGCCGGCGGGCCAGGGTTCCAGCGTCGGCATGTGCCGCGTGGAGAGCGCCGGCGAACTCGAAGCCGCCTGGGCGGCGGCGGCGGAGTATGACGACCACGTGGTTGTCGAGGAGTGGGTGGACGGCGGCGAGTACACCGTCGCCGTGCTGCAGGGCGCGGCGCTGCCCTCCATCCGTATCGAGACGCCGCGGCTGTTCTACGACTACGCGGCCAAGTACGAGTCCGGCGACACGCTCTATCACTGCCCCGGCACGGACGAGCCCGCGCTGGAACAGGACCTGCACCGCCTCGCGCTGGCGGCTTTCGCCGCCCTCGGCTGCACCGGCTGGGGCCGGGTGGACTTCATGGTGGGGGCCGACCGGGTGCCCCAGCTGCTCGAGATCAACACGGTGCCCGGCATGACCGGCCAGAGCCTGATGCCCATGGCTGCCGCCCGGGCGGGTATCGACTTCTCCACGCTGTGCTGGCGCATCCTCGAGACCAGCGTGGCCGAGCTGCCGGCGGTGGAGACGCGGAGGTCTGCGAATGGCGCGTAAGCAGGCGAAGCGCAAGAAGGCGCCGCGGCAGAAGCCGGCGCTCACGCTGCCGCGGATACCGGTGACCGGCATCCTGACGGCGCTGTGCGCGCTGGCACTGATCGGCGCCACCTATCAGCTGAGCGCGCTGGCGCTGGACCGGCCCATTCGCGCCGTCACCATCGATGCGCCCTTCCAGCGGGTGACCGAAGCCCGCATCGAGGAAGCCATCGCCGCGGGGCTGCGGGACGGCTTCCTGAGCGCGGATCTGGCGGCCATGCGCCGCCGCCTGGAGGCGCTGGCCTGGGTGGACGCGGCAACCGTGCGGCGGGAGTGGCCGGACGAGCTCCGCGTGGCCGTGAGCGAGCAGGCCCCGGCGGCGCGCTGGGGCGAGGGCGGGCTGCTGAACGTCCGCGGCGAGCTGTTCATCAGGGATGCACGGCACATCCCGGCCGAACTGCCCCGGCTGTCCGGGCCGGAGGGCAGCGCCGCCGAGGTGGCTGGGCGCTATCTGGCGGTGCGCGGGCCGCTGATCGAGGCCGGCCTGGACCTGGCCGCCGTGGAACTGGATGCCCGCGGCGCCTGGCAGCTGACGCTCACCAACGGCATCCGGGTACGACTGGGCCGCCGGGCGGTGGACGAGCGCCTGGCGCTGTTCCTCGAGACGGTCGTCGACATGGTCACGGCCAGGGAGGGAGACATCAACTACATCGACATGCGCTACTCGAACGGCTTCTCCATCGGCTGGAAACAAGCCGCCTGGGCGAGCCGCGACGCCGACGACACACCCGCCGTGGCGGCGAAGGGGGCCGGCTAGATGTCCAGGAAGGCGGACAAGAACCTCATCGTCGGCCTCGATATCGGCACCTCCAAGGTGGTGGCGATCGTCGGCGAGCTGTCCGAGAGCGGCGAGATCGAGGTGATCGGCATCGGCTCCCATCCCTCACGCGGCCTGAAGAAGGGCGTGGTGGTGAACATCGAGTCCACCGTGCACTCGATCCAGCGCGCAGTGGAAGAGGCCGAGCTGATGGCCGGCTGCGACATCCACTCCGTCTATACCGGCATCGCCGGCAGCCACGTGCGCAGCCTGAACTCCCACGGCATCGTCGCCATCCGGGACAAGGAAGTGAGCCCGAGCGACGTGGAGCGGGTCATCGATGCCGCGCGGGCGGTGGCCATCCCGGCGGACCAGAAGATCCTGCACATCCTGCCGCAGGAATTCATCATCGACAGCCAGGAGGGAATCCGCGAGCCGGTGGGCATGTCGGGCGTGCGCCTGGAGGCGAAGGTGCACATGGTCACGGGCGCGGAGAGCGCGGCGCAGAACATTGTCAAGTGCGTGCAGCGCTGCGGCCTGGAGGTGGACGACATCGTCCTCGAGCAGCTCGCCTCGAGCTACTCGGTGCTGACCGAGGACGAGCGGGAGCTCGGTGCCTGCATCGTGGACATCGGCGGCGGCACCACGGATATCGCGGTATTCCTCGGCGGCGCCATCCAGCACACGGCGGTCATCCCGATCGCCGGCGATCAGGTCACCAACGACATCGCGGTGTCGATGCGTACGCCCACCCAGTACGCCGAGGACATCAAGATCAAGTACGCCTGCGCCCTGTCCCAGCTGGCCAACCCGGACGAGACCATCGAGGTGCCGAGCGTCGGCGACCGGCCGCCGCGGCGGCTCGCCCGCCAGACGCTGGCGGAGGTGGTGGAACCCCGCTACGAGGAGCTGTTCACCCTGGTGCGCGACGAGCTCCGGCGCAGCGGCTTCGAGGAGCTGATCGCGGCCGGCATCGTCGTCACCGGCGGCAGCGCGAAGATGGAAGGCGCCGTCGAGCTGGCCGAGGAGGTTTTCCACATGCCCGTGCGGCTCGGCATCCCGCAATACGTGAAGGGCCTGTCGGACGTGGTGCGCAACCCGATACACGCCACCGGCGTCGGGCTGCTGCTGTACGGCTACGAGAACCTGACCCGGCAGGAGAACGAGGCCCCGATGGGGGGTGGATTGAAAGAGGTGCTGGCGCGCATGCGTGCGTGGTTCCAGAGCCATTTCTAGAGAGCGGATGCCGGCAGCGGCGCTGCCGGCTGAAGGTACCGAGAGCAACGACATTGGAATGTTGAGAGCGGAGGAAGCGACATGTTCGAACTGATGGATGCATACAGCCAGAGCGCGGTCATCAAGGTGATCGGCGTGGGTGGCGGCGGCGGCAACGCCGTCGCGCACATGGTGGAGGCCGGCATCGAAGGGGTGGATTTCATCTGCGCCAATACCGATGCCCAGGCGCTGAAGAACGCCGAGGTGCGCACCGCGCTGCAGATCGGCTGCAATATCACCAAGGGGCTCGGCGCCGGCGCCAACCCGGACGTGGGCCGCCAGGCGGCCATGGAGGACCGGGACCGGATCCAGGAGGTGATCGAGGGCGCCGACATGCTCTTCATCACCGCCGGGATGGGCGGCGGCACCGGCACGGGCGCGGGCCCGGTGGTGGCACAGGTGGCCCGGGAGCTCGGCATCCTGACGGTGGCCGTGGTCACGAAGCCCTTCGGCATGGAAGGCTCCAAGCGGATGACCATCGCCGACCAGGGCATCGCGGAGCTGGGCAAGTACGTCGACTCGCTGATCACGATACCGAACGAGAAGCTGCTGACCGTGCTCGGCGGCGAGACCACGCTGCTGGATGCGTTCCGCGCCGCCAATCAGGTGCTGCAGGGCGCCGTGCAGGGCATCGCCGAGCTGATCACGCGGCCCGGCCTGATCAACGTGGACTTCGCCGACGTGCGCACGGTCATGGCCGAGATGGGCATGGCCATGATGGGCTCCGGCACGGCGTCGGGCGAGGACCGCGCGCGGGAGGCCGCCGAGGCCGCCGTCTCCAGCCCGCTGCTGGAAGACATCAACCTGGCCGGCGCGAACGGTATCCTGGTGAACGTCACGGCGGGCATGGATTTGTCCATCGGCGAGTTCCAGGAGGTGGGCAACACCATCAAGGAGTTCGCCTCCGACGACGCCACCGTGGTGGTCGGCACGGTGATCGATCCCGATCTCAGCAACACGATCCGGGTGACCGTGGTGGCCACCGGGCTCGGCCAGCCGGCGATGGCGGCCGGCACCCCCATGCGGGTGGTGCGCCGCTCCAGCCCGCGGGCCGAACCCGACTACGGCGATCTCGAGAAGCCGACGGTGCAGCGCAAGCGCGCCGTCGGTGACGGCATCAGCGACCTCGGGCTGCAGGAGGACCTGCTGGACATCCCGGCATTCCTGCGCCGCCAGGCCGACTGACCGCCGCCGCCTCCGCTCGGCCGGGGCGGCCCGGGATGGGTTGCCCCGGCTTTTTTTCTTGCAGTGCAAAAATTTGCTGTGATATCTTAGTCGGTTAGCGCGTCAAGCAACGATCGTAACTGCCTGAAATGCCGCGTCTTTTGCGGCGCTACTGCCAGGCAAGGATCGTTGCTTTTGCGCAACAAGGACGATGCTGGCGGTGGGTGAGCCGTTCGGCAGCGTCGGAGAAGCCAGCGAACAGTCACGATCCGGCGGTCAATCCGGCGGATCTGAAACGGGTAAGGTGCTGAACGGGAGAGCGGCGCCGCCGTCGGGAAATGTAGCCATGCTGCAACAGAGAACACTGAAAACGGCCATCCGCGCTACCGGAGTCGGCCTGCATTCGGGCCGCAAGGTCTTCATGACCCTGCGCCCGGCCGCGCCGAATACCGGTATCGTCTTCCGCCGCACCGACCTGGAGCCGCCGGCCGAGATCCGCGCCGAGGCGCACCGGGTGGGCGAGACCATGCTGGGCACGACGCTCATCGACGGCGAAGTGCGCGTGGCGACCGTGGAGCATCTCATGTCGGCCCTGGCCGGTCTCGGCATCGACAACTGCTACGTGGACCTGAGCGCGCCGGAAGTGCCCATCATGGACGGCAGCGCCGGCCCGTTCGTATTCCTGCTGCAGTCGGCGGGCATCGAGGAGCAGGGCGCCCCGAAGAAGCTCATCCGCATCCGCAAGCCGGTGCGCATCGAGCAGGACGACAAGTGGGTCGAGTTCCGGCCGTTCAACGGCTTCAAGGTGAACCTGGAGATCGCCTTCGATCATCCCGTGTTCAAGAAGCACGCCCAGCGCGCCTCCATCGATTTCTCCACCACCTCGTTCCTGCGCGAGGTGAGCCGGGCGCGCACGTTCGGTTTCATGAGCGACATCGAGACCCTGCGGGCGAACAACCTGACGCTGGGCGGCAGTATGGACAACGCCATCGTGCTGGATGACTACCGCATCCTGAACGAGGACGGGCTGCGCTACGACGACGAGTTCGTGAAGCACAAGATCCTGGACGCGATCGGCGATCTCTACCTGCTCGGCCACACTCTGGTGGGCGAGTTCAGCGGCTATCGCTCCGGCCACGAACTGAACAACCTGTTGCTGCGCCGTCTGCTCGAGGACGAGACGGCCTGGCAGGCGGTGACGTTCGAGGACCGGCGCAAGGCGCCGATCTCCTACGCCGGTCCGGTCTTCGCCTGAGCGGGCGCTCAGTCCCCTCCCACCGGCCGGCCGTCCTCGTCGCCGTGCCGGGGCCGCACCAGCACACTGACCGTTTCCGCCGGCGCGCCGTAGCGGCGCGCCGCGGCCAGTGCCTCGTCCGTCGAGAACCGGAGCCGCGCCGCCCAAGCCGAGGATTCCGTGACCAGCACCAGCGTGCCGTCTTCCCGCTGTGCGGCCGAGATCAGGTGTGCCCGGGCCTCTTCCGGCAGGGCGGCGCGCACCGCGGCCGTCAGCGTCTCCATGGCCCGGGCGCGCTCCACCAGCCCGGCCAGCGGGCCGTCCGGCCGGGAGAGGATATGGCCGAGCTTCTTCTCCTTCATGACGTGTGCTCGCTCATGGCCGAAGGGTCGCGCTCATGCCGTGACCATAGTGATAACCGGCTCACAGATTGACCCTGCAGGAAGCCGCCGGCGCAGGCAAATCCTTGAACTGCCGGCCTTCATTATGCATATTGACGGTCTCGATCAGGGCAAACCCGGCGTGAGCCGGGGACGCAAAGCTTCCGGTCCGCGGGTCCCGCACCCCGGACAGCGGGGTTGCCGGGATGGCCATTAGACTGAAGCCGACATTTCTGCACAAGCCGGGCAGTCGTCCCGGAGCGAGCGGTTTCGTCGGTCGTCTGCCGGAACCAACCAGAACAACCGCCGGTCGGGATCGAACTCGCAACCAGGACTGCCATCGATGAATGTCGTCATATTCAGCCGCCGCCGCACGGGCGTGCGCCAGATCGACCTCGGAGCACCGGGCACACTGGCGGTGGCGGGCCTGGTCGTCGGCCTCTTCGCGGCGGCGGTCTTCGGCGGCGGCTATTTCTTCGCCCAGCAGCACGACACCCGGGCCGATGCCGAAGAGCTTCGCGCGATGGCCGAGCAGCTGGACGAGCAGCGGCGCCGGATCGAGTCGGCCCGGCGCGAGACCGAAGAGACCCTGGACGCGCTGGCGATCCGGCTCGGGCAGATGAATGCCCACGTGATCCGCCTCGACGCCCTCGGCCGGCGCCTCACCGAGATGGCCGAGCTCGAGGACGGCGAATTCGATTTCGAGTCGCCGCCGGCCATCGGCGGTCCGGAGGAGCCCGAGGAACTGGGTGGCGGCGGTGTGGCCGACATCATGACCTCGCTGGACGAGCTCTCCCAGCAGCTGAGCGATCGGGAAAAACAGCTCGGCGTACTTGAAAGCGTGCTCCTCACCCGCAATCTCAACG
>CAYRZI010000151.1:0-6297 GCA_964428605.1 uncultured Woeseiaceae bacterium
GCGTGGCCGGTACCGCCGCGCACCACCTGCTCGTAGCTCGGGTCCTTCACGTCGCCGCCCATGAAGCCGGAGACGGTGGACTTGACGCCGTCCAGCTCGTCGTAGGGTGGCTCCATGCACCAGAAGCAGCCGCCGGCGAAGGTGGCCACTGCCTCGGCGGCGGCCAGCGGGCCGGCCAGCATCAGGCCGAGGACGAACGACGGCAGGAGGCCAATGGCGCGGCGTCTCATGCGGAGGTCCTCAGTTCCGGCAGTTCCTCGCTCTCAGGCACGAAGCGCAGCGCCAGGCCGTTGTTGCACCAGCGCTGGCCGGTGGGCGGCGGGCCGTCGTCGAACACGTGGCCCTGGTGGCCGCCGCAGCGGATACAGTGGTATTCGGTGCGCGGCAGGATCAGCTTGAAATCCAGTTTGGTGCCGACACGGCCCTCGATGGGCTGCGTGAAGCTGGGCCAGCCGGTGCCGCTGTCGAACTTGTCCTCGCTCGCGAACAGCGGCAGGTAGCAGGCGGCGCAGATATAGGTGCCGGGGTCGTAGACCTCGTCCAGCGGGCTGGAGCCGGCGGGCTCGGTGCCCTCGCGGAACAGGATCCGGTAGCGGTCAGCCGGCAGGATCTCCTTCCATTGCTCACGGGTGATGTTCACCGGGGGGAACTCCTTCGCCTCGCCGGCGGCGCCGGTTTGCGCGTCCGTTTCGCTCTCCGCCAGAGCCGGGCCGGCGGCCAGGGCGCCGGCGGCGAGGAAGAGCCGCTTCAGCAGAGTGCGTCTGTCCATGTGTCTTTCCGTGGTGGCAGCAGGCCGCAGAGGGCCTGTACAGTGGGTGAGACCGGCCCGGCCGGGCATTTGTTTCCCGGCGGCCGGCTTCTACCGGTAGTTCGGCGGCGGAGCGCCGATCGATGCACCAGAGGGCAGGCGCCGCGCGGCGCAGGGAGTCCGGCATGGGACGGACGGTCGAGGGAGTGTTCTGGGTGGCCGCCTATCTGGCGGTCATCCTCGCGCCGCTGGTGGTGATGATGGTGTCGCCCACGCCGCCGGGCCGCTCCTTCCTGGCCGAGCTATCCGTGGCGCTCGCCTTCGTCGCGCTGGCGCAGACAGCGGTGCAGTTCCTGCTCATCGCCCGTTACCGCCACGTCACGGCGCCCTACGGCATCGACATCATCCTGAAGTATCACCGGGAAATGGGCATGGTGGCCGTCGGCCTGCTGGTGGCACACCCGCTGCTGCTGGTGGCGGACCGGCCGGCGATGGCGGGCCTCCTGGACCCCTTCGGCGGCACCGCCGGCACCCGGCTCGGTAACTGGGCGCTCTACGCGCTGGTGCTGCTCGTCGTGCTGTCGCTGGCGCGCAAGCGCATCCGGCTCGGCTATGAACACTGGCGCGTGAGTCACGCCCTGCTCGGACTCGCCGCGCTGGGGCTGGCCCACGGCCATATCCATTTCTCGGCCCGCTACGCGGCCACGGCCTGGAAGGAATGGGTGCTGATCGCCATCTCGGCGGTGCTGGTGGCCTCTTTCGCCTGGCTGCGGCTCGCGAAGCCCGCCTTCCAGTTCCGCCGGCCCTGGCGGGTGGCGGCGGTCGAGGCCGAGCGCGGCCGGACCTGGAGCCTGGCCCTGGAGCCGGAGGGCCACGAGGGTATCGGGTTCCGGCCCGGACAGTTCGCCTGGGTCTGCCTGAGCCGGACCCCGTACAGCGTCGAGGAACATCCCTTCTCGTTCTCGTCCAGCGCGGAGGCCGGGCCGCGGCTGGAGTTCGCCGTGGAGGAGCTGGGGGACTTTACCTCGGGCATCGGCGACGTGGAGCCGGGCCGCCGGGCCTGGCTGGACGGGCCCCACGGCTCGTTCTCGCCGGACCGGGCGCCCGCGGCCGGCTACGTCTTCTTCGCCGGCGGCGTCGGCATCGCGCCGTTCCTGGGTATCCTGCGCACGATGGCGGACCGCGGCGACCCGCGGCCGGTGCTGCTGTTCTACGGCTCGCCGCGGTGGGAGGACACGCCGTACCGCGAGGCGCTCGCAGAGCTGGCCGATCGGCTGGCGCTGACCGTCGTCTACGTCATCGAGGAGCCGCCCGAGGACTGGACCGGCGAGCGGGGCGTCATCGACGAGGATGTGCTCGCGCGCCACCTGCCCCGGGAAGGCATCGAGCGCATGCATTTTGTCTGCGGCCCGCCGCCGATGATGGACGCGGTGGAGGACGCGCTGCGCGCGCGCGGCATTCCGCGGGCACGGATACGCTCGGAACGTTTCGAGCTGGTGTAGAGGAGACGGAGACGGCGATGCGGCGTATCTATCTGTACCGCGCAACCGGGATCATGCTCGCCCTGATGCTGGGCGCAGCCCTGGCCTTCGCCTGGGCCCGCAGCCAGGACATGGCGCTGGTGCTGCTCGTGGAGGAAAGCTGCATCGAGGCGCCCGCGGAAGAGGGCGGCGAACCCGCGGGCCGGTGACGCCCCGCTTGTCCGCCGAGGCGCCACTGATGCAGGATAAGCCGCTGACCCGCAGGGAGTGGAAGACATGACATCCGTACTGGTCCTCTACCGGAGCCGCTCCGGCCACACGGCCCGGATCGCGCGGCGCATGTGCGACGCCATCGACGCGGCCGGCGGCGAGAGCGAGATGATGGACGTCGTCGAGGCGATCCATGAGGGCGTCGACCTCGATGCCCCCGACGTCATCGCGCTGGGCGCCCCCGTCTATTACGGCACCTACGACGACGAGGTGTTCGAGTTCGTCGAGACGAACCGGGAGAAGCTCGAGGCGAAGCCGCACAGCTTCTTCAACATCTCGGTGACGGCGCGTACTCCGGAGAAGGCGACGGTCGAGGGAAACCGGTACATGCAGAAATTTCTCGAACGCTCGCCCTGGCAACCCCGGGACCTGAAGGTGCTGGCCGGCAAGGTCGACTATCCCTCCTGGGGCCCGCTCGACACCGTGGCCATCCAGATGATCATGAAGTTCACCGGCGGACCCACCGACCGTCATGCCGTGATCGACTACACCGACTGGGACGACGTGGCCGCCTACGGCCGCTACCTGATGACGCTGTCGTGACGGGCATGGGCAGCATCATGCGCCGGGCCTGGCTTCTTGCCGTCCCCCTGCTGCCGGCGCTGGCCGCCGCGGGCGACGTGCTGCTGGTCGGCAACAAGAGTGCCGATACCGTCTGGGCACTCGATACCGACTCCGGTGAACGGTTGCGCTGGTTCGACACCGGTGTCGGCCCCCACGAGATCGAGATCTCACCGGACGGGCGCCATGCCGTGGTGAGCAACTACGGCCGCCGGGACGAGCCCGGCGACAGCCTGACCGTGATCGACTGGCCGGCCCGCGAGGTCGTGCGTGTCATCGACCTCGGCGAGAACAGCCGCCCCCACGGCATGGCGTTCCTGCCCGACGGACGGCTGGCCGTCACGGCCGAAGGGGTGAACAGCCTGCTGGTAGTGGATATCGGGCAGGGCGGGGTCGACGCGCGCATACCCGTGGGCACGGGCACCGCGCATATGGTGGCCGTCTCCCCGGACGGCAGCCACGCCTGGGTCACGAATATCGCCGCCGGCACGCTGGAGCGGGTGGACATCGCGGCGGCCGAGGTCACGGGCTCCATCGTCACCGGCGACGGCGCCGAGGGGGTGGGCGTCACGGCGAACGGGGCCGAGGTCTGGGTCACCAACCGGGCCGCGGATACCGTCAGCGTGGTGGATGCCGCCACGCTCGAGATACTGGCCACCCTGGATTCGCCCGGCGTGCCCATCCGCATCGCCTTCACGCCGGACGGCGGCCACGCGCTGGTGACCAACGCGCGGGCGGCGACGGTATCCGTATTCGACGTGGCGGAACGGGAACTCGTCCGCAGCATCCCCGTCGCCGAGCCCGGTGCGCAATACAAGGAGACCCTGCTCGGCCGCGCGGCGCTGCCCATCGGCGTGGAGATCCACCCGGACGGGCGCCGCGCCTGGGTCGCCGTGAGCGGCGGCGACGAACTGGCCGTCATCGACACCGCCTCCTGGGAGATCCTGGAGCGCTGGGCCACGGACCGGGAGCCCGACGCCCTCGGCGTCATCCTCTCGCCCTGAACAGTCCCCGGCCGGCGCCGTGACCGAATCCTCGCCACCCGAAGCCGGAGAGATCACCAGGTTGCTGCGCGACTGGGCCGACGGCGACGCAGCCGCGCTCGAGTCACTCACCCCGCTGGTCTACGGCGAGCTGCGGCGTATCGCCCAGCGCCTGTTCGGCAGCGAATCGCCGGGACACACGCTGCAGCCGACCGCCCTCGTCCACGAGGCCTACGAGAAGCTGATCGGCGTGGACACCGACTGGCAGGACCGTACGCACTTCTACGCACTGGCGGCGCGCATGATGCGCCGCCTGCTGGTGAACCACGCGAACGCCCGCAAGGCCGCCAAGCGGGGCGGCGATGCCCTGCGCGTCACCCTCGACGAGTCCGCGATGGGCAGCAACGCGGACGAAGACCTGCTGGATCTCGACGAGGCCCTGTCGAAGCTCGCCGGCTTCGACGAGCGCATGGCCAGGATCCTGGAGCTGCACTACTTCGGCGGTCTGACCCACGAACAGGCCGCCCGGGTGGTCGGGGTCTCCGAACCCACCAGCCGGCGGGATCTGCGGCTGGCCAGGGCCTGGCTGCGCAAGTACATGAGCGAGAAGAGAAACCCCGACTGACGGCCGGTCTCTTTATCGTCTGTTCGGCGGTCGGATTCTCGGCAACGCCGGGCGTTTGCAATGCGCCGGTCGACGGCAGCGGCGGTTCCGCCCCCGAGTCGGCTGTCCCGGCGCTTTGCCGCTAGGGAGCCGGCTCCACCGTTGCCGCGCTCACCTCGTACTTCGAGCCGTCGTCGGCGATCAGTTCCACCTGCCACAGCTCCTCGTCCGGAATGGAGGTTCGTTCGTGGCCGGGCAGCTCTCGTTCGTCGTCCACCTGCAGGCCCCAGACACGCACGTGGCGTATCCCGGACAACTTGATCGGCGACTGCATGAACTTCGCCGCCAGGGCGGCGGGCGGTTCGGTCTTCCAGACGACGTAGCCCCGGTCCTTCATGGTCTGCAGCCACTCCGGCAGTCTGGCTTCTGTCACGGCATGCCCTCCGTCTCGCTTTTGACGGACGGTAGCACGGGACGCCGACCGCGCTAATAGGGAGCTTTGCGGACGCCCCGGCCGGGGCCGCCGGTATCAGTCGGCCGGGTGGTGGTCTTCGGCGTGGTGGTGTTCGTGCTCGCCCGCATGAGCGTCGTCGCCATGGTGGTGCTCGTGCTCACCCGAGTGGCCGTCGTCACCGTGATGATGCTCGTGCTCGCTCGCGTGGCCGTCGTCGCCGTGGTGGTGCTCGTGCTCGCCCGAGTGACCGTCGTCGCCGTGGTGGTGTTCGTGCTCGCCCGAGTGGCCGTCCTCGCCATGGTGATGGTCGTGGAAGGCTTTGTCGTCCTCGGCGCCGGTCGCCGTCAAGGCGGGCCCCGAAACGGCGAGCAGGCCGCAGGCCACGATCGCGGCGGCGGCCAGGGGAGACGGCAGGGGACGGATGGTCTTTTTCATTGCTTGTCCTTCGCGCAAGTCACGGGATCGTTGCGCAGTCTAGCCGAAGGGCCCGCCCCGGGGCTTCGGAAATTCCGACCCGTCGCGTCGAAAGGGGGCGGACTATCACTCCCGCCCCTGCGGCCGTGGCACCATAAGCGCACCGACTGCCACCGAGACAGCGACATGAGCACCCAGCCGGCGTTCCAGCCGGTCTGCACCCGGAGCCACGGCCCGGTCGCGGTCCGCATCGTGCCCCGCTCCCGGGACCTGGGCGGCGGCTTCAGCGTGCGGCGGGTGCTGCCGTCGTCCGCGCGGCAGATGGTGGGGCCCTTCATCTTCTTCGACGAGATGGGCCCGGCGGTCTTTCCGCCCGGCGAGGGCATCGACGTGCGGCATCGCCACCATCACCTATCTCTTCGACGGCGAGATCATGCACCGGGACAGCCTCGGCTACGCGCTGCCCATCCGGCCGGGTGCGGTCAACCTCATGACCGCCGGCCGCGGCATCGTGCATGCCGAGCGGGCGGGTTCCGACCGGGACGTGGAATCGTCCATGCACGGTATCCAGTCCTGGATCGCGCTGCCGGACGGCCTGGAGGAGATCGAACCGGCCTTCACCCACACGCCGGCGGCCGATCTGCCCGAGGTCTCCGTGGACGGAGCCACGGTGCGCCTGATCCTGGGTGAGAGTTTCGGCGCCGCCTCGCCGGTCAGGAGCTACTCGAAGACCCTGTATGCCGAGGTGCGGCTGCCTGCGGGCGGCCGGTTCGCCCTGCCCG
>CAYRZI010000152.1:0-6243 GCA_964428605.1 uncultured Woeseiaceae bacterium
GACGGCCGGATGCCCGCCGCCGAGAGCTGCAGCACCGCGTCGGCCACCTCGTCCCGCCGGGATACCACGTCCAGCCCGCCCTCGGTGGTGAGTTCCTCGCGCTTCTCCGGCACCAGGCAGCAGTCCGCCGGCTGCAGTTCCCGGGCGATGGCGATCATCTCCGCGGTGACGGCCATCTCCAGGTTCATGCGTGTCTGCAGTGTACCGGCCAGCACCCGGACGTCCCGGTCCTGGATGTGGCGCCGGTCCTCGCGCAGATGCACCGTGATGCTGTCGGCGCCCGCACGCTCGGCAATGAACGCCGCCTCCACCGGATCCGGGTAGCGGGTGCCCCGCGCCTGGCGCAGGGTGGCCACGTGGTCGATGTTCACTCCGAGCTTCAGTGTCTGCATTTCGCTGCCTTCCCGTGTGGCCGGTCCCGCCGTGCCCGGCGGCTCTAGCGCGCGTCGTCGTCGCCGGCCTCGGCGCGCCGCCGCATGGCCCGCATCACCCGCCGACTGCTGAGTTCCCTGCCCTCCAGGCAATGCTCCAGCGCCGCCTGCAGAATGCGCCGGGCCCGTTTCAGCAGCGCCGGATCCTGCAGCCGTTCGGCGGCGATATCCCGGAGTTCCGCTCCGCTGAACAGGGAGGCGTGCGGCCCGTCGGCCGTGACCCGCGCGACGCCCTCCGCCGCCCGCACGCGGTACCAGGCGCCGTCCTCCACCGGCAGACCGGTAACCATATCATGCTCCAGATCGAGGCCGTAGCCGATGGCGCGCAGCAGCCTGAGCTCGAAGCGGCGCAGGGTCAGCTCGACGTCGGGCCGGCTGGCCAGGCCGGTCACCGCCGCTTCGTAGGCGGCGTAGACGTCCGGCTGGGCGTCGTGCCGGTGGGTGAGCTTCAGCACCAGCTCGTTGACGTAGAACCCGGCCATCAGCGCATCGCCGGCCAGCGCGGGCAGGCGCCCGGCGGACTCCGCGCCGGTGAGCGTACCGAGGTCCCCGGCGATGGTCCAGGACAGCTCCAGGGGCGCGAAGGGCCGCAGCACGCCCCGGTAGCGCGAGCGCGAGGAGCGCACACCCCGGGCCACCAGACCGATGCGGCCATGGTCGCGGCTGAAGATCTCGATCAGCTGGCTGGAGTCCCGGAACGGCCGGCTGTGCAACAGGAAGCCAGGCTGGGAGCCGATGCGGGAGCGCTGGTTCACCGGCTCTCGTAGCCGAACTCGCGCAGGTACTTCTCGCTGTCGGCCCAGTTCTCGCGCACCTTCACCCACAGCTCCAGGTGCACCGGCGCGCCCAGCATGCGCTTCAGCTCCCGCCGGGCGGAAGTGCCCACCGCCTTCAGCACGCCGCCGCCGCGACCGACGACGATGGCCTTGTGGGAGGGCTTGTCCACGTAGATGACCGCGCTCACCTCGTAGCCGCTGCGTCCGCGCCGCAACTCCTCCACCATCACGGTGAGGCCGTAGGGCAGCTCGTCGCGCAGCCTGAGCATGAGCTTCTCGCGGATGAGCTCCGCCGCGCGGAAGCTCTCGCTGCGGTCGGTGACGGTATCCGGCTCGTAGAGCGGCGGCGAGACCGGCAGGTAGCGGGGAATGAGCTCGAGCAGACGGTCCACGTTGCTGCCGGTACGCGCCGACAGCGGCACGATCTCGGCGAAGTCCGCCTTCTCCGCCACTGCCGCCAGCGTCCCCAGGAGGCGCTCCTTCGGGCGGACGAGATCGGCCTTGTTGGCCAGCGCGATCACCGGGTGACCCGAAGCGCGGACACGGTCGAGTACCAGCTGGTCGCCGTCCCGCCAGCCCCTGGCGTCGAACATGAACAGGAGCAGGTCGGCCTCCGCCGCGGCGCCCGTGGCCGCCCGGTTCATCGCCCGGTTGATGGCCCGGGGCTGATCGCCGTGCAGTCCCGGGGTATCCACGAAGATTATCTGGGCGCCCTCCTGCTCGCGGATGCCGTGGATGCGGTGCCGGGTGGTCTGCGGCCGCGGCGTGACGATGCTGATCTTGCGGCCCACGATGCGGTTGATCAGCGTGGACTTGCCCACGTTGGGCCGCCCCACGACCGCCACGAAGCCGCACCTGTGGTCCTGCTGATCCATAGGGCTCATGATCGCGAGTCGGCGGCCAGGGAAGCAAGCAGCAGCCGCGCCGCCTCCTGCTCGGCCTCCCGGCGGCTCGCTCCGCTCGCCGTCTGCTCGGCCTGCGGGCGGGCGAGGCGACAGCGCACCTCGAACACCTGTTCGTGGGCAGGCCCACTCGCCGCCACGAGTTCGTAGTCCGGCAACGGCAGGCCCTGCGCCTGCAGCCATTCCTGCAGGCGGGTCTTCGGATCCTTGAGCGAGTCGCCCGCCGGCAGGTGCTCGAGCCGGGGGGCGTAGAGGCGGCGCACCACACGTTCCGCCTCGGCGTAGCCGCCGTCACGGAAGATCGCCCCGAGCAGGGCCTCGAGCGCATCCGCCAGGATGGAGTCCCGGCGGAAGCCGCCGCTCTTCATCTCTCCCGAGCCGAGCTTGAGCCGCTCGCCCACCCCATGCTGCCAGGCGATCTCCGCCAGGGCATGGTCGCGCACCAGCCGGGAGCGCAGGCGGCTGAGCTCGCCCTCCTCGGAGTCCGGCCGCAGCGTGATCAGGAGGTCCGAGATGACGCAGTCGAGCACGGCATCGCCCAGGAATTCCAGGCGCTCGTTACTGCGGCCGGGCGCGCTACGATGGGTAAGCGCGCGCTCCAGCAGGGAAGTGTCGCTGAATCGGTAATCGAAGGTCCGCTGGACCCAGTCACTGATATCTTCCAAGGCCCGGTGCGTCGCTCCCGGTCAGCTGCGGACTTCGACCAGCTTGTTGAAGGTCACGGTGAACGAGATGTTGGCGATGAACGGCGTGTGGTTCTCGTACTTGGCCTCGATGGTGTAGCCGTCGGCGATCTTCTTGATCTCGAGATCCCTTTCGCTGATGACGTTGATACTCTCGATGTCGAAGCGCCGTGAGAGGGAACGCATAAGGTCCTGCCGGCTCGGACTCTGGCCCTCGTATTCGTCCTTGACTCCGTCCAGCACGCTGACGATCTTCATGTGCTCGAGGTAGACCGGCACCAGCCGGATGCCGGCGAACACGAACAGGCCGACGAAGGCCACCAGGATCAACATGCCGAGGGTGGTCATGCCGCGCTCGCGGCGAGCGACGCAACTGCCGTAACGAAGGTCTGCCATATCCGCCTCCGGAACCCGCTGGAAAAGCGTTATGTCACGCGATATTACCCGATCGTGCAGTGACCTGCGGCACATTATCGGATTTTGTCGCCGATGCGATTCCAGCGCGGCCACTCGCCCCAGCGCCAGTTCAGCCAGATGCGGCTCGCCCGTCCCACCAGGTTGTCCTCCGGCACACAGCCCACCTGCGGGAAGCGGCTGTCCCGGCTGTTGTCCCGGTTGTCGCCCATCACGAAGTAACAGCCCCCGGGCACCTGGAAACGGTAGACGCCGGACAGCGGGCTGCGCTGGAGCAGGATCAGGTGTTCGCTCTCGCCGAGCCGCTCGATGAACAACTGACCGGTCTCGCCGTCCTCGCTCCAGCGCTCGACGGCCTCCATCTCCACCGGCTCGCCGTTGATGAACAGCCGGTGGTTGCGGTAGACGATCTCGTCACCGGGCAGTCCGACCACGCGCTTGATGTAATTGATGTCCGGATTCGACGGCAGGCGGAACACCGCGATGTCGCCCCGCTCGGGCCGGCCGGTCTCCAGCACTTCGGTGTGCAGCACCGGCAGCCGCAGGCCGTAGGAGAACTTGGAGACGAAGATGAAGTCGCCCACCAGCAGCGTGGGCACCATGGAACTGGAGGGGATGCGGTAGGGTTCGAAGGCGAACGATCGTATCGCCAGCACCAGCAGCAGCACGGGGAAGAACGAACGGGAATACTCGACGACCTTCGGCATGGATCCGCCGCCGTCGCCCTCCCCGCTGCCGCCGCCACGCCGGACGACCGCCCAGACGAGCCAGATCACGCCGGTAACGAGCGTGGCCAGTACCAGCAACAGTGACAGGTCCAATTTCATTTCCGTGTCAGAATCCGGGTGAGCACCTTACTTGTCGACCTGGAGTACCGCAAGGAACGCTTCCTGGGGAATCTCCACCGAGCCGAGCTGCTTCATGCGCCGCTTGCCTTCCTTCTGCTTCTCCAGCAGCTTGCGCTTGCGGCTGACGTCGCCGCCGTAGCACTTGGCCGTCACGTTCTTGCGCAGGGCCTTGACCGTGCTGCGCGCGATCACGTGGGAACCGATGGCCGCCTGGATGGCCACTTCGAACATCTGCCGCGGTATCAGTTCCTTCATCTTCTCGACCAGTTCCCGCCCGCGGGGATAGGCCTTGTCCCGGTGCACGATCACCGACAGCGCATCCACCTTCTCCTTGTTGATCAGGATGTCGAGCCGTACCAGGTCGGCCGCCTGGAAGCGGGCGAAGTGGTAGTCGAAGCTGGCGAAGCCGCGGCTGGCCGACTTCAGCCGGTCGAAGAAGTCGAGCACGACCTCCGACATCGGCATCTCGTACTCCAGCGACACCTGGCCGCCCAGGTAGAGCATCTTCGTCTGCACACCCCGCTTCTCGATGCACAGCTTCATGACGGCGCCCACATGGGCCTCCGGCACCAGGATTCCGGCCACGATGATCGGCTCCCGGATCTCCGCGATCTCGCCCACCGGCGGCAGCGAGGCCGGGTTGTCCACGCTCAGCACCTCGCCGGTCACGGTCTCCACCTCGTACACCACGGTGGGCGCGGTGGTGATGAGGTCGATACCGTATTCGCGCTCCAGCCGCTCCTGCACGATCTCCATGTGCAGCATGCCGAGGAAGCCGCAACGGAAGCCGAAGCCGAGCGCCACCGATGTCTCGGGCTCGAAGTGCAGCGCCGCGTCGTTCAGCCTGAGCTTCTGCAGCGCCTCGCGGAAGGCCTCGTAGTCGTCCGACTGGGAGGGGAAGAGACCCGCGAATACCCGCGGCTGCATCTCCCGGAAGCCGGGCAGCGGCTTGTCGCAGGGACGCTTGTCGGCGGTCAGCGTATCGCCCACCGGGGCGCCGTCGATCTCCTTGATGCTGGAGATGACGAAGCCGACCTCGCCCGCCTCCAGGGTCTCGGTGTCCATCATCTTGGGCGTGAACTTGCCGACCCGGTCCACCTGGTGGGCCCGGCCCGTCGACATCACCCGGATCTTCTCCCGGTTCGACAGCGTGCCGTTCACCACCCGCACCAGGCAGACGACACCCACGTAGTTGTCGAACCAGGAATCGACGATGAGTGCCTGCAGGGGAGCCTCGGTGTCCCCCACCGGGGGCGGTATGCGGGTCACCAGCACGTCCAGCAGCTCGCGCACGCCCTCCCCGGTCTTCGCGCTGACCCGCACCGCGTCGCGGGCCTCCAGGCCGATGATCTCCTCGATCTCGTTGATCACCCGCTCGGGCTCGGCGGCCGGCAGGTCGATCTTGTTCAGCACGGGCACCACTTCCAGCTCCTGATCGATGGCCGTGTAGCAGTTGGCCACGCTCTGGGCCTCGACGCCCTGGGCCGCGTCCACCACCAGCAGCGCGCCCTCGCAGGCAGCGAGCGAGCGGGAGACCTCGTAGGAGAAATCCACGTGCCCGGGCGTGTCGATGAAATTCAGCTCGTACTTGCGCCCGTCGGTGGCCACGTAATCCAGCGACACGGTCTGCGCCTTGATGGTGATGCCGCGCTCGCGCTCCAGGTCCATCGAGTCGAGTACCTGGGCCGCCATCTCCCGGTCGCTCAGCCCGCCGCAGAGGTGGATGATGCGGTCGGCCAGCGTGGATTTGCCGTGGTCGATATGGGCGATGATCGAGAAGTTGCGGATGTTCTTCATAAATACGGGATCGACTCTGGACGGCCGCCAGGCCGGTGTCCGCGGACCGGGGATGCCCGGCCGCCCGGGCACCCGGCGCCGACGGTGAAGCGCGGATTATAAACGGCCCGGCGGTTCGGTTTGGCCGTTTTCCGGCCGCCCTTCGCAGCGGTCCAGGTAGGTGAGAACCTTCGCCCGGTCCAGCCTCGCCTCGCAGAGCACATCGCCCTCCACCTCCAGGACGGGCACCCGCAGGCCGTAGCGCTCGACCAGCGCCGGGTCCCGGTCCACGTCGCAGAGATGGATGCGCGCGCGGCCCCGCGCCAGCGGCATGAGCTCCTCGATGAGCATCTCGCAGAGATGACAGCCGCGCCGGGTGTACACGGTCAGCTCAGGCATTGCCGCGGACCTCC
>CAYRZI010000153.1:0-6232 GCA_964428605.1 uncultured Woeseiaceae bacterium
GGCTCCAGTCGGCCCGGACGACCCCGCAACCCATGCCCACCCGCTGACGGGCCCGTGGCCGACAGGGCTGGCACTGGTCAGGTGGCGCTACTGACTGGCAGTTCCTTCACGCTACTGCAGGCGTGGCCGTCATGCGGGGGTATCCATCGCCGCGACCTTTTGTCGGGAGCAAGATGGATACCCCCGCAGGGCGGCCACAAAAGAAGGAATCGGGCCTGAAGGCCCTCCTGCATTTTTATGCGCGGCGCAGCGTGTTCACCGGCGGGGCGTTCACCGCGCCGCGGGCGGCCAGCGTGCCGCTGACGCCCACCAGCAGCATGCCGGCGATCATGCCGGCCAGCCAGAGCACCGGGTCCACGGTGTAGTCCAGGTCGAACAGCCGGGAGGCCGCGAGCATGCCGAGCACCGTCGCGCCGGCGGCGGCGAACACGCCGGCGAGCAGGCCGAGCGCCAGGAATTCCGAGGCGAGCCCCGCCGTGACCGTACGCCGTTTCGCGCCGAAGGTGCGCAGCAGCGCGCTCTCGTAGCGCCGTTCGTCCAGCGTGGACTGCACGGCGGCGAACAGCACCACCAGTCCGGCCAGCAGGGTGAACGCGAAGACGTACTGCACCGCCAGGGCGGCCTTGTCGATCACGCCGCGCACCTGCGCGATCAGGGCCTGGATGTCGATCACCGAGATGCTGGGATGGGTGCGCACCAGCTCGAGCAGGGCGCCCTTGCGCTCCGGGTCGATGTGGAAGCTGGAGATGTAGGTGCGCGGATAGCCTTCCAGGGCGCCCGGCGAGAGCACCATGAAGAAGTTGGGCTCGAAGGAATCCCACTGCACCTCGCGGATGCTCGCCACCTCAGCGGTCAGCGGCTCGCCGGCCACCAGGTAGGAGAGCTCGTCGCCCAGGCTCACGCCGAGTTCCTCGGCGGCGTCCGCCTCCATGGAGACCAGCGGCGGGCCGTCGTAGCCCGGCGGCCACCAGCTGCCCGCCGTCACCCGGTTGCTGGCCGCCAGCTCGGCCGTGAACGACAGGTTCTGCTCCCGCTCCGACATGCCCCGGCCCCGTTCGTCCTCGAACGTGATCTCGCCGATGGGCGTGCCGTCGATGGCGGTGAGCCGCGCGCGTACCAGCGGCACGAACTCCGGGTCCTCGACGCCGGCCTCGCGGAGGATATCGGCCACGCTCGACCGATCGTCCGGCTGGATGTTGATCAGGAAATGGTTCGGCGCGTCCTCGTCCAGAGTGGCGCGCCAGCCGGCCAGCAGGTCGTTGCGCACCAGTGTGAGCAGCAACAGCACCATCAGTCCGAGGCCGAACGCCACCACCTGCACCGCGCTGTCACTGCCGCGCCGGGCTATGTTCGCGAGCCCGTAACGCCAGGCCACGCCGACACGGCCGCGCATGCGCGCGAGCGCCAGCACCAGCAGCCTGCCGGCGAGATAGAGCACCGCGGCGATGACCGCAGTGCCGCCGAGCACGAGGACCAGCAGGGCGACGTCCCGCACCGCCCAGTAGACGAGCGCCGCCAGCGCCGCGATGGCGGCCAGCGTGGTGAGCCAGGCGGCGGGCGGCGGCGGCGTCAGATCCCGGCGCAGGACCCTGAGCGGCGGCGTACTCTTCAGCCGCATCAGCGAGGGCAGGGCGAAGCCGAGCAACAGGATGAGGGAGGTGCCGACGCCCAGCGCCACCGGGGTGAGCGAGGGCGCGGGCAGGTCGCTGCCGATGAGGCCGGCGAGCAGCCGGGAGAGGCCCGTTTCGGCCAGGTAGCCGATGCCCGCACCCACCAGGCCGGCGGCCAGCCCGATCATGAGCAACTGCAGCAGCGAGACCCGGAAGATGAACGACTGGGAGGCGCCGAGACTCTTCATCAGCGCCACCGTATCCAGCCTTCGTTCGGCATAGCGCCGGCCCGACATCGCCACCGCGACCGCCGACAGCAGGAGGCTCACCAGGGAGGCCAGCGAGAGGAATCGGCCGGCCCGTTGCACTGCCGCGTTCAGCTCCTCGCCGGCATCGCCCCGGTCCTCGAGGCGGACCGCGTCCGGCAGCCGGTCCTGCCAGGCCGCGACGAAGCGGCGCACCGCCTCCCGGTCCCCGGCGAACAGCTGGGCATGGCTGACCCGGCTGCCGGTCTGCACCAGGCCCGTGGCCGGCACCTCGTCCAGGTTCATGAGCAGGCTGGGCGCGAGCCCGGCGAAACCCGGCGTCTGGTCCGGCCGGTAGGTGAGCACGGCATCCACGGTCAGGGTGGAGGCGCCCACGTCCACGCGGTCGCCCACCCGCGCTCCGATGCGCGCCAGCAGCGCGCCGTCGGCCCAGACGGTACCCGGCGGCGGCAGCGTGTCCACGGTACGCTCGGCACCGAATATCTCGTCGGCGATGCGCACCCGGCCGCGCAGCGGATAGCCGGGGCCCGCCGCCTTGATGGTGGCCAGCGCGTTGCGCTCGCCGGCGAACACCACGCTCGGGAAGGTCAGCGTCTCGGCGCTCGCCAGTCCCATCTCACGGGCGGAGGCCAGCGGCGCTTCGTCCATCTCCCGCGCCGAGCGCAGGCGGATGTCGGCGGCAAGCACCTCGGCGGCCTGCAGCGAGACCGCCTGGGCGATACGATCGGTGAGGAAGCCGATGGCGGTCAGCGAGGTGACGGCTATGGCCAGCGCCGCGGCCAGCACGATCAGCTCGCCGGAGCGCGCCTCGCGCCGGAGCGCCGTGAATGCGAACGCCGCGGTCCTCATCACTGCCCGACGAGCCGGCCGGCCTCCAGCGACAGCCGCCGGTCGCAGCGCCCGGCCAGGTGTTCGTCGTGGGTCACGAGCACGAGGGTGGCCTCCGATTCGCTGTTCAGGCGGAACAGGAGTTCTATGATGCGCTCGCCGGTGGCCGCATCCAGGTTGCCGGTGGGCTCGTCGGCGAACAGCACCGCCGGGTTCGTGGCGAAGGCCCGGGCGATGGCCACGCGCTGCTTCTCGCCGCCGGACAGCTGGTTCGGATAATGGCCCTTGCGGGCGGCGAGCCCCACCTCCGCGAGGATGGCGGCGGCCCGTTCCCGGGCGTCCTCGGCGCCGTCGAGTTCCATCGGCAGCATGACGTTCTCGATGGCCGTGAGCGAGGGCACCAGATGAAAAGACTGGAACACGAAGCCCACCCGGGCGGCCCGCACCGCAGCCCGGCCGTCCTCGTCCATTGCCGAGAGTTCCCGGCCCTCGAGCCACACGCGGCCGGAACTCGGCGTGTCCAGGCCGGCCAGCAGTGCCAGCAGCGTGGACTTGCCGGCCCCCGACGGCCCGACGATTGCCACGGACTCGGCCCGGCCGATGACGAAACCCACGTCGTCCAGAATGGTCAGAGTTCCTTCCGGACTGGTAACCTTTTTACTGAGATGCTCGGCGACGAGCGCCGCATTCGAATCCACTGACATGAAGAAGCTTTTCCTTGCCCTGCTGCTGATATTCGGCACGCCGGCCCTGGCGGATGTGGCCGAAAGCACGGTCGAGAGGCCGACACCGCCCACCGTGCTCGTGCTGGGCGACAGCCTCAGCGCCGGCTACGGCCTCGCCGTGGAGGAGACCTGGGTGTCGCTGCTGGCCTCGCGGCTCGCGCAGGAAGGGTACGGGCATCGGGTCGTCAACGCCAGCGTGAGCGGCGATACCACATCGGGCGGCCTGGCGCGCCTGGGGCGGGCACTGGAGCGCCACGAGCCCGAACTCGTGATCATCGAGCTCGGCGGCAATGACGGGCTGCGCGGGCTGCCGCTGGACGTCGTGCGTTCGAATTTCGAGACCATGATCGAACAGAGCCGGGACGCGGGCGCCGAGGTGGTGCTGCTCGGCATGCGCATCCCGATCAACTACGGCCCCCGCTACGCGGAGAGCTTCCACGCCCTCTACGGCGAGCTGGCCGAGACCTACGACCTCGAGTGGGTGGAGTTCTTCCTGGACGGCGTGGCGCTGGACGACGGCCTGATGCAGGCCGACGGTATCCATCCCAATGCCGCCGCCCAGCCGTTGATGCTGGACAACGCCTGGCCGGCGGTCGCGGCGGCGCTGGGGGACTGACGCGGCGGGCCCGCGGCCGCGGCCGGCTTGCCCGTCCGTCCCGCCGCGTGTATAGGTAGCCTGATGTTTTTTTCTTGTCGGCGCGCCGCCCGCGCCGGCCACACGATGGGGGATTCCGTGGAGAAATTCTGGCTGAAGGAATACGCGCCGGGCGTGCCGGCGGAGGTGGACAACGGCGGTTTCCGTTCGCTCCGGGACCTGATCGAGACGAGCTTCAAGGAATACGCCGCCAGGCCCGCCTACACCTGCATGGACGTCACGCTGAGCTATGCCGACCTGGACCGCCTGTCCCGGCACATGGCCGCCTGGCTGCAGGAGCGGGCGGGGCTCGCCAAGGGCGACCGGGTCGCCATCATGCTGCCGAACATCCTGCAGTACCCGGTGGTGCTCTGCGCCGCGCTCAGGGCCGGGCTGATCATCGTCAACGTCAACCCGCTCTACACGCCGCGGGAACTGGAGCATCAGCTCAGGGACTCGGGTGCGCGGGCCATCGTGATCCTGGAGAACTTCGCGACGACGCTGGAGAAGGTGATCGGCGAGACGCCGGTGGAGACGGTGGTCACTACGGGGGTGGGCGACCTGTTCGGGACGCCGAAACGCCAGATCGTGAACTTCGTGGTCAAGCGCGTGAAGAAGCAGGTGCCGGCCTACAGCCTGCCCGGCGCCATCCCCTTCCGCGACGCGCTGTACGGCGGCGGCAGCCTGGTATTCCAGCCGCCGGACATCGACCTCGGCGATCTCGCCTTCCTGCAATACACCGGCGGCACCACCGGCGTGGCGAAGGGCGCCATGCTGAGCCACCGCAACCTGGTCTACAACGTGGAGCAGTCCACCGCCTGGCTGGGCGCGAAGCTGGACGAGGACCAGGACATCATCGCCATCACGGCGCTGCCGCTCTACCACATCTTCTCGCTGGAGGGTAACTGCCTCGGCATCATGAAGCTGGGCGGCCACAACATCCTGATCCCCAACCCGAGGGACTTCGAGGGCTTCGTGAAGGAGCTGGGCAAGTACCCCTTCACCTACTTCACCGGCGTAAATACCCTGTTCAGCTCCCTGCTGAATACCCCCGGCTTCGACCAGCTGGATTTCAGCAGCCTGCAGATCACCGTGGGCGGCGGCATGGCCGTGCAGGAGCCGGTGGCCCGGCGCTGGAAGGAGGTGACCGGCAACACGCTCACCCAGGCCTACGGACTCACCGAGACCTCCCCGGCCGCAGTCATCAACCCCATCACCGACGACGCTCACTACAACGGCTCCATCGGCCTGCCCATCTCCTCCACGGAGGTGAGCATCCGTAACGACGCCGGCGACGAGCTGCCGCCGGGCGAGGTGGGCGAGATCTGCATCCGCGGACCCCAGGTGATGGAGGGCTACTGGCACCACCCGGAGGAGACCGAGAAGGTGATGCTGGAGGGCGGCTGGTTCCGCACCGGCGACATGGGCCGCATGGACGAGCGCGGTTACGTCTACATCGAGGACCGCAAGAAGGACATGATCCTGGTGTCCGGCTTCAACGTGTATCCGAACGAGATCGAGGAAGTGATCGCCGCGATGGACGGCGTCCTCGAGGTGGCCGCCGTCGGCCAGCCCGACGAGCGCGCCGGCGAGGTGGTGAAGGTGTTCGTGGTGCGCAAGGACCCGTCGCTGACCGAGAAGGCCGTCATCGACCATTGCCGGGAGCAGCTCACCGGCTACAAGGTGCCGAAGGTGGTGGAGTTCCGCGACGAACTGCCGAAGACCAACGTGGGCAAGATACTGCGGCGGGCGCTGCGCGACGAAGAGCAGTAGACGCCGCGCGCCGACTCAGACGACGAACTGCCAGAGCGTGTACAGGGTCAGCCCTACGAGTCCGCCCACCAGGGTGCCGTTGATGCGGATGAACTGCAGGTCCCGGCCCACGTGCAGCTCGATGCGCCGGGCCGTGGCTCCGGCATCCCAGCCCGCGATGGTCTCGCTGATGATGGAGGAGATGTTGGTCCGGTAACGGGTGACCATGTAGAGCAGCGTGTCCCGGAACCAGCTATCGAGCTCCGTGCGCAGGCCCGGGTTGACCGCCAGCGTGCCGCCCGCGCCGGCCAGCGACTCGGCGATGCGCCGGCGCATGCCCGAGTCCGGGTCCGCCGCCTCCTGCTCCAGGTAGCGGTTCACGTCCGCCACCACGCCGGAGAGGTAGCGCTTCAGCGA
>CAYRZI010000154.1:0-6219 GCA_964428605.1 uncultured Woeseiaceae bacterium
AATCCCGTACCCGCAGCAGGACATCTACGTGCGCGCGCTGCCGGGAATCGAGCCTCGCAAGCCGGCAGACCCGGCCACGGACTGAAAGCCCGCTGCTCCGGGTGTCTGTTCAGACTGGCTTGGAGGACAGGGGCGCCATTCAAGTCTCCCGACCCAGCCGCCGGTAGATACGCACCGCCAGTTCCTCCGCCGCGAGCATTGCTGTAACCACGGCGATGAACGCGACCACACCGTGGGCCGGACCGTCGAAGCGCACCTCGTCGCCGAATGCGAAATCGATCGCACCGAGTATGACGAACTTGGAGACGAACAAAATCAGCCACGCGCAGAAGAATCGCAGAAATCTGGCAACCCCGCCCGATCTAGAATTGAAGTACAGACCAACCCGGTGCTCCAGGGCGAGGGTCGCCCGCAGAAGCGCCTGCAAGAGGACGGCAACGAGAGCGGATATGGTGAAAGACTCCACCGTAACGAGCTGCCAGTACTCGTCGAACAGATTGAGAACTGTCAGGTCGATGAGAATAGCCGTAAGGTAGCGAACGAACACCTTCTGTCTGTTCGTCATCGTCTCCGTGAGCGCAATACCCGGAATTTCTTCGCTCATCTTCGATCTCCTGGCGGTCGATAACTTCCCGGCGGGCCGAGTGCGCTCACCCGCAGATGCCGGCTAAGCAGACTTGCGATGCGGTCGAAGGGCATCCACCACGTAGACGGCGGCGACAGCGTAGAGGGTCGCCAGCACGAACATGATCAGCCTGTCGACGAACTGGCCCCCCGCCGCGGCACCGAAGGGGCTGTCCATGGTGGCCGGCGCCAGTATCACGAGCATCGTCAGATATCCGTACGACCATGTGGCCGCGTCCCGCGCCAAACCTGCACCGCGGAAGATCTGCCGGCCGGCGACCAGCCCGGCCAGTCCCACGATCAGCGTGTACACCGCAAGCGTCGGGGCGATCCTCAGCACCTGCCAGCCGATGACGGCGCCGATGCCGCCTATGATCGTCGACATGATCAGGGATCGGCCGGCGGCCCGGGTATCCTCGTTCGACGCCTGCTGCCCCATCGTGGCCACCTTGATCATGACGGGCGCATAGGCGGCGCTCGCACCGGACAGCAGGAACCAGAGCCCGATCGGCAGCACGATCATCAGTGAGCGGAAAGCACTCCAGCGGGCGACGGCCGCTTCCGCCTTCTCCGCCGGCCGAGCTTTTGCCGGGGGCGCCGGCGGCCGGGCCGCCGCGAGAGTATCCGGTATCATCGCGTGCGCTATCCAGACGAAGGCAATGCCGGCAACCGCCGCGAACACCACGCCCCTGACGACGAACAGGATGGCATCCACGTTGACCGTGCCGACGGCTGTGCTCACGGCGAGCCCTATCGTCAGCAGCATGCCGATGACGGCTGGACCACCCTTGGCAGGAATGTAGAAACTCCAGTAGAGCAGCAGCCCGAGCAGCAGAAAACCCACCAAGGGCTGATGGATGATCCGGGGCAGTACTAGAAGACCCGCTGCGAACGCGAGCACCAGCGCGGCGATGAGGCCGATGGCCATTTTCAGTCTGGGAGCGGGCAGCGGCAGTGCGAGGATGAACATCGTCGCCACGGGGGCGATGAAAGACAGGTTCCAGTCGACGGCCTGGGAGAACCAGAAGCAGGCGGCAGTGCCGAAAGCGAGTCGGAGGATCCGGACGCTCGCGATGCCGGGGCGGGACCGCGTCGTCGCTGCGGTGGCGTCAGTAGGCATAGGTGAGGAGACTCACGAGGCGCATCCTGAGCCAGCCGAGCACGTTGAAGAACGGGTGATCGCCCGTATACACGATGACCGACGCCTGGGCTCCGACACGCATGCCCAATCGATCCTGCGCCTCCGGAAGCTCGAACGCCACCTGTACCGAAAAGCGCTGGGCGTCCCGCAGCCACTGTCGATCGTTATCGATTTTCGGCAGGCTGCCGAGCGGCGCCGAATCGACCTGCACGCCGAAGCCGGTGGTCCTCACCGTGCCCTTCACGACCTTGCCGGGCAGCGAGTCGAAGACGATCTCGACCCGGTCTCCCTCTTGTATGTGGCCCAGGTTGTTCTCCGTGAAGTCCGCCTGCAGCCAGACATCGTCGGTGGCAAGGAACGTCATCAGCGGCGCGCCGGCTTGGGCAAAATTACCCCGGTCGACTCGGACTTCTGTCACGATCCCGTCACTGGGCGCCATAATCTCGGTGCGCGACAGATCGAGTTCGGCCTGCGCCAGCGCCGTCTGCGCCTGGAGTATCCGGGTGTTCTCCTCGCCGGTCTCGCCGAGATCCTGGCGCGCGCGTTCGACATTGGCCTCTGCGGCCCGCAGCTGGCTGCGGGCTACCTTCAGACTCGCCTCGGACATCTCGAGCCGCCGGTCGGAGACGGCGCCTGGATCCTCCGTCTTGATGCGTCGCAGGCGCGTCGTATCCTTCTCCGCCCTCTCCAGCTGGGCTTGCGCCGCGGCAACCTGTGCTGCGGCCGCATCGACGCTGGCTGCCGATGCGCCGGTCGCCTGGCGAGCCGTCTGCAGATTCAGCCGCGCAGTCTCGACGGCCAGTTCATAACGATTCCGGTCGATGCGGAACAGCAAATCACCTGCCGAGACGGTCTGGTTGCTGGCAACGGCGACCTCGGTCACGGTCCCGGAGACTTCGGCGGCGATCGGCACGACCACCGCATGAACCCGGGCCTGGGACGTGTAGGGCGTAAGCCGGTCGCCTGCAATGTAGAGAATCATCAGAACGACGCAGAGACCCAGCACGATGAGAGTCCACTTCCTCACCGGATCGCTGGCGGCCGACTCCGTCGGCTCGGATTGCGGTTCGGCTTCCGTCAGCGCTTCCTGCGATTCATCCCGGGCCCGCTCTTCCGTGTCTTCGTTCATGGCATCTGCTCTGCGGGCGACGGGGGCGTCTCGAACATGTCACCCCAGTTTGTCCGTTCCATCATGACTTTCCTGGTTTTCTCATCGATGAATCTTCGCGGTTCCGGCGACTGCCAGCCGCCGCCCAGGCTGCGGTAGATTGCGATGAAGTTGCTAATAACGGCCCCGCGATTGGCGGCGTATCGTTGTTGGGCGCGGAACAGTGCCTGCTGGGCATCGAGCACACGCTGATAGTCCGCGAATCCCTCCTGGTAACGCAGCAGGGACAGTTCAGCCGAACGCCGAGCCACCGCCACGGTCTCGGCGAGTATCCGGTCCTGCTCGCGCGATCGCGAAAATGCCGTCATGGCGTCCTCGACTTCCCTTGCCGCCTGGATGACGGTTTCCCGGTAGGCGATAAGGGCCTGTTGGAGACGTGCGTCCTGCACCCGAATGTCGTTCCGGATTCGGCCGTAGTTCAGGAACGGCCAAACGAACGCAGGGCCGACGGAATAGGTGAGGCTGTCGACGCTGAACAGCTCGTCGAATCCGCTTTGACCCGTTCTGGTTGTATCCGTGTTGCCGGAGGCCGCGAGCCCGAGGAAGCCCTGGAGACTGAAGCTGGGGTAAAGGTTGGCCTCGGCGATACCGACGAGCGCATTCTGGGTCAGCGCTCGCAGCTCGGCACGGCGGACGTCGGGACGCTGGCGCAGTAGGTCGGCCGGGATGCCGACACGGATTTCGCCGGTCAGCGACGGCAGACGCGCTTCGCTGCCGTCAGGCTGACTGTCTAGCTGCTGCTCGATGTCCGACGGTGTCATCCCCAGCAGCGTACTGAGGGCGTTCCTCGCCTGTTGCAGGTTGGTCTCCAGACCGGGGATCGAGGCTAGGGTGCTTAGCAGTAATGTGCGCGCCTGGAGAGCATCGAGCTCGGAGCTGTCGCCTCGGCGGAACAGGAGATCGACGATCTCGTAGCTCCGGCGCTGAATGGCGGCACTCTCCCGCGCCAGCCTCAGTTGTTCCTCCGTGGAACGGATCAGCGTGTAGACATCCGCCACCGTCGCGACGAGCAGCACCATGGCCTCGTCATAAGCGGCGACCGAGGCCAGCAGGTTCGCATCGGCGGCTTCGATGCCGCGGCGGAAACGTCCCCAGAAATCGATCTCCCAGGATACGCTCGCACCGATGTTGAACTGTGTGAACTCGAGATCGCCGGCGGTCGTATTCGCGTTGCTCTCGCTGCCGGCCAGTGCCGTCGCCTCGCCGACAGCGACCTGGCCTTGCGGATAGAGGGCGCCACGCGCCACGTTCAGGCTGGCCTGCGCCTCCAGCACTCGCAGTCCGGCGATCTTCAGGTTGTTGTTCTGCGAGACAGCGCGGGCGACAAGCGCGTCGAGCGCCGGGTCATTCAGCCGTTTCCACCACTCGGCGAGTTCCGGCGGATCGGTCTCGAACGCCTCGAGTTCGGCTTCCAGCCAGTCCGGATTCGTCGCGACCTCGGGACGCACGAATTCGGGACCAACCGGTGTGCAGCCGGCTGCCATGACGAAGAGCAGCAAACCCGCAGAGCGCATCATCATCGCTGCACGTCTGTCAGCCGCCCTGCGGGTTCCCTTCTTCGGTCTCGGCACCTGGCTCCGATCGCTCCGGCGCCGCCCAGGCGGTGAGTAACTCATAGCCGAGAGCGAGGACGACGGCACCGACGAACAGGCCGATGATGCCCTGCGTGAGCGCCCCGCCGATCGCGCCGATGAGGATCACCAGCATCGGTGTATCCAGGCCCCGGCCCAGCAGGATCGGCTTGAGGAACGCATCGCTGATACTGACGAGTATCGCATAGACCAGGAACACGGTTGCCGGCACGGCGTCGGCCACGGAGTAGTACCAGATCGCGACAGGCAGCAGGATGAACCAGGGCGGCAGCTGGACGATGGCGAGAACGAGAACGCCTCCGGTCAGCAGGCCGGCCGCCGGGACGTCGATAATGACGAGACCGAGAGCAGCAAGAACCGTCTGTATGACCGCTACGCCAAGCACTCCCTTGACGACGCTGCGAATGGTGAGGATCGAGAGATCGGTCAGCCCTGTGCCCCTCTCCGACCCGGTGAGGCGCTTGGCTACATTACGCGCCATGCGATAGCCCCTCTCGGCGGACATCAGCAGTACGCCGGCAATGATCACCGACAGGACAAACTGGAGAACACCGATGGCGAGTCCGGCGGCGAAACCGACGACGGACATGCCGATAGACCGGAGCCGCGGCCCGTAGCGATTGAGCGTGTCCGTCAGATTCTCTGCAGCATCCGACCAGACGGCGTAAAACTGCTCGCCGATCAGCGGCCAACCGGCCACGGATTCATCGGGCGGCGGCACAGTCACGTTCCCCGCCCCGATGCGAGCGGATAGAAACGCATAGCCGTCCACCGCCGAGCCGGTCAGCAGCCAGGCCGGCACCGCGACGATGGTGAGCCCGAGCAAGACCAGTATCGTTGCGGACAGCTTCTCTCGCCCTCCCAGCCTCTTCGTCAACGACAGGTGGCTCGGATACACGGCGATCGAGATGATGACAGCCCAGATCACGATGCTGAGGAAAGGCCGGATGATAGAGAAGCACCAGGCGATCAGGATGACGATGGCACCGATTTGGATGAACGAGGCCATCGCATTAGTCAGAAACGTCTTGTCGACCCTGGAATTGTCAGCACTGATCATCGAGGGCTCCTGCGATTCTGTTTCTGACGCCAAAAAGCATCCCCGAATCAGCCATTGGCCGGAGCACTACCGATGTTCTGCCACATGCGCTGAACGATCGCGAAGAGCACGGCCGTGCTCCAGCCCACGAGTAATATGCCGTTCATGGCCTCTATACCGCTCAGTACACGGTAGTCCCCTCTAAGAGTGATATCGCCGTAGCCGAGCGTCGTGAAAGTGACGAAGGAAAAATAGACCGTCTCGCTCATCGACTGAAATGAGCCCGACGGTACGACCAGCATGTAGACCCACGCCCACAGCATGATCTGTAGCGTATGTAAAGCGACGAGAATCAGTCCCGTGCCGATCAGCAGGTTCACGGACCGACCCAGTCGCCACTCCGGATCCCGATCCATGAATCGACGACGCACGGACCGGACCCACAGCGTCGTGCCGACGGCGTGCATCGTCACCGTCAGCGCAATCATGATTGCGCCGATAAGGCTCGTAGCTAGCATCGATTGTTGCTGTTACCGGCAGTCGTACTTGTAGTTGCTGCCGATGCTAGCGTAACGGCGCGAGGATAACCATGCCGGATGGTCAGGGCAGATAGACCGCTTCGAAGGTCGCGATGTTCGCGCCTTCCCGGTCGAGC
>CAYRZI010000155.1:0-6207 GCA_964428605.1 uncultured Woeseiaceae bacterium
AGCTTGGCCTTGCCCCGTGACCAGTGCAGGTCCAGCGGCACCAGGGTATAGCCCTGGCGCTCCACGGCGCCCACCAGTCGGTCGATCTCGTCCCTGTGCAGCAGCAGCTTGCGGGTGCGTGTGGGGTCGGCCTTCACATGGGTGGAGGCCGAAAGCAGCGGCTGGAAATGGGCGCCGAACAGCCAGGCCTGGCCGTCGCGCAGCTGGACGTAGGCCTCCGTGATCTGGGCCTTGCCGGCCCTGAGGCTCTTCACCTCCCAGCCCTCCAGCGCCAGTCCGGCCTCGAGCGTCTCCTCGATGAAGAAGTCGTGTCGGGCCTTCTTGTTCACCGCGATGGTGCGGGAAGGCTTGTCGGGATTCTTGCTTTTGTGCTTTGCCGCCATGGCGGGAGTGTAACGGATTGGGCCCGCTGCAGAGCCCGGGCCTGCCCGCGGTTCTGTTGTCACCCTCCCGGGATTCGGCCACAATCCCCGCCTTCAGCCGGTGGGTGGGGAGTCCCGATGAGCGAAGAAGCTGCCGTCAAGGCACCGCGCAAGTCCCTGCACGGGCACTGGTCGTCCCGCATGGCGTTCGTGCTGGCCGTCACCGGCTCGGCGGTGGGGCTGGGCAACGTCTGGAAATTCCCCTACGTGGCCGGCGAGAACGGCGGCGGCGCCTTCGTGCTGGTCTATCTGATCTGCGTATTCGTGGTAGGCCTGCCCATCATGATGTCGGAGATTCTCATCGGTCGGCGCGGGCGCCGCAACCCGGCGGCCACCATGGCCCTGCTGGGCGAGGAGGAGGGCAGCAGCAGCCGCTGGCGGCTGGTGGGCGTGGCCGGCGTGTTCGGCGGCATGCTCATTCTCTCTTATTACAGTGTCATCGCCGGCTGGTCGCTGGCCTATATCGGCCGCAGCGTCAGCGGCGCATTCACCGGGCAGGACGCCGCCGGCATCTCCGCGATCTTCGGCGATATGGTCGGCAGCTGGTGGACGGTGGCGGGCTGGCACACCTTCTTCATGATCCTCACCGTGTTCGTGGTGGCCCGGGGGGTGGAGGGCGGCCTCGAGCGGGCCGTGCGCTTCATGGTGCCGGGCCTCCTGGTGCTGATGTTCGTCCTGCTGGGCTATTCGATGACCACCGGCTATTTCCAGCAGGGCCTCGCGTTCCTGTTCACGCCGGACTTTTCGGCGCTGACGCCGAATGCGGTGCTGGCGGCCATGGGCCAGGCTTTCTTCAGTTTGAGCGTGGGCATGGGTGCGGTGATGGCCTACGGCGCCTATCTGCCCGAGGACACCTCCATCACCAGGGCCTCGTTCACGGTGGTCTCGGCGGATACGCTGATCGCCCTGCTGGCGGGCCTGGCCATCTTTCCCATCGTCTTCGCGAACGGCCTGAACCCGGGCGAGGGTGCCGGTCTGGTCTTTCAGACCCTGCCGCTCGCCTTCGGCAACATGACCGGGGGAGTGGTGTTCGCCACCATCTTCTTCCTGTTGCTCTCCTTTGCGGCCTGGACGTCGGCGATCGGCCTCATGGAGCCCGCCACGGCCTGGCTGGTGGAAAGCCTGCGGCTGTCCCGGGTGGCCGCGACGAGCATCATCGGCTTCGTCATCTGGGCGCTGGGGCTTGGTACCGTGCTCTCGTTCAACGTGCTGTCGGACGTCACGTTCTTCGCCGGTACCCTGTTCGACAACCTGGATTTCCTCACCAGCAACATCATGCTGCCCCTCGGCGGCCTGCTGATCACCGTGTTCGCCGGCTGGGTGATGTGCACGAATTCCACTGCGGACGAGCTCGGCGGTGCGAGCCGGGTCTACTGGATCTGGCGCTTCCTGGCCCGCTGGGTCGCGCCGGTGGCAGTGATACTGGTGTTCCTGAACGCGATCGGTGTCCTCTCCTTCACCTGACGACGCGCCGCTGGCGGTGGAGGTGGTCTGCGCCCTGCCGGAGCGCCAGTGGTGCATCGCCCTGCGCCTGGAGCACGGCGCCACCGTGGCCGATGCGCTGGCCGCCTCCGGGCTGGCGGAGCAGCCGGGCGTGCCGGATACGGAGCGCTGCGCCGTCGGTGTCTGGGGCGAGGTGGCGGAGCGGGGGCGCCGGCTGCGCGACGGCGACCGGGTGGAAATCTACCGGCCGCTCATCACCGATCCGCGGGAGGCGCGCCGGCGGGCAGCCGAGGCCGGGCGAACACTGGGCCGCCCGGGCGGCGCAGAGAACGGCGGCGAGAGCGGCTAGCCGCGCTGGTCGGGTTCCGGCAGGCCGCGGGGTTCCATGGTCTCGTCCTCCACCTGCTCGTGGCGCTCGATGCGGGAAACGAGATCGCCCTCGAAGTACACCGTCAGCATGTGGGACATGACGGGCTCTTTGCGGCCCAGGGCCAGGTAGTAGACGTAGTCCCAGCGCTCGGCATGGAAGGGGTCGCTGACCATGGGCGTGCCGAGCAGGAAGCGCACCTGCTTGCGGGTCATGCCCACTTCCAGCTGCTCGATCTGCTCCTCGTCCAGCAGATTGCCCTGCTGGACGTTGATGCGGTAGACACAGCCGCCGAGCATCAGCCCGGCCAGCGCCGCCAGCGCGAGGCCGCGCAATGCGCGCCCCGGCATCGATCCACGAATCGCGCCTCTGTCCGTCATTTCGGGAAGCCTCTGCCGCGCCGGTGGAGCGCGGCTGCCATCTGAGCCATAATTGCGGCCCGATCATACATGATTTGATGCCGTTATCGGCAGCACGACCCGGGGTCATTTCCGGGGTCACACCCGGGGTCACACCCAGGGCCACCAAGGGCCACGGCCAGGAACCGAACATTATGATTCAGAAGAAGGAACTCAGAAACGCGGGGCTGAAGGTCACGCTGCCACGCCTGAAGATCCTGGAGATCCTCGAGTCCAACCGGGAAGCCCACCTCAGCGCGGAGGACATCTACCGGGAGCTGCTGGACGCCGGCGAGGACATCGGGCTGGCCACGGTCTACCGCGTGCTCACCCAGTTCGAGGGGGCGGGACTCGTCACCCGGCACAACTTCGAGGGCGGCCACTCCGTGTTCGAGCTGGACGACGGCGAGCACCACGATCACATGGTCTGCGTGGAAACGGGCGATGTCATCGAATTCGTGGACGACGAGATCGAGCGGCTGCAGCACGAGATTGCCGACAAGTACGGCTACGAGATCCAGGACCACAGCCTGGTTCTGTACGTGCGTCCGAAGAAGAAAAAGGGCGCGGACGCCGGCTGAGTCAGGCGCTCTTCTCGCGGCCGCCGGCCGCCTCCGCCAGCATCTCGGCGGCGTGCTCCCGGGTGCGCTCGGTGATTTCCACGCCGCCCAGCATCCGGGCGATCTCCTCCACCCGCTCCTGCTCGCCCAGCGGCGTTATGCCCGTGCGCGTGCTCCTGCCGTCCGTGATCTTGGCCACCAGCAGGTGCGCATGCGCCTGGCTGGCCACCTGGGGCAGGTGGGTCACGCACAGCACCTGGCGCTGGTCGCCCAGCTGACGCAGCCGGCGGCCGACGATCTCGGCCACGCCGCCGCCGATGCCGCTGTCGACCTCGTCGAAGACCATGCTGGGGATGGTGCTGGCGCCGGCGGCTACCACCTGGATGGCCAGACTGATGCGCGACAGCTCGCCGCCCGAGGCTACCCGGCCGAGGCTCATGGGTTCCTGACCCGGGTTGGCACTCACCAGGAACTCGATTCGGTCGGTGCCGTGCTCCCGGGGCTCGGCATCGGCCGGCGTCTCCACGGCCACGACGAAGCGGCCGCCGGACATGCTGAGTGTCTGCATGGCGGCAGTGACCTGCTCGGAGAAGTCGCTGGCCGAGCGCTGGCGGGCCGCCGTCAGTTCCGCCGCGAGTCCGTCGTAGCGCTCCCGGGCGGCGGCGGTGTCGCGCTCCAGTGATTCCAGCCGCACGTCGGCTTCCTCCAGCCCGGTGAGCTCGGCCTGCAGCCGCTCGAGCTGCTCCGGCAGCGCGCCGGCCTCGATGCGGTGCTTGCGGGCTACGTCACGGATGGCGGCGAGGCGGGTCTCCACCTCGTCGTGACGGCCGGGGTCCGCTTCCAGCGAGCCGGTGTAGCGGCGGATCTCCTCGGCGGCCTCGCTGATGGCGGCTTCGGCCTCGGCGGCCAGGCGCGCCGCGCCCTCCAGCCCCGCGTCCAGCTCGGCCAGCTCTTCCAGCCGGCGCACCGCTTCCGCCACCAGCGACTGGGCGCTGACCTCCTCGTTCTCGTACAGCGCGCCCAGCGCGGCGGCCGAACCCTCGGCCAGCCGGCTCATGTTGGCCAGCCGGCGGCGCTCGGCCTGCAGTCCGGCCAGCTCTTCGGCGCCCAGCGCGAGTGCCTCCAGCTCGTCCACCTGGAAGCGCAGGAACTCGAGCCGGCTGTCGCGCTCGCTGCGCCGGGTGCGCAGGTCCTCCAGCTCGTCGGCCAGGCGCTGCCAGCGGCGCCAGGCGTCGCCGAGCTCCTCGCGCAGGTGATGGTGACCGCCGTGGTGGTCCACCAGGTCGCGCTGCACCTCCCGGCGGGCGAGCGACTGGTGTTCGTGCTGGCCGTGGATGTCCACCAGGTGCTCGCCCAGTACCCGCAGACTCTGCACGGGCACCGCGTTGCTGTTGATGTAGGCGCGGGAACGTCCGTCGCCGCCGATCACGCGGCGCAGCAGGCACTCGCCGTCGAGATCGAGGCTCTGCTCCTCCAGCCAGGCCTCCACGGCGGCCATGCCGTCGATCTCGAATTCCGCGCTGATCTCGGCCCGCCGGGCGCCCTGGCGCACCACCTCGGCGCTGCCCCGGTCACCCAGGATCAGGCCGAGGGCGTCGATCAGGATGGACTTGCCGGCACCGGTCTCGCCCGTGAGGCCCGTCATGCCGGGGCCCAGCTCCAGCTCGACCTCGTCGATAATGGCGAAATCGCGGATGTGGATGCGTTTCAGCATGCCGTCCTCAGGCCCGGATGGTCCGGCGTACCCGGCTGTCCCGCCCCCAGTTGAGCTTGGAGCGCAGGATCTCGTAGTAGTCGTGCCCGGGCGGGTGGATCAGGGTGATGCGGTGGTCGGCGGTGCGCACCAGCAGCTTGTCGCCGTCTTCCAGCGCCCCCAGCGGATAACCGTCGCAGGTGATCTCGCCCCGCGTCTGGGGTCGCTCCAGCAGCCGGATCTGCACTTCGCAGGCGGCGGGGATCACGATGGGCCGGTCGCTGAGCGTGTGCGGGCAGACCGGCACGAGCACCATGGCGTCCAGGTCGGGCTGCACGATGGGGCCGCCGCAGGACAGCGCGTAGGCGGTGGAACCGGTGGGCGTGGCCACGATGAGCCCGTCGCCGGAGTGGGTGTTGACATAGCGGTTGTCCACCCAGGTCTCGTAATCGACCATGCGGCCGGTCTCCCGCCGGGCCAGCACCACGTCGTTCAGCGCCATGTCGGTAAGGCGCGTGCCGTCCGGGCGCTGCAGCTCGGCGGCCAGCAGCAGGCGGGTCTCGCGGCTGTACTCGCCCTCCAGTACCGCCCCGACGCTGGAGAGCATCGCCTCCGGCGTCACGTCCGTCAGGAAGCCGAGGCGGCCGCGGTTGATGCCCAGCAACGGCACGGAATGCCCGACGGCGAGCCGGGTGGCGTAGAGCATGGTGCCGTCGCCGCCGACGACGACCATCAGGTCCGCGGACGGAGCCAGCTTGTCCTCGGGTACCCGCCGGCCGTCGATCTCCAGATCCACGTCGGCGGCCACCAGCACGTCGGCGCCGCGCTCGACGAGAAAGCCGGCGATGGCGGTCATGGGCTCGGCCACACGGGGGTCGGTATGACGGCCGAAGACTGCGACGGTCTGGAATGTCGTGCTCATGTGGTGCTGTCGTCGCTGTGGGTACGGGCGGCGCTCGCAACCCCCGAGCTTACGCGAATTCCGGCGCCCGGCCGAGCCCGGCTGCGGTCTTCTTGACGGGGTCACGGGCCGTTGCTAGCTTTTTGTTAGCACACTGGCGGGTAGAGTGCCAGCGGGCGAAAATCGAGGATGTAGTCCGTTATGCCAGCCGAAGTCGACAGATCGGTACCGAACGAGCGAGCCCGGCACCTCCTGAAGGTGCTGATCGAGCGGTATGTCCGCGACGGACAGCCGGTGGGTTCGCGCACCCTGTCCCGGGACTCCAGGCTCGACCTCAGCCCGGCCACCATCCGCAACGTGATGTCGGACCTGGAGGAGATGGGTTTCGTCTCCGCGCCCCACACCTCGGCGGGACGGGTGCCG
>CAYRZI010000156.1:0-1537 GCA_964428605.1 uncultured Woeseiaceae bacterium
GACTTCCACCAGAAGTCCGACGTGCACATCCACGTGCCCGAGGGCGCGACGCCGAAGGACGGCCCCAGCGCGGGCGTCGGCATGTGCACGGCACTGGTCTCGGCGCTCACCGACATCCCGGTGAAGTCCGACGTGGCCATGACCGGCGAGATCACCTTGAGGGGCGAGGTGCTGCCCATCGGCGGGCTGAAGGAGAAGCTGCTGGCCGCCCACCGGGGCAACATCACCACCGTGGTGATCCCGGAAGAGAACGCCAAGGACCTGGTTGAAATCCCGAAGAACATCAAGGACAAGCTCAATATTCTTCCAGTCAAGTGGATTGACCAGGTGCTGGAGGTGGCGCTGCAGCACATGCCGGCGCCGGCCGCCGACGAGGACACGCCGGCCGACAAGGAAGCGGCGAAACCCGCCGACGAGAAGGGCGGCGACGCGGTGCGCGCGCACTGAGGCCACGGCGGCCCGGCGGTGTGCCGCAATTGCAGTCACAGGGGCTTTAGGAGTAGTCTGCCCGTTGAAACAGGGGGGTGGCGGACTGTCCGTGCCTGATTTTTTTCTAGGAAGACACTTCGAGGGTGAGTAATGAACAAAGCTGATCTGATCGACGCCGTTGCCGATTCAGCCGACCTGTCCAAAGCCGATGCCACGCGTGCCGTGGACGCCGTCCTGGACGGCATCACCGGCGCACTGAAGCAGGGCAACAGCGTTTCGCTCGTGGGCTTCGGTACCTTCTCGGTGAAGCACCGGGCCGCCCGCACCGGGCGTAACCCGCGCACCGGCGAGAGCATCCAAATCAGCGCCAGCAACGTGCCCGGCTTCAAGGCTGGCAAAGGCCTGAAGGATGCCGTAAACTAGCCGGCCTTTCGGCACCGGGCTCGCCCGGTGTCGTGCTGAAGGGAGGCGGTTAACCGCCCAGATTTCCCGATCGGGACGCCCGGGTGCTTAGCTCAGCTGGGAGAGCGTCGCCCTTACAAGGCGAAGGTCGGGGGTTCGATCCCCTCAGCACCCACCAGCAATGGAGTGGTAGTTCAGCTGGTTAGAATACCGGCCTGTCACGCCGGGGGTCGCGGGTTCGAGTCCCGTCCACTCCGCCATAAGAAGAAGGGCCTCCACGCGGAGGCCCTTCGTTTATGAGGTACCGGGAACGGCTGCGCCGTGCCCGGTGAGAGCATCATCCGGTTAGAGTCGACGCCATGCTCCAGAACATCAGACAGAAGATCACCGGCCCCATGGCCCTGGTCGTCCTGGCCCTCCTGTGCATACCGTTCATCTTCGTGGGCTACAACTACGGCGGCATGACCCAGGCCGGCTTCGCGGTGAAGGTCAACGGCCAGGAGATCCCGGCCCAGCAGATCCGCGTGGCCTACCAGAACCAGGCCGCCCGCATCCGCGAGCAGTTCGACGAGATCCCGCCGGTGCTGGAGGAGCAGCTCCGCCAGGCGGCCTACGAGGGCGTCATCCGCTCCACGCTGCTCACCCAGTACCTGCGCGAGCAGGGCTACCGGGTGAGCGACGCCGCCGTGCAGCAGTCCATCCGCGA
>CAYRZI010000156.1:1637-6166 GCA_964428605.1 uncultured Woeseiaceae bacterium
GCCGACCAGCTGTTCGACACGCCGGACCTGGACGAGGCCGCCGCCGCCCTCGGCATGGCCGTGAGCACGGCGGAAGACTACACCCGCAGCGGCAGCGCGGAACTCGCGCCGGCGCCGACGCTGCTGGACGCTCTGTTCGGCGAGAACGCCGTGCCGGAAGGCGCCACCAGTGATCTGCTGAACCTGGCCGAAGACCGGGTCATGGTGGTGCAGGTGACCGGCCGCCAGGAGGCCTCCCGCCGACCGCTGGCCGAGGTGCGCGACGAGGTGGAGCGCCGCGCCCGCCGGGATGCGGCCGCCGTCATGGCCCGGGCCAAACTCGAGGAGCTGCGCGCCAGCGTCGAGGGCGGCATGCCGCTGGATGAGGCCGCCGCCGAGGTCGAGGCCGAGACCGTCGCCGACCGCCAGATCAACCGCAACGCGCCGGACCTGCCGGGCTCGCTCGTCGCCGCCGTCTTCTCCGCCGAGATGCCGGAAGACGGCGCGAAGGTGGGCAGCGTCGCCACCGCCGACGGCGGCTTCGTGCTCTACCGCCTCACCGACGTCACACCGGGCCGTGCCGAGACCATCCCGCCCGAGCAGCGCGAGCAGGCCCGCACCGGCCTCGCCCGCCAGGCCGGCGTCTCGGACCTGAGCGCCTTCATCGACCAGCTGGTCGAGGACGCGGAGATCGTGCGGGGGACGGCGGCGCCGTTCGAGGATCGGTTCTGATAGGGGGATCGGGACATCGACGCCGATGGGTCGCGATGACGGGACCGTGGTGTTGATGATGGATCGGGGCTAAAGCCCCTCCTACATGCTTCGGACACGTTATCGAAGCATGTAGGAGGGCCTTTAGGCCCGACCCCTTAAACCAAAAAAACAACCCGCGGGGGCATCGTGCTGCGACTCAAACTCCACTGGCAGATCGCCATCGCCATCGCCCTGGCGCTTGGCGCCGGCATCGGCACCGGCGTGCTGCCGGACGACTCCGCCGCCCGCGGCTTCCTCTCCGGCGCCTACGAGTTCGTGGGCGATCTCTTCGTCAACGCGCTGAAGATGCTGATCGTGCCCCTGATCACCTCGTCCATCATCGTGGGCGTGGCCGGCATGGGCAAGGGCAGCGCCATCGGCCGCCTGGGCGCGCGCACGCTGCTCTTCTACGCCACCACCGGCCTCGCGGCCATCCTGGTCGGGCTGATCCTCGTCAACATCTTTCAGCCGGGTATCTACAACGGCGAGCCGGCCAAGCAACTGCTGGCGCTGGAGGCGAGCACCGAGGACGTCGAGGACCGGGTGGGCGGCCGCGACGCCAGCGACATCGTCGAGATCTTCATCCGCATGGTGCCGCCCAACATCATCTCCGCCGCGGCCAACGGCGAGATGCTCGGGCTCATCTTCTTCAGCCTGCTGTTCGGCTACTTCATGACCCGCCTGGACGACGCCTACGCGGGCACACTGTACCGCTTCTGGGAGGCGGTCTTCGAAGTCATGATGCGCATGACCGACCTCATCATGCGCTTCGCCCCCATCGGCGTGTTCGGACTGATCGCCGGGGTCATCGCCAGCCTGGATTTCAGCGAGGTGGCGGACTTCCTCACCATACTCACGAAATACGCGCTGATCGTCGCCGGCGCGCTGGCCATCCATACCTTCCTGACCCTGCCCCTGTTCCTGCGCTACATCGCGCGGGTGCGGCCCACGGCCATGTTCAACGGCACGGCGCCGGCATTGCTGACCGCCTTCTCCACCGCCTCGTCCTCAGCCACCCTGCCGGTGACCATGGAGTGCGTGGAGGACAACGTGGGCGTCTCGAAGAAGATCGCGAGCTTCGTGCTGCCGCTCGGCGCCACCGTCAACATGAACGGCACGGCGCTGTACGAATGCGTCGCCGCCATGTTCATCGCCCAGGCCTACGGGCTGGAGATCACCCTCGGCGTGCAGTTCATCATCGTGCTCACCGCACTGGTGACCTCCATCGGCGTCGCCGGCGTGCCCCAGGCCTCGCTGGTCGCCATCGCCATCATCCTGCAGACCATTGGACTGCCGCTGGAGGCCATCGGCGTGCTGTTCGTCTTCGACCGCATCCTCGACATGGCCCGCACGGCGGTGAACGTCTTCGGCGACGCCTGCTGCGCGACCATCGTGGCGCGGCTGGAAGGCGAAGAGACGAACATCGCCCTCGAAAAAACGTAGGAGGGCCTTCAGGCCCTCCTACCCCTCGCCGCCTTCCGTTTCAATCTTCAGCGACTCGCCGCAGTGCTTGCAGTGGATGGCGTCCGGGTCGTGGCGGGTCAGGCCGCATTCGGGGCACTTGTAGTGCACCTTCGACGGTTGCACGATGGCGCGCGCGAGCTGGAAGAACAGCGCGACGCCGACCACCATGATGAACACCGCCAGCAGTTTGCCGCCGGGCGTCGTCATGGTGATGTCGCCGAAGCCGGTGGTCGTGAGCGTCGCCACGGTGAAGTAGAGCGCGTCGATGTAGGCCGCGGCGCCGGTGCGGTCGTCGAAGGCGAATACGAACACGAAGGAGCTGGTCACGAAAAGGAAGACCAGCAGATTCACTGCCGCAAGAACGGAGTCTTCGTGCAGGCGGAAGAAGCGGCTTTCACGCCGGAGGTCCCGTATCAGGTGATAGGCATGAATCAGCCGCAGACCGCGCAGCACCCGGAGAAATGCCAGCTCTTCCGTAAAAAACGGCGCCAGCAGCAGCGCAGCCACCACCACGATATCCGCGAGAGTGTAGATCCGCAGCAGTTCCTTGCGCCGGTTAGGCGAGATCCAGAGGCGCGCGGTGAGGTCCGCGAGTATCAGCACGCCGAGTGCGGCGCTGATGCCCCGCAGCAGCGGCGTGGGCGTTGCCGCTGCCGTCATGATGAAATAGACGATGGTCGCGGCATCGAAGGCGATCAGCGCATAGCGGAAGCGCCGGGCGTTACGGCTGCGGCCGGTATAGAGCAGGCGGATGCGGCGATGCAGACGGGCAAGCATCGGCTCAGCCCGCCCGCGCCGTGACATCGGCGCTATTGCCGGCATGGCCACCTTCGCCACCTTCGCCAGCTTTGGCAGCAATGGCGATCCGGCGGAGCTCGGCCAGCTCCTGCGCCCTCAGCCCCGCGGACTCCGCGCGTTCCAGTGCCGCCCGCGATGCCGCCGCCGCCGCGTCGCCGAAGACCTGCGGCGCCGCGTCCTGCAGCGCCCGGAAGGCGGTCTGCAGGCGCAGCTGGACTTCGACGAGTGTCGCCCCGTCCCGCGCGATGGGCCGGAACGCATCCGCAAGCACGTCCTCCGGCGTGATGGGCGGGACGTAGACGCGGGAGTAGACCACCTCCACGTCCTCCGCCGGGCGCCAGCCCGAGAGGATGCCGGCGAGCCGGCCGATGACCGAGATCGCCGTGCCGGGGTCGTTGACTGCGGGCGACAGCGCACGGGACGCGATCTCCGCGAGCACGATAAGGCCGAAGCGGGGATCCTCCTCGAACGTCCGGTCGGCGCCGAGCGAGAAGGCGCTGCGGAGCGCATCTTCCGCCTCCTCGTCCAGCCCGTCCGCGGCCACCTGCAGCAGCGGCGCCGACGCATGCACGAAGCTGCCGGGCGGGGCGGCCAGGTACAGTTCGGTCTTCAGTGTCCCGGCCACTTCCTGCAATGCCGGCATGTCGATGTGCTGGACGTAGCCGGTGGCCTCGGCACGCAGTGCGTGCAGGCCGGCCGGCGAGGGTTCCGGCATCGGATTGGCACCCAGCCAGGGCTGGGCGACGCGCCGCTCGAAGGCGGTGGCGGCCGCCGCCTCCACGCGGTCCAGCGTGTCGCTCATGCGGCCGAAACTCATCAGGTGCCCGATCCAGCGGATCAGCGCCACCACCACCAGCATGACCACCACCACGGAGACCAGGAACAGGACCACCTGGCCGGCGTCGTCGTAGAGATTCGCGCGCAGGCCGATCAGACCGAGCAGGCTGAACAGGAATGCGCCGAGGAAGGTCGCCAGCACGTTCTGCGTGGTGTGATCCTCCTGCAACAGGGCGGTCGCGCGCGGTGTCGCCGTGCTGGCCGCCGCGGCGAAGGCCGATACGGCGATGGAGAGAGAGAAGGTCGTCACGGCGAGCATGGAGGTGGCCAGCGTGTTGAGGATCTGACCGACCGCATCCGCGCCCAGCCGCGGGGCCAGTCCGTGGGGCAGGAACGGAGAGAGGACCCGGGCGAGCACCGCAGAGGCGATCGCAAGCAGCGCGAAACCCGCCACCCGCACCCAGACCTTGCGCAGGGTCCGGCGCAGCCAGAAACCCGCGCGCTTCCAGGGGAAAATCACGGCCGTGGCTGCCCGGAGCCGCGATGGCTCGTTCTCTGATCACTCATGCGCATGTCGAATCCGGCGACGGTGTGCGTCGCGCCCTCGGTAGTATAGGACAAGGGCGGTACAATGCCGCCATCGTCAGCCAGGCTCGAGGGGATGCTATGGGATTTCTCGCAGGCAAGAAGGCGCTCATCGTCGGGCTCGCCAGTCAGCGCTCCATCGCCTGGGGCATCGCCCAGGCCATGCATCGCGA
>CAYRZI010000157.1:0-6121 GCA_964428605.1 uncultured Woeseiaceae bacterium
GAATCTGGTAAGGGCGACGATCCCAAGGACCCCAAGGACCCGTGGGGCGGGCGGGATCAGGGCCCGGCCGATCTGGACAAGATCATCCGCGACTGGCAGCGCCGGCTGCGAGCAGCCTTCGGCGGCAAGGGCGGCGGCAGCGGTGGCGGCCCGGCCGGCAGCAACACCGGTATCGCCATTATCGTGCTGCTGGCGCTGGTGGCCTGGGGGCTCACGGGCCTGTACCGGGTGGACGAGGCCGAGCGCGGTCTCGTACTCCGCTTCGGCGATTATCAGGCGACGACCATGCCGGGGCTGCACTGGCATATCCCGTATCCCGTCGAGTCGGTGGAGAAGGTGAACGTCGGCGCGGTCAGCCGCTTCGAGCAGACCTCCCAGATGCTCACCGGTGACGAGAACTTCGTGCTGGTGGATCTGGCCGTTCAGTACCGCAGGACCGACCCGATCGCCTTCCGGTTCAATGTACGAAATGCCGACGAGACGCTGGACGAGGTGAGTGAGAGCGCCATCCGTGAGGTCGTCGGCAAAAGCACGCTGGACGAGATTCTGCTCGAGAACCAGGCGGAGATCGCCGACCGGACCCAGGAACTCATTCAGCGCACACTCGACATGTATGAAGCAGGAATCAGCGTGATCTCCGTCAATCTGCAGAAGGTACAGTTTCCCAACCGGGTGAGGGACGCCGTGCAGGATGCGGTCAAGGCACGGGAAGACAAGGAGCGCCTGCGTCTGGAGGCAGAAGCCTACCGTAACGACATCATCCCGCGGGCGCGGGGTCAGGCCGCGCGCATGCGCGAGGATGCCCTTGCCTACAGGGACCGGCTGATCGCCAACGCGGAAGGTGAGGCGGCCCGCTTCGAGCTGCTGCTGGCGGAATATCAGGCGGCGCCCGAGGTTACCCGGGAGCGCCTCTACATCGAATCCATCGAGGACGTCCTGCAGCGTTCCAACAAGATTCTGCTGGACGCGGAGGGCAGCGGTAACCTGCTGTATCTGCCGATCGACAAACTCCTGCAACGCCAGGCACGCGGCGCCGAGGGCGACAGCGGTTCCGAGGCTGAGTCGACGACGAACTCGCTGCCGCAGATGCGGGAGCAAAGTGATCCCAGAAACCGGGACGACGCACGCGCCAGGAGGACCCGCTGATGAGTAACGCCCGCTTCATTGCCGTCATCGTCCTCGGTCTGGCACTGGTGATTCTCGGCCTTTCGGTCTTCACCGTCGACGAACGCGAGTATGCGCTCAAGTTCCGCTTCGGCGAGGTCATCGCTTCCGACTACGAGCCTGGCCTGCATTTCAAAATGCCGATCGTCAACAACGTTCGGAAGTTTCCGCGGCAAATCCTGACGCTGAACAATCCGCCGGAGGAAGTGATTACTGCAGAGAAGAAATCCGTGTTCGTGGACTTCTTCCTGAAGTGGCGCATTCGGGACCCGAGGGAATACTACGTATCCACGGGCGGCAACGAGGTGATCGCCACGGGTCGGCTGCTGGAGATTCTCAAGGCCGATCTGCGAAACGAGTTCGCCAAGCGAACCGTGCGCCAGGTGGTTTCCCTGGAGCGTACCGTGCTCATGGACGACATCGTGGTCGCCGCGGCGGAGACGGCGACCGAGTTCGGGATCGAACTGGTCGACGTGCGCGTGAAACGGATCGAGTTCTCCGAAGACGTGGCGGAGTCGGTGTACCGGCGCATGCGCCAGGAGCGCGCGACCGTGGCGACGGAGTTGCGTGCCGAAGGCGCGGAGGAGGCTGAACGCATGCGCGCCGACGCCGATCGCCAGCGCACCGTTCTTATCGCCGAGGCCAACCGCGAGGCGCAGCGGATCCGGGGTGAAGGCGACGCCATTTCGGCGGAGGTCTATGCCCGCGCCTTCAATCGGGACAGGGAGTTCTATGCTTTCTATCGCAGCATCCAGGCCTATCGTAACTCGATAGGCCTGACCGGCGACCTGCTGGTGCTGGACCCCGACGGCGACTTCTTCCGTTATCTGAACGACGCCGGCGCCCCCCAGCGCTGACCCTCAGCCGGTCCCCGGGCCAGCGCCGGTGAGCGCCCGAACGGAGACGCCGCATGCAATGGAGTGACCTCTGGGCGGCCTTCGCCCTGTATCTCGTGCTGGAGGGCCTGCTGCCCTTCGCCAGCCCCCGCCGCTGGCGCGAGGCGCTTGTCGCCATCGCCGAACTCGACGACGGCAGTATCCGCAGAGTGGGACTGGTCAGCATGGTGGCCGGCCTTGCGCTGCTCTACTTCGTGCGCTACTGAATAAGCGTCACCGCAGGGAACAAGGGCGATCATGGGCAGAAACGTAGTGGTCATCGGCACCCAGTGGGGCGACGAGGGCAAGGGCAAGATCGTCGACCTGCTGACCGACCGGGCCGCGGCGGTCGCGCGCTTCCAGGGCGGCCACAACGCGGGCCACACGCTAGTGATCGGCGCCGAGAAGACCGTGCTGCACCTCATCCCGTCGGGCATCCTGCGCGAAGGCGTGCAGTGCCTGATCGGCAACGGGGTGGTGCTGTCCATGGATGCACTGGTGGAGGAGGCCGGCGCCCTGATCGACCGGGGCGTGCCGGTGTACGAGCGTCTGCGTATCAGCCCGTCCTGTCCGCTGATACTGCCGTGCCACGTAGCGCTGGACCGGGCGCGGGAGAAGGCCCGCGGCAAGGCGGCCATCGGCACCACCGGCCGCGGCATCGGCCCGGCCTACGAGGACAAGGTGGCGCGCCGCGCGCTGCGGGTCTCGGATCTGTACATGCGCGAGCAGTTCGCCTCGCGCCTGGGCGAGGTGCTCGACTTCCACAACTTCGTGCTGAAGCGGTATTTCAATGCCGCCCCGGTGGACTTCACCGAGACGCTGGACCGCTCGCTGGAACTGGCCGAGACCATCGCACCGCTCACCGCGGACGTGACCCGCATCCTGCAGGAACTCACCGATGCCGGGCAGAGCGTGCTGTTCGAGGGCGCGCAGGGCGCCATGCTGGACATCGACCATGGCACCTATCCCTTCGTGACCTCGTCGAACACGGTGGCAGCCAGCGCCAGCACGGGTACCGGCATCGGCCCCCGCTCCATCGACTACGTGCTGGGTATCGTGAAGGCCTACACCACCCGCGTTGGAGCCGGACCTTTCCCCACCGAGCTGTTCGACGACCAGGGCGAGCGAATGGCCAGGGTGGGCGCGGAGTTCGGCGCCACCACCGGGCGGCCGCGCCGGGTCGGCTGGTTCGACGCCGTCGCACTCAAGCGCTCCATCGTCAACAACAGCGTCGCGGGCCTGTGCGTGACGAAGCTGGACGTTCTGGACGGTATGGAGACCCTGCGGATCTGCACGGGCTACCGCATCGGCGAAGACACCATCGATACGCCGCCTGTGGCGGTGGACCGCTACGCCGATATCGAGCCCGTCTACGAGGACATGCCGGGCTGGAAGGAATCGACGGTGGGGATCACCGACTACGACGCGCTGCCGGAGAACGCGCGCAGCTATCTCGCGCGCATCGAAGCCATCGTCGGCACCTCCATCGACATCATCTCCACCGGCGCCGACCGCGAACACACCATCGTGCTGAGACATCCCTTCGACTGAGCGAGGAGGCCATGACGGACATCGACGTCACCCACAACACGGCGAAGCAGCGGTTCGAGACCGAGGTGGACGGGCATCTCGCATACGCCGACTACCGGCTGGACGACGGCGTCATGCACTTCACCAGCACGCAGGTGCCCGGCTCTATCGGCGGCCGCGGCATCGCCGGGCGGCTGGTGCGTACGGCCATGGACTACGCCCGGGAACACGGCCATGGCGTCGTGCCCGCCTGTTCCTACGTGAGCGCCTGGCTGGAGCGCCACCCCGAGTACGAGGACCTGCGGCCGGGCCGCTGACGGCAGCGCCGATCGGGGACGGTCTCTTGCCGGCTCGCGCCTTGAGGTTCCTGGCCGGTCCGGCCGCACTCGCGGAGGTCCGGGAACGGGGTCTCGACCCGGCCCGCATCCGCCTGCTGGCCGGTGCCTCCGGCGGGGCCAAGTGGCTGGTGCTGTACGGCCTCGACCGGGTCATCATGCGCGAGCTGCTGCCGCGCCTCGAGGGCCCGGTGCATCTCATCGGCTCCTCCATCGGCACCTGGCGCTTTGCGTGTTACGCCCAGGCCGACCCCCTCGCCGCCATCGACCGTCTCCGCGACGGTTACGTCTACCAGCACTACAGCCAGCGTCCGGACCGCGCGGAGATCACGGCCAAGAGCCGGGAAATCCTCGGGCACACGCTGGGGCCCGGCGGGCCCGCCGAGATCCTGTCCCACCCGGTGCTGCGCAGCCACGTCCTGACCAACCGGGCGCGCGGTCCCGCGGCCTCCGAGCGGGGCCTCGCGCTGACCGCGGGTCTGGCGCTGGCCGCCGCCGGCAACCTCGTCAGCCGCCGCAGCCTGCGCGCGTTTTTCACCCGCGCCCTGTTCAGCGATGCCCGGGACGAGGCGCCGTTCGCCCACGCCGACGAATTCCCGCTGCAGGTGCACGCGCTGAGCGAGGCCAACCTGGCACCCGCCATCCTCGCCAGCGGCGCCATCCCGCTCGTCATCGAGGGCATGCGTGATATTCCGGGCGCCGCGCCCGGCGTCTACCGGGACGGCGGTATCATCGACTACCACCTGGACCTGCCGTTGTCGGCCGTGGACGGTATCGCGCTCTATCCCCATTTCTATCCCCACGTGATCCCCGGCTGGTTCGACAAGCGCCTGTCCTGGCGCAGGCCGGCGCGGGCACACATGGAGCGGGTGCTGATCATGGCGCCGTCGGCCGAATTCGTGGCCGGACTCCCGGGCGGACATATCCCGGACCGGCACGATTTCCACCGCTACGAGCCGGCCGCCCGGGAGCGCCACTGGAAACGGGCGGTGGCCGAGAGCGAGCGGCTGGGCGACGAGTTCGCCGACGTGCTGGCCAGCGGCCTGCCCGCGGAACGGGTGGAGCCTCTGCTGCCCGAGTGAGGCCGGGCGGCGGCCCGTGCTAGACTGCGCCCCCGCCGGAGGCGAGCAGGCCACGCCGCAGAGGAGCGACGCCCATGAACAATGCCGCGGGACCCCTGCCGATGCAGGGCGCCTATCCCGAGCTGTCATGGCCGGCGGTGATCGTCGGCTGGTTCCTCGGCGTCATCATCGCCATCTCCATCGGTTATGCGGCGCTCATCCTCGGCTTCTCCATCGAGGGTTCCGAGCTCGCCGCCATCCTCGGCTTCGGCATCCTGCGCGGGCTCCTGCGCCGGCGCAGCATCATCGAGAACAACATCGCCCAGACGGTGGCCAGTGCGGTCAACGGGGCGTCATCGGGCATGATGTTCTCCGTGCCCGCGATCTTCATCCTCGGGCACGGCGGGGATTTCAATCCCTACATCCTCACCTTCGGCTGTATCGCCGGCGCCTATCTGGGCATCGCCTTCATCATCCCGCTCAGGAAGCAGATGATCGATTTCGAGCGCCTGACCTATCCCGGCGGCGTGGCGGTGGCCACCATCCTGAAGTCGCCCGGTGCCGGCGTGCGCAAGGCGATGATCCTGCTGGGTGCGGCCGCCCTCAGCGCCGCCGTGCATTTCGCCACCCAGTGGACCGGCGTCTCCAACTGGGACGTGGGTACCCGCCTCGGCATGCCGGAGTACATGAACGGCGTCTGGTATCTGTCGCTGCTGACCGTCGGCGTGGCCTTCATCGCCGGCAAGGGCGGGGTGGCGTTCATCATCGGCGGTTTCGTGACCTGGTGGTTCATTGCGCCGATGCTCGCGGCGAACGGCCAGCTGCCCGTGGACCCGGCCACCGGTCAGACCGTTACCGACCCGGGCTTCCTGCGCTCGGCCCTGTTCCGCCCCATCGGCATCGGCATGCTGATCGGCGGCGCGGTCATGGGCGTGGTGCTTGCGTTCCCGCTGATCCGCTCGGCGGTGCGTTCCATGCAGAGCGCCGCCAAGGTCGAGTCCGCCGTGTCCGGCGACGAGATGCCGATCAAGCTGCTTTACGGTGCCATCGTGGGTGCCGCGCTGCTGCTGGCGGTCATCGCCGTCTCCTCCACGGAGGCCGTCGGCCTCGGCCGGGGCGTACTGATGGCGCTGCTCGGCACGGTGTGGATATGGAT
>CAYRZI010000158.1:0-5957 GCA_964428605.1 uncultured Woeseiaceae bacterium
GGATGGAGCCGTCGCGCAACGCATCGCCCACCACCGCACGGCCCTCCATGTGCCGCGAGCGCTCCTCCTTCGGCATGATGCCGCCCAGATAGACGATGCGACGCACGCCGGCGGCCTCGCACGCCTTGCGCGCGTTCTCGGCCGCACGCTGTTCCACCGGCACGAAATCACCGCCGCTCCACATCATGTGCACGAGGTAGTAGACGACGTCTGCGCCGTCGAGCACCGGGGCCAGGGTCTCCGGCTTCAGCACGTCGGCGGAGACACACTCGACGCCCTCCCACTCGCGGGCCTCCAGCACGGCGGCATTGCGCGCGACCGCACGCACGTGCCAGCCCGCCTGCGCCAGCGCCGGCGTGAGGTTGGAGCCCATGTAGCCGCTGGCGCCCAGTACCACCGCGCTGCGGCCGGCGCCGTCGGGAAGCTCGCGGGAGGCGAGGCTTGGGTCGAAGGTGGGCGCGTCCGTGCTCATGCGAGCATTCTACGCCAGTGGCGGCATGAGTTCCGCCGCGGGCGGAAACATGAGAAGGTATTCGAGGAGATCCCGTCTGGTCGCATCGCAGACGGTGCAATGCCGCACCCGCTCCCAATGAGAGCCTGCAAAAAGAACAAGGACAACATGTTTGAACACCGCATCGAAGCCACTGACGGAGTCGGTTCTGAGACGCCTTACCAATGAGGCCCTCACGGCCTACCTCGGTCAAGCAGAGAATTACGAAGCTGCCGCCAGACCCGGCCTGCAGCTGGCCTTGTCCAACGAAGCCGTTGCCGACATGAACATGCTGGTCGTGGGCGCCGGCGCCGACCCCGGCCATTTCCGCGACATGGCGGCTTCCCGCGTGAGCCGACAACTCCCCTTCCTGGTCATGATCTACCCGGAAGCCGGCGAGACGGTGGCCGGCATCGCCGCCGATCTCGGCCTCCTCCACGCCGTGGACTTTCCGGTCATGGTGCGAGACGACCTCCCGCTGGAGCCCGGAGGCAACCCGGAAGTCGAGGTCTCCCGTGCGTCCGGTGCCGAGGACGCCGAGGCCAGCGCCGACGTCATAGCCTCGGCCTACAGCATGCCGAAGGACAGTGTGCTGCGAGCATTACCGGCAAGCTTCGCGGACGCCCCCGGCGCCGATGTCTACCTGGCCCGCGTGAACGGCACAGCGGTGGGGAGCGTGACGCTGACCTACCACGGGGACACCTGCGGCATCTGGGCCATGGGCACGGACGCCGCAAGACAGCGTGGCGGCATCGGCCTGCGGCTGCTGTCGAGTGCCATGGTGGAGGCGCGCAACGGCGGCTGCCGGCGCTTTTACCTGGGTGCAACGCCGGCGGGTTACCGGCTCTACGAGGGTCTCGGTTTCAAGACGGTCTGTGCGGCCCGCATATGGGTGTCTGGCGAAACCCATCAGTCCTGACCGGACACGCCCTTCGCGTCAGCAGATAGCGTAGCCGCCGTCCGCCCGTACGGCCTCTGCGGTGACCCAATCGGAGGCGGCCGACGCCAGAAATACTGCCGTGCCGATCAACTCATCCGGCTGACCCAATCGAGCGGCGATTCACCCTCCGGTCTTCCGGGCGATGTAGTAACCGTAGCTGACGAAGGCCTTGTGGCGTTCGTACAGCGCGATTTCCGCCTCTTCGGCTGCCACCACCGCCCGTGCCGCCTCCGAGTTGCCGTGCCGCTCCAGGAAAGCCGGGAACCGCGCCTGCATCGGCCGGTAGTAGTTCTCGAGCCAGCAGCGTTCGGGCAGCGGGAAGTAGCCGAGCGGCGAGAAGCCGAGGCCCTCCAGCACGGCCATCTTGGCGGAGGCCGTGTCCACTTCCGGATACTCGCCGTCCCAGTGGGCCTGCAGCTCCGCGGGCCGCGTGGCGGTCAGCCACGTGAGCTCCGAGACGGCGAGCACGCCGCCCGGTTTCAGGAATCGGCGCCATGCCTCCGCCCCGGCGGCGAAACCCATGTTGTAGACCGCCCCCTCCGCCCAGATGGCGTCATACCACTCCTCGTCGAAGGGCAGCGCTTCCATGGGGGCCGCCAGCGTCGCGATCCGGTCGGCCACCCCGGCACGGGTGGCGGCGTCCTCGAGTCCGGCCAGGAACTCCGGCAGGAAGTCGACGGCCATGATCTGCGCATCCAGCTCCGCGGCGAGCACCAGCGTCGAGGCGCCGGTGCCGCAGCCGATGTCGGCAATTTTCAGGTCCGCCGCCCCCTGCAGACCCGAGAGCACGACGGCCAGGCGAGTCTCGTCGTCGCCGCCCGGGCCCTGGCGCCGGCCGTCCCTGTGCAGATCGATCAGGAGTTGGAGGTCGTCCACCGTCTTGGCTCTCGATAGCGGGAATTGCGCAATCTAAGCACCGTTCCTGTCCGGGCGCCACTTCCGGCCACCGCATCTGGCTTATACTCGACCGCCACACCGCTGCCGATCCGTGGCGGGTGTGGCATCGATCAGTGGCGGAGAACAACAATGACAACAAGCATCATCGGCGCCGGCGTCGGCCGCACCGGAACCTACTCCCTCAAGCTGGCGCTGAACAGTCTCGGTCTGGGCCCGTGCCATCATATGGAGGAAGTCCTGCACAACATGCCCGCGCAGGTACCGCTCTGGTCGGCAGCGACCGCCGGCGAACCGGACTGGGAGCGCATCTACGACGGCTATGCCGGCGCAGTGGACTGGCCCACCGCCGGCTTCTTCCGCGAGCTGGCCCGGGAATACCCTTCCGCCAGATTCGTGCTCACGCTGCGCGATCCGGAGAGATGGGCGGACAGCTTCGGCGCAACCATCTACACACTGCTGGCCGGCCGGGACGAGGCGCCGCCGGAGATGCGGGACTGGCTCGACATGGCCGCCGACGTCATCGCCAGAACCGGCTTCCCTCCCGGGCTCGATCGCGACGGCCTGGCAGCAGCCTTCACCGCACACAACGACGCGGTCAGGAAGACCATCCCCGCCAGCCGGCTGCTCGTCTTCGAGGTGAAGGACGGATGGGAACCGCTGTGCGCGTTCCTGGACGTACCGGTACCCGACGAGGAGTTCCCGCGCACCAATCACCGCGAGGAGTTCTGGGACCGGGTCAACGGCAACCTCTGAGCAGTGGCGCGATCAACGGCGTACGATCCGCCGCGAGGTCAATACGTCCGGTTGACGCGTGTCCTCGGGCCTGCCGGCCATTCTGCCCGGACTCCGAGTCTGATCATGAATCCCCGGAGTGGTCGCGTCCGGCATGGGCCCGCGTCCGGACCGGAGAAATGCTATTTCTCACAGGTATACAGGAACCGCAACAAACGCCTCTCCGAAGTCAGGGTGTGAACGCACCCCAGAAATTGCTGCACTCCCAGAAAATTATCCTCACCTTCACACGCGATGAGCGACTCCTTTCTTTGTTCGCGCGCGTCGTGCCAGCGCTTTGACAAAAGAGCGGAGTTCTCCGTGGTATCACGAGCTTCAATCAGCTTGAGGCCGGCTTCTTCTATCAATTGCTCATTCACGCCGGGCGGACTGAAGAAATACATCCCCACCGAGCTTCGAGTCGCAATCTCTTCGTGTGAAACCACGCCGCCGATAACCAGGGCATCACTGAAAACGAACCGTCCGCCGGTCTTGAGCAGACTTCGCACATTGGCGAGGACGTCTTTTCGAAAGGGCACGTGACACAGCACATCAGTCGAAAAAATGGCGTCGAATGAGCTGTCCTCATAAGGCAGTTCCCTGGAGGCGTCGTGTTGTTCGAATTTCACGATGTCGCTGACGCCTTCTTCCTCCGCCAGAGCGGTAGCCGTTTTCACTCCCGACGCATTGATCTCGAACCCTGTGATTCGACAGCCTATACGTTTCGCCAGACCTACGGCGTACCCCCCGGATCCGCACCCGATCTCCAGGACCAAAGAGGAGGGCGACAACCGAAGTAACTCGGGTATTTCATGAGACTCTGCAGTGGAGACCCAGCTGGTTTGCCCATAATCCTCCCCGTAGGTCTCGCGCCGGATCTCGCCATAGGTTTCGAGCGCATAATTGCTGTAAGAGCTGTCGTAAAGGTCAACATTCGTGCTCATTGGGCCTGCCCGTTGTGTACTGATCGAGTTCGCAGGGGAGACGATAGCAAACAGAACCGGTCAACACACTCCGACGGCCTGTTTCCACGCGCTGCCGCGGATCGATAACGGCGGCTCCCGCCGGCCAGGCGACCGGGCCGCTGCCCCGCGGTATGATCCCGGGACTCGATCCCTTTCGAACATCCACGAGGAGAGCTCCATGAAAAGGCTGCTGTTGCTCGCCGTGTTCGCACTGGCGGGCTGTACCGGCATTCCCGAAGGCATCGAGCCGGTCGATGACTTCGAGCTGGAACCGTACCTCGGCACCTGGTACGAGATAGCGCGTCTCGATCATCGTTTCGAGCGCGGTCTGTCGAATGTCACCGCCTACTACTCGATGCGCGAGGACGGCGGCGTCCATGTACTGAACCGCGGGTTTCGCATAGCGAGCGGCGAGTGGGACGAGGCGGAAGGCAAAGCCTACTTCATCGGCGACCCCAGCGTCGGGCGGCTCAAGGTTTCGTTTTTCGGTCCTTTCTACGGCGCCTACAACATATTCGAGCTCGGCGAAGACTACGAGTACTCGATGATTGCCGGCCCGAACCGCTCCTATCTCTGGATTCTGGCGAGGGAACCGGAGCTGCCCCGAGAGTTGCTCGACGAGCTGGTATCAAAGGCCGAGGACGCAGGCTTCGACACCTCCGAACTGATCTTCGTCGAACACGACAGGGCTCCCTGAGGGGGGCACACCGGCCCGAGGCACGATCGTCGTCGATTTCGCTGGACATTGACCAAGTGTTCAACTAATTTGACTGCTCCGCCCGTTGCCGCCCATCCCGGGGTAGCGGGGAACAAGAAAACATACCGCCTGTGAGCGGTTACAACAAAACGCCGAACAGGCACAGGGGGAGAGTCATGAACAGTGCGAAAACCGTAATCTGCTGGGCCGTTGCCGGCATGCTGCTGAGCGCCACGCCGGGTTTCGCCCAGGTCAGCGCCGATGGCATGGGCAAGGTCTTACCGGTCGAGCTGTATGCGTGCGACTTCAAGCAGGGCAAGGATGATGCCGATCTGGCCAAGGTGATCGAACGCTGGAACGAGTACGCCGACGACAACGACATGGACGATTATTCTGCCTGGCTGCTCAGGCCGTTCTTCTACACGCCGACGCAGGATTTCGACATCCTCTGGCTGGGCGCCTACGCGGATGGCAACGCCATGGGGGCAGGGCTGCAGAACTGGATCTCGGACGGCAGGGAGATGAATGCCGCATTCCAGGAGGTGCTGGATTGTGGCGCGCACGTCGCCTACTCGTCCGCCATGTACAAAGCACCCCCGAGCGGCGGGGCGCCCGGCTCCGGAGTCATCAGCATCATGGACTGCGAGCTCAATGACGGATACCGGTACTCTGACGTCAGGGCCGCGGAGCTGAAATGGATGGACCACCTCGAGAAGTCCGGTTCCAAGGCGGCCTACTATCACTGGATGCCGATGTTCGGCGGCGGCGATGCCGAATTCGACTACAAGGTCGTCTCCGCCTACACCAGTTTCGAGGAGGTCGGCTCCGACGTAGAGAACTTCGCCAATGGAGGCGGACGCGCCGTGTCTCAGGAGATCTTCGCCAGGATCGACGAGTGCGACGATGCCCGGGTGTATGTGGTGGAGAGCATACGGTCGGGGAAAATCCGTGACTGACGAGCAATAGATGCGCAGAGGCGGCGGGCGTTGTTGCCCGCCGCCGTTCCATCCGGAGCGGCATCCACGCAAGCGTAAGGGCTGAGCGAGGATCCCCGCCTCCACTCATGTAGGGTGGGGGCGCTACTCGGCACGTTCCCGGGCGCAAGGCGGCCATTGCCTGCTCTGAGGTATGATTCCCGGAGTCGACCCGAAGCCGACGGTTGCCGCGATACAGGTCTTTGAGAGGCGAATCACAGAA
>CAYRZI010000159.1:0-5838 GCA_964428605.1 uncultured Woeseiaceae bacterium
CTGGGCAGATTTTAGAACCGGCAGTATTCACCTCTATGCGCAGCGGTTGACCCCCCCCATCCTGCGCCGCTATCCGCTGGTGGGCGGCATCGACCTCGCCGGCGTCGTGGAGGCGTCCGAGGACCAGCGCTTCCCGCCGGGTACGGCGGTGCTGGTAAACGGCTGCGGCCTCGGCGAGAGCCACGACGGCGGCTACGCCGAGTACGCCCGGGTGCAGGGCGACTGGCTGGTCGCCATCCCCGAGAGCATGGACGCCCGCGAGGCGATGATGATCGGCACGGCGGGCTACACGGCGGCGCTGGGCATACACCGCATGGAGCAGAACGGGCAGGCACCGGAGAACGGGCCGGTGGCGGTGACCGGCGCCACCGGCGGTGTGGGCAGCCTGGCCATCGACATGCTGGCCGGCCGCGGCTACGAGGTGGCGGCGGTCACGGGCAAGGCCGATGAGCGCGACTATCTCGAGTCGATCGGCGCCGCCGAAGTGCTGCTGCGCGAAGAGATCGACCTCGGCAGGCGGCCCCTGGAGAAGGCCCGCTGGGCCGGCGCGGTGGACAACCTGGGCGGAGAGGTGCTCACGTGGCTCACCCGCACGGCCGCCTACGGCGCCAACATCGCCAGCATCGGCCTGGCGGCCAGCCCGAAGCTGGAGACCACCGTGCTGCCGTTCATCCTGCGCGCCGTCTGCCTGCTGGGCATCAACTCGGTGGACACGCCGCGCCCGCTGCGCCTCGAGGTCTGGAAGCGCGTCGGCGCGGATCTGCGGCCCCGCCACCTGGAGACCGTCGGCAACCGGGAGATCGCCTTCGAGGATCTGCCCGGAGCCTTCGACGACTACATCGCCGGGCGGGTCACCGGGCGTACCGTCGTCCGTATCGGCGGCAGCGAGAACTAGAATAGACCGAATGGACAATTTGGGAACGGACTCTGCGCTGGTTTAGAATCCCGGCCCCGCCCGGGGCCCCGGGACAGTCAGCACTGGAGATTTCGGGATGCAGAAGGAATCGGCCGGCGCCAGGTTCTGGCAGGCGCTGGAGGATGAGCGACCCCTGCAGGTGGTCGGCACCATCAACGCGTACAGCGCGCTGCTGGCCGGCGAGGCGGGCTTCCGCGCCATCTATCTCTCGGGGGCCGGCGTGGCCAACGCCTCCTTCGGCCTGCCGGATCTCGCCATGACCACCCTGAACGACGTCTGCGAGGACGTCCGCCGCATCAGCTACGCGAGCGATCTGCCGCTGCTGGTGGACGCCGATACCGGCTGGGGCAGCGCCTTCATGATCGGCCGCACCATCCGTGAGCTGATCCGCGCGGGTGCGGCCGGCTGCCACATCGAGGACCAGGTGGCGGCGAAACGCTGCGGCCACCGGCCCGGCAAGGCCCTGGTCGAGGCGGACGAGATGGTGGACCGCATCAAGGCCGCCGTCGACGGGCGCAGCGACGACCGCTTCGTGATCATGGCCCGCACCGACGCCCATGCGGTGGAGGGCCAGCAGGCGGCGCTGGACCGGGCGGCACAGTACGTGGAGGCCGGCGCCGACATGATCTTCGCCGAGGCGCTGACCACGCTGGACGAATACCGCCAGTTCACCGGCGCCGTGGAGGTGCCCGTGCTGGCCAACATGACCGAGTTCGGCAAGACGCCGCTGTTCACCACGGAAGAACTCGGCGAGGCGGGCGTGGCGATGGCGCTGTATCCGCTCTCGGCTTTCCGGGCGATGAGTGCGGCGGCCCTGCAGGTCTATCGCAGCCTGCGCTCCGAGGGCACCCAGGCCTCGGTGGTGGACCGCATGCAGACCCGGGCGGAACTCTATGACGTACTCGGCTACCACGAGTACGAGGACAAGCTCGACGAGCTGTTCGCGGAGAGCGGGCTCACGAAGAAGTGACGCGCCCGCAGCGAGCTTAACGACGACACAACGATACGGGGACCGAAGACTATGGCAGCTAACAAGAAGACCGGCGGTCTCGCCGGTGTGGTGGCGGGCAAGACGGCGCTGTGCACGGTGGGCCAGGAAGGCGCCGGGCTCACCTACCGCGGCTACGACATCTACGACCTGGCCGACAACGCGAACTTCGAGGAGGTGGCCTACCTGCTGATGCACGGCAAGCTGCCGAACCGCAGCGAGCTGGACGCCTACGTGACCCGACTGAAGGGCCTGCGGGGCCTGCCCGACGAGCTGAAGCAGGTCCTGGAGATGATCCCCGCCGACGCCCACCCGATGGACGTGCTGCGCACCGGCGTCTCGATGCTGGGCAACGTGGAGCCCGAGGGTGATACCTCGAACCAGGACTGGGTCGCCGACCGGCTGGTCGCGGTGCTGCCGTCCGTCATGCTGTACTGGCATCGCTTCCACGCCGACGGCAAGCGCATCGAGACCGAGACCGACGACGACAGCGTCGCGGGTCATTTCCTGCATCTCCTGCACGGCGAGGCGCCGAGCGAGCTGCACCGGAAGACGCTGGACACCTCGCTGATCCTCTACGCCGAGCACGAGTTCAACGCCTCCACGTTTACGGCCCGGGTGATTACGGCCACGCTGTCGGACTTCCACAGCGCGGTCACCGGCGCCATCGGCGCGCTGCGCGGCCCGCTGCACGGCGGCGCCAACGAGGCGGCCATGGAGCTCATCGAGAAGTTCTCCTCGCCGGAGGAGGCCACCGCCGGCATCAAGCAGATGCTCGAGCGCAAGGACAAGATCATGGGCTTCGGCCATCGGGTGTACACCGAGTCCGACCCGCGCAACACGATCAACAAGAAGATGTCGAAGCGGCTCTCGGAGGAGACCGGCGACACCCACCTGTACGCCGTGTCCGAGGCCATCGAGAAGGTCATGTGGGACGAGAAGCGGCTGTTTGCCAACGCGGACTTCTTCTCCGCGAGCTGCTACCACTTCATGGGCATCCCCACCTATCTGTTCACGCCCATCTTCGTCTGCTCGCGCGTGACCGGCTGGGCGGCCCACATCATGGAACAGCGCGCGGATAACAAGCTCATCCGGCCCGGCGCCGAATACGTGGGCCCGGAACTGCGGCCGTTCACGCCCATCGACGAGAGAGACTGAGGAGACCTGCATGTCCGCCGATATCCGTTCCGCCAAGCGGCCCGATCCCGATCAGGTCCTGGTCGACATCGCCGACTACGTCACCGGCTACGAGATCGACAGCGATACTGCCTACGAGACCGCCCATTACTGCCTGCTGGACACGCTGGCCTGCGGCTTCCAGGCGCTGGACTACCCCGCCTGCACCAAGTTGCTGGGCCCGGTGGTCCCCGGCGCCATCCTGAAGGGAGGCGCCCGGGTGCCCGGCACCGACCACGAGCTCGACCCCGTCCAGGCAGCCTTCAACATCGGCGCCATGATCCGCTGGCTCGACTTCAACGACACCTGGCTGGCGGCCGAGTGGGGTCATCCCTCGGACAACCTCGGCGGCATCCTGGCCACGGCCGACTATCTCAGCCGCCAGGCGCGCAGGGACGGCAGGAAGCCGCTCAACATGCGTGACGTGCTCACCGCCATGATCAAGGCCCACGAGATCCAGGGCGTGATCGCGCTGGAGAACAGCTTCAACCGGGTGGGCCTGGACCACGTGCTGCTGGTGCGCATCGCCTCCACCGCGGTGGTCACGAAGATGCTCGGCGGCGACCGGGAGCAGGTGATAAACGCCGTCTCCAATGCCTGGATCGACGGCGGTGCACTGCGCACCTACCGCCACGCCCCGAATACCGGCTCCAGGAAGAGCTGGGCCGCGGGCGACGCCACCAGCCGGGCCGTGCGCCACGCGCTGATCGCGCTCACCGGCGAGATGGGCTATCCGTCGGCGCTGTCGGCGCAGACCTGGGGCTTCTACGACGTGCTGTTCAAGGGCAACGAGTTCTCCTTCCCCCAGGGCTACGCCAGCTACGTGATGGAGAACGTGCTGTTCAAGATCTCCTACCCGGCGGAGTTCCACGCCCAGACGGCGGTGGAGGCCGGCATGAAGCTGCACGAGGAGGTCCGCGACCGCATCGACGACGTGGAGCGCATCGTGATCGAGACCCAGGAGCCGGGCGTGCGCATCATCGACAAGACCGGCCCGCTGGACAACCCGGCCGACCGTGATCACTGCATCCAGTACATGACTGCCATCCCGCTGATCTTCGGCCGCCTGACCGCCGCCGACTACGAGGACGAGGTGGCGAAGGATCCGCGGGTGGACGCGCTGCGCGACAAGATGGTGGTGTCCGAGAACGAGCAGTTCACGAAGGACTACTACGACCCGGAGAAACGCTACATCGGCAACGCGGTGCAGGTGTTCTTCAGGGACGGCTCGCAGACAGAGCGGGTGGAGATCGAATACCCCATCGGTCATCGCAGGCGCCGCGAGGAAGGTATCCCGGTGCTGATGCAGAAGTTCCGGAAGAGCCTGCAGAAGAAGCTCGCCGGCGATCAGTGGAAGCAGCTGTCCGAGCTCTCTGCCGACCGGGACAAGCTTGCCGCCACCCCGGTCGACGAATTCGTCAGCCTGCTGGTGAAATAGAACTGTAGGAGGGCCTTCAGGCCCGATCTGATGAATCGGACCTGAAGGCCCTCCTACATCGCTCTCCCGAACGCCCATTACGAGCCCCCTTGCCGGGCGCTCTGTTGACTTGCCTTGTTGCGCGGCCGGACAATGTTCGGCGGACGCGCGCCTGGCGCCGTCCCCACACTATGACTGCCTCGAATCTTCAGGGAGAACCAGAATGAGCAGGACCATCGCAGTCTTGACCGCCGCTTTCATGTGCCTCGGTGCCGCCACGGCAACCGCGGGCGACAACGTCGGCGAGGTCTACATCACACCGTCCATCGTGTACATGGACGACGACGCCGCCCGCAACGTCGACGACGGCATCATTGGCGGCCAGCTGGCCATCGGCTATGCGTGGTACCGTTTCCTGAACATCGAGGGCTTCATCAACGTGGGCCAGCTCAGCGGTTCGCCGGATCTCGACCAGTACGAGGTCGGCGCCAACCTGCTCGGCGTCTTCAACCGCGAGGGCATCTTCTCGCCCTATCTGCTCGCGGGTATCAGCCACACCGATACGGACGAGCCCCTCGGCGGCAGCAACAACGAGGCGGCCACGAGCCTGGGCGCGGGCTTCATGCTGGACCTCGGTAACACCCCTGCCACCCTGCGCGGGGAGTGGCGCTACCGCATCGAACTCGCCGGCTACGAATACGAGGACCAGATCGCCACCCTCGGCATCCAGTTCCCGCTGGCCGGCGGTGAGCCCCGTGTGGTGGACACGGATGGCGACGGCGTCCCGGACGAGCAGGACCGGTGCCCGGGCACGCCCATCGGTACGCCCGTGGACCGGTTCGGCTGCGAGCTGGACGACGATGGCGACGGAGTGGTGAACAGCGTCGACGAGTGCCCGGAAACGACGCCGGGCGCCGTCGTGGATGCGCGGGGCTGCGAACGCGACAGCGACGGCGACGGCGTGGTGGACAGCCGCGACCAGTGTCCGGGCACGCCGGCCGGCGCCCCGGTGGACGAGGTCGGCTGCGAACTCGACTCGGACGGCGACGGGGTCGTCGACCGACTGGACGAGTGCCCGAACACGGCCCCCGGCGTGCCGGTGGACGTGCGCGGCTGCGAGATCACCGACGTCATCCGCCTGCCCGGCGTGAACTTCGAAACCAACTCCGACCGGCTGCGGCCGGGCGCGGAGAACGTGCTGGACGAAGCGGCCGAGACGCTGAAGCGTAATCCGGAACTCGAGGTGGAGGTCGCCGGCCACACCGACAGTCAGGGCGCTGCTGCGTACAACCAGGGCCTGTCCGAGCGCCGCGCGCGCACGGTCATGGACTACCTGATCGG
>CAYRZI010000160.1:0-5835 GCA_964428605.1 uncultured Woeseiaceae bacterium
TGCCGCGAGGGGGGTCTCGTACAGAGCCTCGACCACAATCCCGCCCCGCCGGAACCGCTCGTCTGCGTCTCCGCGCTCGAGAACCGTCGTTCCGGGCTGCCGAGCAGTGGCCCTGAGCCGCTCCGCGGCCTCTTCTGAGTCGTAGCGCCTTGGACCCCCGAGATTCCACTGGATATCCAGCCGCCGGCATCCTTCCATCGCGCTCCAGGTGTTGTCGGCCACTACGGCTATGCCCGCCAGGGGCCGGAAGCCGGGCGGTCCTTTGGGGGCGCCTATCGCAACCGTGCGCTCTACGCCGGCAAGCGACAGCGCGTGCGAATCGTCATACGCTTCAACCGTACCGCCAACGACCGGGCATCGACTGACGGCAGCGAATTTCATTCCCGGGATGACGACATCGATGCCATAGACGGCCCGACCGCTGACAATCGCGTCGATGTCCACCGAGCCGTGATCCGTGCCGATGTACCGGAATTGATTGGGGCTTTTGAGCACCGGGTTTTCCGGGATCGCAAGCTGCGCAGCACTGGCGGCCAGTTCGCCGTAACCGAGAGTCCGTCCCGTTCTCTCGTGGAGCACGACGTGATTCTCGGCGCGGCATTCCGATATCGGCACCGCCCAGCTTGCTGCGGCGGCTTCCGTCAGCATCTCCCGCATGGCCGCCCCGGCTTTGCGCATCGGCTCGAACAGTTTTCGAACTGATGATGACGCATCCGTGTTCTGGTCTCCGTAACGCGGATGCCCCGTGGCCTGTCGGACGAGGACCCGCTCCCAGTCGGCCTCCAGTTCGTCAGCGACGATCAGGGGGATCGACGTCCTCACCCCCTGGCCCATCTCCGCCCGGGTAGCGACAATGGTAACCGTGCCATCGGCGTCGATACCGATGAGCACATCCGGTGGAGGATACGGGGAGCGTGTGCCACGCCCGGCGTGACGGTCGCAACCGGTTACCGAGAATACGCCGATGGTGAATACGCCGGCGGCCATACCCTGGAGGAATCCCCTGCGGCTCATGCGCGGCGCGGCAATCCTCCATTCCCCGGTGTCAGTCTCGAAGATCATAGAGTTGTCTGGCTGAGAGCGCCCCGGGGCGAGGGTTGAACCATGAGTGCAGAAATGTGACGTGGCCATCGACACACGATTCCCGATGCCATTAGGATAGCGCCGGTTCCAATTTGCGCAAGGCGGCTGGTTCTCAGAAATGGGCCGGGACCATCAGGACAGTCCGCCACGATCGCCGGAGACAGCCCTATGAACTCCACGGTGGCGGATTACCGTTCGCAGTGCCGTTTTTGCGGCAGCCTGATCGACACGACGTTCGTGAATCTGGGGGTAACGCCGCTTTGCCAGACCCATATCGCACCGGACCAGCTCAATGAGATGGAACCCTTCTATCCGCTGCACGCGCGTGTCTGCGGGGAATGCCTGCTGGTCCAGCTCGAGGAATTCGTCGCACCGGCGGATATCTTCGAGGAATATGCCTACTTCTCCTCGTATTCCGACTCATGGCTCCGCCACGCCGCTGACTATTGCCGGAAGGTGATCGAGCGTTTTTCGCTCGATGGCAACAGCTTTGTGGTCGAGCTGGCCAGTAACGACGGTTACCTGCTGCAGCACTTCGTTCAGGCGAGCATCCCCTGTCTCGGCATCGAGCCGGCCGCGAACGTGGGTGAGGCGGCGCGCGAGAAGGGCGTGGAGACACTCACCAAGTTTTTCGGGGTCGAGACCGCGCGCGAGGTCCGGAATTCCCATGGGGCGGCCGACCTCATCGTGGGTAACAATGTCCTGGCGCATGTCCCCGATCTGAACGACTTCGTCGCCGGCATGAAAGTCCTGCTGGCCGACGCCGGCGTAATCACGATGGAGTTCCCGCATCTTGCCCGGCTCATGGCAGAGGTGCAGTTCGACACGGTGTACCACGAGCACTTCTCGTACTTTTCTTTCCTGGCCGTGAATCGGGTCTTCGAGCATCACGGTTTGCGCATTGTTGACGTGGAGGAGCTGCCGACCCACGGGGGCTCGCTGCGTATCTACGCTCGGCACATCGAGCGGGCTGACGGCGTTTCCGACGCCGCGGCCGACCTACTGGCCCGGGAGAGGGCAGAGGGATACGAGCGGCTGGAGGCCTACCAGGCTTTCCAGGAGAAGGTCGACGTTGTGAAACGCGACCTGCTCACCTTCCTGATCCAGGCAAAACGAGACGGCAAGCATGTGGTCGGCTACGGGGCGCCGGGCAAGGGGAATACGCTACTGAACTACTGCGGTATCGGGCGGGATTTCCTCGACTACACGGTGGACAGGAATCCCTACAAGCAAGGCAAGTACACGCCCGGTTCCCGGATTCCGATCCTGGACCCATCCGAGATTGCAAAGACGCGGCCCGACTATATCCTGATACTCCCCTGGAATCTCAGAGACGAGATCGTCGCGGGCAACCGCTATGTAGAGGAATGGGGCGGGCGATTCCTTGTTCCGATCCCCTCGGTGGAGCTCATCGACCCCTGAGCCGGAGCCGGTTCCACCCGTTCAAGCCAGATTTCCCGCCAGTAGGATGGGATAGCGCGGGGGCAGAACAGCCGGCACCGGCTCATCTCCGAGCGGCAAACGACCCCGTCGAGAATTACGCTCGGGCTCTTTATTTCGATCATCTCGCCGCTCGTCTCGTGGATGATACGGTCGACCCGTCGGGCGACGGTATACGTCTTGCCGCAATAGGGCACCATCTCTTGGTCGAACCGCATCCCCCGGTTGCACTTGCGCTGATCGAGCGTCTGACGGATGGACTCGTGATCCTTGATTCTGATCCGCTCCCCGGGCTGCAGGTCGAGAGTCTCTGCCGGGGTCTTCTCGCCGGGAGGTACGAGACCGCCTCGGAACGGGTAGCGGAAGCCACCCACTTTCGGTTGGAGCGTGTCGTAGATCCGGCGCCATATCCGGTAGCCGACGCCGAGTCCCATGAGCTTGTGGAGGCCGTGAAAGAACCAGACACGCAGCATCTGGCCGGGCCGGGTATTGCCGCTGGTCAGGTCCTCGACATATTGGCGGGCATCCCACCACTTGAGGGGTCGAGTCGCATCGTAGAGGGCGGTGGCCTGACACCGGTAAACGGTCTTGTCGCCCTCTGTCCGGCGCGTGTTGGCTTCGAGTATTGCGGAGAGTCCCGTTCCGTGCTCGGCAGACTCTGGAGTCTCGCCGGATTCAGAGTCGACCCGTTTCAGCCAGGCCTCCTTCCAGAAGAGAAGACAACTGGCCTTGCAGCCGTCGTGGGCGCCGCCGTCGCAGCGCAGATCCGCCAGGTGCACACAGTCGTCCAGCCGTCGTCCGCCGGTCTGGTGGACTGTGTCGCAGGTCTTGTGGGCGCGTTTCGATACCCGGAATCTCTGCCCGGTGTACGCGAGCATCTCGGGCATGAACGGCAGTCCGCCGAGGCATCCGTGCTTATCCAGGGTCGCGTGGATCTCATCGGGGCCAAGCACCTCGACGATGTCGCCGGCTCGAAGCCTTCGTGTCATCCTGTCTGCTCTTTTTGAGGGTTATGCTGGTCCGGCTGGTCGCCGGAGCGAAAACTATCTCACCGGGGCTGCCGAGGGGCAAGTAGCTGCATCACATAATCGGGACCCATTTCCGGGTTCGAATGTGCGCCATTCCATGGAATGGCGCGGTCCGGAGAGTTAGCATATCCGGATACTCTGGGAGGCAATGGCAATGAGAATCTTCCTCACCGGGACGGACGGCTATATTGGCTCCATCCTGGCGGCCCGTCTGATACAGCAAGGTCACTCCGTTACCGGCTTCGATACCGGCTACTACCGCGCTGGCTGGTTGTTCAACAAACCGTCGTACCTTCCGAGAGGGCCCGAGTCGATCTGCGGAGATGTGCGCAGGGTCTCACCCGAAATGTTCGAGGGTGTGGATGCCGTGGTGCATCTGGCGGAACTCTCCAACGATCCGCTGGGCGAGTCCAATCGCGAGGTAACCTTCGACATCAATCATCGCGGGTCGGTGATCCTCGCCCGTGCCGCGAAGGAGGCGGGCGTACCCCGCTTCGTCTACACCTCCTCGTGCAGCGTCTACGGTGTCGCCGACCAAGATGTCGTTGACGAGACGTCAGCCGTCAACCCCCAGACAGCGTATGCCGAATGCAAGGTCGCCGTGGAACGGGATGTCGGCGCGCTGGCCGATGAGAACTTCAGCCCGGTGTTTCTGCGTAACGCCACCGCCTATGGCGCCTCGCCCCGCATGCGCTTCGATATCGTCCTGAACAATCTCGCGGGACTGGCATGGACGACCGGCAAGATCGCGATGATCAGCGACGGCACCCCCTGGCGTCCCATTGTTCATATCGAGGATATCTGCTCCGCGGTCATCGAGTCACTCGCTGCCCCGGCGGAGGCCATACACAATCAGGTCTTCAACGTGGGCGATACGGGTGAGAATTATCGGATCCGGGAGATCGCCGAGATTGTTAAAGAAGTGTTCCCGGAATGCGAGCTGACGTTCGGACCCAGCGGCGGTGACAACCGCAGCTACCGCGTCTCCTTCGACAAGATCAAAAAGGCATTACCTGATTACGAGTGCCGCTGGACTGCCCGGGACGGCGCCATACAGTTGCGCGAGGTCTTCGAGCGCATCCGGATGACCCGTGAAGATTTCGAGGCGATGCCGTATACACGTCTGAAGTGCCTCAAGCATCTGATTGCAACCGGCCAGATCGATGAGAACTACTATTGGGCGGCCTGATGCGCTTCATTCCGGCCACCCTCGACGGCGCCTGGCTGATCGAGTCCGACCGGCATGAGGACGAGCGCGGTTTTTTCGCGCGTCTTCATTGCAGTCGCGAATTCAAGGCGCACGGGCTTCCCGGGACGTTCGTGCAGTCCAACCTCTCTCATAATGAGTTGCAGGGAACGTTCCGCGGCCTGCACTACCAGTTGCCACCTTCCAGAGAGGGAAAGCTCGTGCGCTGTATCGCCGGTGCGCTGGCCGATGTGATCGTCGACCTTCGACCCGGATCTCCGTCGTTTCTGCAGCACGAGTGGTTCGAGCTCTCCGATGCGCAGACGGCGGCCCTGTGGGTGCCGCCGGGCTTCGCGCACGGGTTCCTGACCCGGGAGGACGGGACGCGGGTTCTGTACGAGATGAGTGACTACTACGCGCCGGAACTCGGCTGCGGCATCCGCTGGGATGATCCTGCCCTCGGCATCACGATGCCGGGCCCGGTAACGAGAATTCACCCGCGGGATGCGGGCTACGACGATCTGGCGCCCGAAAGTCTTGCTGTGTTCGAGGAAGACCGGTGAACGACGAGCCGGCACTGATGCCGCTGATCGAGAGCCTGTACCCGATCTGCCGCAGCATTACCGGGGATGGCGTGCGCGAGACGCTCGCGGCCCTGGAGGACTGGATTCCACTGGACATCATCGAGGTGCCGAGCGGCACCCGGGCGTTCGACTGGACGGTGCCGGACGAATGGAATATCCGCGACGCGTGGATCGAGGATGAGGCAGGCCGGCGAATTGTGGATTTCAACGAGTCGAACCTGCATGTGCTGAATTACAGCGTCCCCGTGGATCGGGAGGTCAGCCTGGCCGAGTTGCAGGAGCACCTCTACTCATTGCCCGAGCACCCGGACTGGATCCCCTACCGCACGGCTTACTACGCGGAGAAATGGGGCTTCTGCCTGGCGCACCGGCTCCGTGAGAGCCTGACGGAGCAGACCTATCACGTCACGATCGACAGTGAGAGAGCCCCCGGCAGCCTGACCTATGCCGAATGCCTCATCGAGGGTGCCAGCGAGCAGGAGGTTCTGCTCTACACGCACGTCTGCCACCCCTC
>CAYRZI010000161.1:0-5149 GCA_964428605.1 uncultured Woeseiaceae bacterium
CGGCGATCCAGCAGCGGCCGGGGAACAGGTCGGCGAACCAGTCGCCGTGACCGCTACCGGCAAGATCACGGCCGGGCAGCCAAAGCACCAGGCAGTCCGGCAAGCCGTCCTCCAGGTCTTCCCGCTGCAGCCGGTAGGCGCCCTTCTCCGCGTTGCGCCTGCCGCGGGTGATGAGCCGGCACAGCCGGGCATAGCCCCGCCGACTGGCGGCGAGCGCCACCAGCGCCGGCCCGTCGGCGAGGCGGAATTCGGCGCCGACGATGAACTCCAGGTCTCGCCCGCGGGCCGCGCCGTGGGCACGCACCACGCCGGCCACGGAGCACTCGTCGGTGAGCGCCAGGGCGGTATAGCCGAGCGCGTCCGCCCGCTCCACCAGTTCCTCCGGGTGGGAGGCGCCGCGCAGGAAGGTGAAATTGCTGACGGCGTGCAGCTCGGCGTAGCGGGAAGCCATCTCAGCCGAAGATGCCCTGCAGGTACCAACCGGCCGGCGGCCGGCGCTCCCGGTAGATCCAGAGCCGCGCACCGGCGCCCGTCTCGGCGACGTAGTAATCCCGGGCCGTGTCCGCACCGTCCCACCAGCCGCTCTCGATGCGCTCCGGTCCGTCCACGAGCTGCAGCGGGCCGTCGTGGCAGGGAGTTCCTCCGTGCACGGCAAGACGCTGGGGCCGGGTCAGTATCCACAACGGACGCTCGAGCAACAGGCTGCCGCCCCCCTCCCCGCCGGCCGTGGCTACATCCTGCACCCGGCTCCAGGGCGACAGCCCCGCGCCACCGCCGCCTTCCAGGGGATCGACCTCGTCCCAGACCTGCTGGGGCCGATGCTCCGCGAGGCTGCGCAGACCCCGTACGGCGCGCTCGCCCAGCCGGGCCCGCAGGCTCTCCACCAGACGGGGCAGGCCGCCGTCATGCCGGGCGACCCGGCCGGCTGCCAGCGGCAGGGCCGTCGTATCGCCTTCCCGGCGCTCCAGCCGCCCCGTGGCGAGTTCCACGGCAATCACCGGTGCCGGCAGGCACAGTCGCTCCAGGCGAATGCCGAGCAGTCCCCGCCAGTGCTCCACGTCGCAGCCGGCATCGCTGAAACCCAGAGTGAGGGGTGTCGCCTCGCCACGCAGGTGAAAGAAACGGAACCGCAGGCGGCGTGCGGCCCGCTGATGACGCAGCAGGAAGTCCTCCAGGGAGGCCAGCAGGCGCGAGCAGCCGGCCGCGAGCAGCGCCTCGTCCCGGGTCTCCTCGCCGAGGTCGACCTGCTCGCGGAATCGCGGCGCACTCGTGTAGCGGGGCCGCGGGTCCGGCAGGCTGCCGAAGGCCCGGTCCAGCACCTGCAGCCGGGGCGCACCGAAACGCCGGGCGAAACCCTCGCGGGGCAGCCGGCGGCACTCGCCGATGGTGGCCACGCCGATGCCCGCGAGCCCCTGCAGCACCGCCGTCGGCCAACCCGTGACCCGCAGATCCAGCGGATTGAGATGCCGCGGCAATTCCGGCATCGCCTCCACCCGGCCGCCGGGACCCCGCGCAAGCCAGAGCGCCGCCAGCGGGGTGGGCGCCACGCAGACCCGCGCCCGGTGCCCCCGCTGCCGCAGCCCGTCGGCAACCAGCCGGCAGAGGCGGTCCAGCCCGCGGAACAGGCGCAGGCTGCCCTGCACCTCCAGCAGCAGCGCATCCGGGGCCTCCGGGCTGACCAGGGGGCTGAAGCGCCCCGCCCAGTCGGCCAGGGATTCCAGCAGGATGCGCTCGCGCCGCGGCCGGCGGGACAGGGTGGCGAGTTCCGGCGCCAGCGCCAGAGCCGCGCTCAGCGTCTGGCCGGGCCTGACGCCGGCCGCCGCGGCTGGCCGGTTGGGAAGATGGACGCGCGTCTGCCCGCCCTCGTCCTCCATGATCGCCAGCGGCCCGGCGGCAGCCGCGGTCTCACCCAGTGCCTCGAAAGCGATCCGGGGCAGGCGGACACACAGCCACAGCTGCGAGCGGCGCTGCCGCGCATGAGCCGGAGACGGGTCTTCCGCCGGCGGCTCACCGCCGCCGAGGGGCAGCGGCTGCTGCCGCGCGGGTTCGGAGGCGGTTCTTACGCAGCCCCGGTCGGGCCGGGGGGCCGGGGATTCCCCTTCTGTCGGAAGGACGTGATCGGGCGGCGAGACCATGGCGATACGGCCACGGCGTCAGCCTGAACCGGCAGGCCCGCTGGTACCCGCCGCTGCCATACTCTCCTCCAGACCCTCCTCCGGCGAGCGCACCAGCGGCAGCGGGGAAGCGCCGTCCCGGCCGTCATAGTCGCTCACCAGCGCGGGCCGCGCACCGCGTACCCTGAACAGGTCCACATCCGTGCCGTTGCTGCCGGGGCGCAGCATCAGCCGCAGCGCGGCGGCGGAAGCCTCCCGCCTGGCGGCGGCCGGCCGGAAGGCGATGGCCCAGCTCTCGCCCCTGCCGGCCGCGAGCTGCAGCCGCCGGCTGGTGCGCTCGTCCATGCGGTTGATCCAGGCGAGTACGGCGACGCAGGTGCCCGACGACAGGGCCTGCTCCATCGCCCAGAGCGCTTCCCGGTCGCGGGCGGGATGGATCAGCAGTATCCGGGAGACTTCCAGGCCCCACTGCATGAGTGCCGGCGCATAGGGCACATGGGGCGGCGCGATCCACACCACCCAGCCCTCACGCTGCCGGCACAGTGCGGAGAGCGCCGGCATGAACAGACGCAGCTCGCCGATACCGCAGGCGGCGGACAGGGCCTCGGTCAGCGAGGCGAGCGGCCAGCCGCCGCCGGGCAGGCAGGCGTCGAGCCTGCGGTAACCGGTGGCTGCCACCCGGCCGGCCTCGCCCTCCCGCACGGCGCCCTCGCTGCCGCGCCAGAGCCGGTAGCTGCCGAGTAACTGTTCGAGGGCTTCGTCCACGGGGCGGAAGAGGCGTCAGTGCACCGGCATGCCGTCGCGGATGACCCCGACGACCACCCCTTCGATGACCAGCGGCTGGTGGGCGAGATCCACGCGTATCGGGGCGAACTCGCTGTTCTCCGGCATCAGCCAGACCATGGTGCCTTCCTGGCGGTAGCGCTTCACGGTGACTTCGTCCTCCAGGCGGGCCACCACGATCTGCCGGCTCCGGACCTCCGGCGTGCGGTGCACGGCCACCAGGTCCCCGTCCAGGATGCCCACGTCCTTCATGCTCATGCCCTGCACCCGCAGCAGGTAATGGGGCTTCGGCCGGAACAGGCTCTTGTCGATCTGGTAATGGGCCTCGATGTTCTGCTCGGCCAGGATGGGCTGGCCGGCGGCCACCCGCCCGACCAGCGGCAGGCCCATCTGCTCGCGCAGGGAGTCCTTCAGCTGGATACCGCGGGAGGTGCCGGGCCTCAGCTCCAGCACGCCCTTGCGCTGCAGCGCCCGCAGGTGCTCCTCGGCGGCATTGGGGGAACGGAAGCCCAGCTCCTCGGCGATCTCGGCCCGGGTGGGCGGCATGCCCGTCTCGGCGATGAAATCCTGGATGAGTTTCAGAATCTGCGACTGGCGTGGGGTGAGATCGGCCATGGTGTTATCCTGTATGCATGCCCAGATACTGTTATTATATACAGCTTCTGTTCCGGTGCAAGCCTCTCCTGTGCCTGCTGCCCACCGCCCTCCTCGCATCAGGCTGCGCCACGCTCTCAGAAACGGAATGCCGGCAGGCCGACTGGGAGGCGCTGGGAGAAACCGACGGGGCGCTCGGCTATCCGCCCGTACGCATCGAGGAGCACCGCGAGGCCTGCACCGAGTACGGCGTCGTCCCCGACGAGGACGCCTACGCCCGCGGCCGACTCGCCGGCCTGGACCGGCTTTGCACCGCCGCCGGCGGCCTCGCCCACGGCCGTGCCGGCCGCAGCTATCAGGGTGTCTGCCGGCCAGGCTACGAGGAGGACTTCTACAGGGGCTATCAGGTGGGCCGGCGCATCCACGGCGTGGAGGAGGAACTGGACGATACGGAGCGCGCGCTGCGCCAGTTGGACTTCGATCTCCAGCGCCAGGATCTCAGCGAAGACCAGCGCCTCTCCGCCTACTACCGCTTCCGCGACCTGGAACGCGAGCGCGATTCACTGGAACGCGAACTCGCCCGCCTGGAGGACGAAGCCCGGCAACTCCTCCGCGAAGGGTGACGGACGGCACCGCGCACCTGTCGCAAAACGCAGACAAATCAACTGTCTCAGCGAAAAAAACCGCGGATCTTTATCGTGATTACGTTGAACACTGACCGCGTTTAATAAATAATACGCTTGTTTTCAATGCCTCCAACAGGGGAAAAGCACATGAAGAGAATCGCAACCAAACTCGGCGCCGTCGCAGCCACGATGCTGCTGGTCACCGGTTGTGCCAACCAGGCCGCCATCGACGAAGCACAGGCGACTGCCGAACGTGCCGCTGCTGACGCCGCTGCCGCCAAGTCGGCCGCAGAAGCTGCACGCTCCGCCGCGGACCGTGCCAGCCAGATGGCTTCCAGCGCCCAGAGCACTGCCAGCCAGGCACTGTCTGCCGCGCAGGGCGCACAGAGCTGCTGCGATGCGAACCGCGAACGTCTGGAGCGCATGTTCCAGAAATCGATGTCCAAATAATTCGCGGATCGAGAGACTCTTCAACGCCGCGCTCGTCGCGGCGTTTTTTTGTCCGCTATTCGCTGTCCGCCACCAGCGTCCCGCCGCCGTCGCCGGCCGCGTCCACCCGGCGAGGTATGCCGTCGGCGGCGCGATGCAGCGCCTCCACCCGGTCCCAGTCCACCTCGATGCGCCGCTCGCCGGTGGCCGCCACGTAGAGTTCGGTCAGCCGGGTGAGAGCACTCACACCGACCACGCCGCCCTCCTCCGCCGCCGGGTTCTCCAGCGGCTCGTGGGCCTCCATGAGCAGCTGGCCCTCATACCAGCCGAACTTGTACGGTTCGTCGATGATCCGCACCGGCGTGCCCACCGGGATGTGCCCGAACGCGAATTCGATGTCCTCCGGAAACATGCGGATGCAGCCGTGGGTCACACGCATGCCAACACCGGCGGGACGGTTCGTGCCGTGGATGAGATAGCCGGGGATCGCGAGCCGTATGGCGAACCGCCCCAGGGGATTGTCCGGGCCCGGCGGCACCACCCGCGGCAGCGGCGGGCGGCCGTCCGCGAGGTGTTCCTGACGCACCGACTCGGGAGGATACC
>CAYRZI010000161.1:5159-5827 GCA_964428605.1 uncultured Woeseiaceae bacterium
TGGGCGGAGAACGCCGAGATCTTCGGCGACACCTCCTTCGCCTTCCGGGTGACCCGCGTCAGCCCCAGCGGCGTCTCCCAGTCCATGCGGCCGATACTGATCGGGAAGGTCATGACCGTGCGCGTGCCGTCGGCCTCCGCGGGCGGGAAGTAGTACATGCGGTACTCGGGCAGGTTCAAGACGACGCCTTCCCGGGGCACGTCCGGCAGGATGAAGCGGGTGGGCAGCACCACCTCGGTGCCGTCGCCCGGCAGCCAGGGATCCACGTCGGGGTTGGCACGCACGATGTCGTGGTAGCCCAGGCCGTGCCGGCGCGCGATGTCGAGCAGGGTGTCCCACTCCCGGGACTGGACGGTCGTCACCATGCCGACGACGTTATCGCCGTTGTCGGGCAGGTCGAACACCTCGGCCCGCGCCGACGCGACGGCCAACACCCCGAGCACCGTCCCGACCATCGCCGGGGCGAGTCTGCCTGCAACCGTTCCGATCAAGGGGCTCTCTCCTCTGCGCCGCACGCGGCACCGTTGCGGGATTCTCCCAGATATCCCGCGGCCGGTCGACGTGGCTGGCGTTGACCCTCCCGCAGGACTCACCTACCTTTCTTCCACATCCGGGCCGCCCGCCGCGAGCGATGCACCATGACCATGAAGATCAGCCTGACCATCAGC
>CAYRZI010000162.1:0-5804 GCA_964428605.1 uncultured Woeseiaceae bacterium
CGTCATCGATCCGGTGCTGGATTACCAGCCCCATTCCGGGCAGACGTCCACCGAATCGGTGGATGCGATTCTGGACAGGATCGGGCAGGAGAGCCTGCAGGTCACCTGGATTCTGGAGACCCATGCCCACGCGGATCACGTGACGGCGGCGGAATACCTGCAGGAGCGCACGGGTGCGCCCATCGGCATCGGCGGCGGCATCCGCTCAGTGCAGGAGAACTTTCGCCGCACGTTCAACCTGGGCGCCGAGTTTCCCTGTGACGGGTCCCAGTTCGATCGCCTGTTCGCCGACGGCGACGGCTTCTCCATCGGCGAGCTGCCGGTGCAGGTGATGGCCGTGCCGGGCCATACCGATGACAGTATCGCCTACCGGATCGGCGACGATGCCGTCTTCGTGGGCGACACCCTGTTCCGGCCCGATTACGGCAGCGCCCGCTGCGATTTCCCCGGCGGGGACGCGGGCAGGCTCTACGACTCGGTCCGGCGGCTGTTCGAACTGCCGCCGGAGACCCGCCTGTATCTCTGTCACGACTATCCCGCTGAAGGGGCCGAGCCCCGGGCGGTGACGAGCGTGGCGGAACAACGGGAACACAACCGCCACCTGCGCGACGGCATCTCCCGCGAGGAGTTCGTGCGCATGCGGGAAGAGCGCGACGCCGGACTCGGGCTGCCGCGTCTGATCATACCCGCCATCCAGATCAACATCCGTGCCGGCCGGCTGCCGCCCGCAGAAGGCAACGGCGTCTCCTACCTGAAGATTCCCGTCGATGCATTCCCAGGGGGTGGAACATGACACACATCGTCGTACTCGGTGCCGGTCTCGGCGGCATCACCCAGGCTTACGAGCTGAAGCAGGCGCTCTCCGGCAAGGCCCGCATCACCGTCGTGAGCGATCTGCCGTATTTCGAGTTCACGCCGTCCAACCCGTGGGTGGCGGTGGGCTGGCGCGAGCCATCGGACATCCGGGTGGACCTCGCCGAGGCACTGGGCCGCAACGGCGTCGATTTCATCGGCAAGGCGGCGGCCAAGGTGCGCCCGGAGGACAACCGCATCGAACTCGCCGACGGCGAGAGCGTGGACTACGACTACCTGGTGATCGCCACCGGCCCGGCGCTGGCCTTCGACGAGATTCCCGGCCTCGGACCCCACGGCGGCCACACCCAGTCCGTGTGCAAGACCGACCACGCCCGCCAGGCCATGGACGACTTCGAGAAGCTGGTGGCGGACCCGGGCCCGGTGGTGGTGGGCGCTGCCCAGGGCGCGTCGTGCTTCGGCCCGGCCTACGAATATGCGTTCATCCTCGAGACGGAGCTCAGGCGCCGCAAGATCCGCGACCGGGTACCCATGACCTTCGTCACGCCGGAGCCCTACATCGGCCACCTGGGCCTGGACGGCGTCGGCGACACGAAGAGCATGCTTGAATCGGAGCTGCGCGAGCGCCATATCCACTGGGTGACCAACGCGCGCATCGACGAAGTGACGGACGGCAAGGTCCGTGTCTCCGAGATGGAGTCGGCCGACCAGGTGGCGAAGGAGCACGAGCTGGAATTCCGCCACTCGATGATCCTGCCCGCCTTCCGCGGCATCGACGCCGTCCGCGACGTGGAGGGGCTCGTGAACCCGCGGGGCTTCGTGCTGATCGACGACTATCAGCGCAATCCGGCCTACCCGAACGTCTACTCCATCGGCGTCTGCGTCGCCATTCCCCCGGTGGGCCCCACCACCGTGCCGCTGGGCACGCCTAAGACGGGCTACATGATCGAGTCGATGGCCACGGCGACCGCTCACAACATCGCCGATGCCATGGCCGGCAGGGAGCCGAGCCACCGTGCGAGCTGGAACGCCGTCTGCCTGGCCGACTTCGGCGACCGGGGCGTCGCCTTCGTGGCACTGCCCCAGATACCGCCGCGCAACACCAACTGGTCCGGCGAGGGCAAGTGGGTGCATCTCGCCAAGGTCGGGTTCGAGAAGTACTTCCTGCGCAAGGTGCGCCGGGGCCAGACGGAGCCGGTATACGAGCGGCTGGTCATGCGGCTGCTCGGCGTCGACAAGCTGAGGCAGCCCTCATGAGCAAATCCCTGATGCAGCTGGCGACGGGCAAGCCGCGCCTGGTCTACGTGCTCACCGTCCTCGTGACGGTGCTGCTCGGGTCACAGATCCCCCGCATCCAGATCGATACCGATCCGGAGAACATGCTGCCGGACGACCAGACCGACCGGGTGTTCCACAATCAGGTAGAGGAGACGTTCCGGCTGCATGACGCGCTGGTGGTCGGCCTCGTCAACACCGCGCACCCCGAGGGCGTCTACAACGTCGAGACCATGACGGCGCTGCACCGCATGACCGAGGAGATCCTGCAGCTGGACGGCGTGATCCGGCCGGATCTGATGTCGCTCGCCGTCGCCGACAACATCACGCAGGGCGAGCAGGGGCAGCTGCGCTTCGAGTGGATGATGAAGCAGCCGCCCGACACGCCGGAAGCGGCGCAGGCGCTGCGCGAACACGTGCAGGACCTGCCGATGCTCCGCGACACGCTGGTGTCGGGTGACGGCAAGGCCGCCGCGATCTACGTCCCCATCGAGAGCAAGGATCTCAGCTACCCGCTCTCCCAGGAGATCCGCGCCCTGGCCGCCGAGCACGCCCCGGGCCAGGAGGTCCACATCACCGGCCTGCCGGTGGCCGAGGATACCTTCGGCCACCAGATGTTCGTGCAGATGGCCATCTCGGCACCGCTGGCCGGCCTCATGATCTTCCTGCTGATGTGGTACTTCTTCCGCAGCATCACGCTGATCATCGCGCCGATGATCGTCGCGATGGTGACGGTGATCGCCACCATGGGGCTGCTGATCGGGCTCGGTTTCACCGTGCACATCATGAGTTCGATGATCCCGATCTTCCTCATGCCGATCGCGGTGGTGGACTCCGTGCACATCATGTCCGAGTTCGCCGACCGCTATGGCGGCCGGGAATCGGCGGAGAAGGCCGTCCGCGAGGTGGTCGGGCACCTGTTCCGCCCGATGCTGTTCACCTCGCTCACCTCCGGCGTGGGCTTCTTCTCGCTGCTGCTGACGCCCATCCCGCCGGTGCGTGTCTTCGGCGCCTTCGTCGGTTTCGGCATCCTGCTCGCCTTCCTGGTGACCATCGTCTTCATCCCCGCCTACGTCGTCAGGATGAAGCCCGAGAGCCTGAAGGTGCTCGCACGCCTCGGCACCGAGGAGGAGGAGAGCGACACGCCCATGGCCCGGGTGCTGCGCCGGACCGGCTCGTTCGCGTTCGCCAACGGCAAGCTCATCCTGGCGGTGACCGGCGTGGTGGTCGCGCTCAGCGTGGCCGGCGTGATGCGCATCCAGATCAACGACAACCCGGTGCGCTGGTTCAAGTCGACCCACGAGATCCGCATCGCCGACCGGGTGCTCAACGAGCACTTCGCCGGCACCTACGATGCCTACCTGGTGCTCAGCTACGACAACGAGGCCAACCGCGCCGAGACCCGGGCCGAACTCGAGCGGCTGGCCGGTGAACTCGGCGACGGGCCGGCGCTGGATGCCGTGCGCGAGGCCGTGAATGCCGCCGAGGACGAGAGCGGCGGCTGGCTGGAGCGGGTGATCAGCGCCGCCGACGATGCGCTGTTCGACGTGAGCGGCGGCGCCGACATGGAGACCCTGGAGGAGATCCTGTCCACGGCCGAGCAGGCCTCCTCGCGCTCGCGCTACTTCCAGCGCCCCGAGGCGCTGGCGATGATCGACGACCTGCAGCAGGCGCTGGTCGACACCGGCAGGGTGGGCAAGGTTAACGCGCTGCCGGACGTCGTGAAGACGGTGAACCGGGAGTTGCGCAGCGGCGAGCCGGAGGACTTCGTCGTCCCGGACTCCCAGCGCGGCGTCGCCCAGACACTGCTGCAGTTCCAATCCTCACACCGCCCCCAGGATCTCTGGCATATGGTGACGCCGGATTACCAGCAGACGACGGTCTGGCTGCAGCTCACCAGCGGCGACAACCAGGACATGGAGCGGGTCATCGAGGAGACCCGGGCGTATCTGGCGGACAACCCGCTGCCCGAGGCCGTCAGCGCCCGCTGGGCGGGCAAGACCTACATCAACCGGGTCTGGCAGCAGGAGATGGTGGAAGGCATGCTGAAGAGCCTGCTATCCGCGTTCGTGGTGGTGTTCCTGATGATGGTCTTCCTGTTCCGCTCCGTGCGGTTCGGTGCGGTGGCCATGCTGCCCCTGTCGGCCACGATCCTGGGCGTCTACGGTCTGATCGGCTGGGTGGGCAAGTACTACGACATGCCGATCGCCGTGCTGTCGTCGCTGACGCTGGGTCTGTCCATCGACTTCGCCATCCATTTCATCCAGCGCATGCGCACGCTGCACGCGGAACTCGGCAGCTTCAGCCGGGCGGCGCAGGCGGTGTTCGAGGAGCCCGCGCGGGCGATCTCGCGCAACGCAGTGGTCATCGCGCTCGGCTTCACGCCGCTGTTCCTGGCGCCGCTGGTGCCCTACATCACGGTGGGCGCCTTCATGGCCTCCATCATGGCCATCTCGGGCGTCGCCACACTGGTATTGCTGCCGGGGGTGCTGGGTGTGGCGCGGCGCTTCTTCTTCCCGCAGGACAAGGAAAATGCCGGGGCCCGGGCCAACGGCTAAGGAGAGACAAGACTCATGAGGATACCGAACACGAGACTCGCAGCGCTGCTCGCCGCGGCCCTGCTGCCTCTGGCAGCGGCCGGCCAGTCGGCGGATGCGGACAGGCCCGACGTCGATACCATCGTGGAGAAGTCCAATCTGGCCGCCTATTACGGCGGCGACGACGGGCGCTCCGAGGTACGCATGGTCATCTACGATGAGCAGGGCCGGGAGCAGCGGCGCCAGTTCACCATACTGCGCCGTGACATCGAGGACGGCGGCGACCAGGAGTTCCTGGTGGTGTTCAGCCGGCCGTCGGACGTGCGCGGCACCACCTTTCTGGTGAAAAAGCACGTGGGCCGGGACGACGACCGCTGGCTGTACCTGCCCGGCCTCGACCTGGTGAAACGCATCTCGGCCGGCGACAAGCGCACGAGCTTCGTCGGCGCTCACTACTTCTACGAGGACGTCTCCGGCCGCAGCCCGGAGGAAGACGAGCACGAGTTCGTCGAGGAGACGGACGAGTACTACGTGCTCCGGCACATCCCGAAGGACCGGGACGTCGTGGAGTTTGCGGAATACACGACCTGGATCGACAAGGAGACCTGGCTGCCGATGCGCATCGAGTACACCAACCCGGCCGGGGAGGTGTACCGCACCATCGAGGCCGGGGCCGTGGAGACCATCGAGGGTTTCCCGACTGTGACCAGGAGCCGGGTGGAGGACAAGTCGCTGGGCGGCTACACGCTGATGCAGTTCCGCTTCATCGACTACGATATCGGCCTGCCTGCCGATATCTTCACCGAGCGCTCGCTGCGCCGCCCGCCCCGTGAGTGGCTGGAGCGCACGGAGGGCGGCGACTGATGCCACCGGCCCCGGTCATCGTCCTGCTGACGGCGCTGGCGTTGTTCGCCGGCGCGGCGGCCGCCCAGGAGGAAGACACCTGGGCGGACGAGGACCCGTGGGCGGAGGAAGGCGGCGACGAATGGGCCGGGGACTGGGGCGACGAGTGGGAAGACGAGGCCGGCGGTGTCGTCATTACGGGCTTCGCCGAACTCGCCGCGGGCATGCGGGCGGACAGCGACGGGCCGGTGGACCGGCGCATGACCCTGGGCGACGCCCGGCTGCGGGCGGAAGCCGAATGGATCGGCGACGCGCTGGAGGCCAACGCCGTCGGCG
>CAYRZI010000163.1:0-5732 GCA_964428605.1 uncultured Woeseiaceae bacterium
GCTGCCGCCCGCGGAAGAGCCGCTTTACGGGCTGTATACCTGGTGTGGTGAGTACCGCATTCACCGGGAGAGCATTAAAAAGGTGGGCTGGAAAACCTTCCGGTTCGCCGGGCCCATGGATGATACCACGTTCGCCATGATTGTACGGGACGGGATAACCGTCATGAAGACCATGGGACTGCGTGTTGACGGCACGGGCAGAGAACGGAACGACACCCAGAACATGAGCAGCACGGCCACCGTCACCACGCCCGCCGTGGTGATCTGGGAGCCCAGCAGGCTCTGCAGCACGTTGTTGTAGAGCACCATCAGGCCGGTGAGGTGGACGCGCTCCTCGCCGAGGCCCAGGTCCTCGGCGAGATAGCGGCGGATGGACTGGAGCAACTCGTCGCGCTCCATGGTCTCGCTGGTCTCGTATACCCGTGCCGCGATGCGGGTCTGGTGGCCTTCGACGGCGAGGTAGGGCTCGAACAGCACCTCCTTCACGTCTTCGGGCAGGCGCTTGTAGATGACCGAGAGCTGGAAGTTGTCCAGTTCCTCCTCGCCCATGATCTGGCGGATCACCTCCAGTGTGGTGGCCAGGGAGAGTACCTTGCCGATGTCCTGGCGGGACTCCAGATTGTCATGCGCCTCGCGCACGATGTCGCTGCGGGTGGCGTTGTACCAGTAGCTGCGCGCGGCCAGACCCGGCTCTCCCGGCAGGGCGAGTTCGTCGGCCTGGCCCCGTTTATCCTCCTGTGCGGAGACGAACTCGGGGTCCGCGTCCAGGATGACGTCCAGGGGCGTGGTGCCGCCGAGTCGCTCGTCGATCACCTTCATGCCCTGGTAGATGGCGGTGGTTTGTTTGAAGTAATCGATGAAGCGGTTGTCCACGCTGAGCTGCAGCACGCCGGCTACGCTCGCCGCCGCCACCAGCGCATAGCCGGCCAGCGTCGCCCGCGGCGCCGACTTGACGAGGCGCGAGAACAAGCCCGTGATGCGGTTGGTGAAGTCGCTGCCCGGCGGTGGCCTGCCCGGCGAGAACAGCATCAGCGAGGCGGGCAGGATCAGGAAGGTCAGCACGAAGGCCATGGCCATGCCGATGACCATCATCCAGCCGAAGTCTATGACCGGCCGGATGTCGCTCACCACCAGCGAGCCGAAGGCCACCATGGTCGTGAGGGCCGTGTACAGCGCCGGGTAGAACTTGTTGCGCACGGTGGCGCGCACCAGCTCGCGCTGGGAGGCGTCCGGGTTCTCCCGGTGCAGTTCCCGGTGGCGCACCACCAGGTGGACGTTCAGCGAGAGCGTCAGGATCAGCATCAGCGAGACGAAATTCGACGACACCACCGTCACCGGCCACTGCACGAGGCCGAGGAAGCCGATCATGCTGGTCACGGCCGCCGCGCAGGTCGCCAGCGGCAGCACCACCCAGCGGGGCCGCCGGAAGATCACGGCGAGCAGCGCCACCAGGGCCACCGTGAGCCCGAGGCCGAACACCATCAGGTCCCGGCGGATGAAATCCACCAGGTCCGCCGCGATCATCGGCAGGCCGCCCAGGTGCAGTTCCGTCCCACCACGGTAGTCGTCGACGATGCCGCGCACCGTCGCGATCGTCCGCTGCAGCTCGGCCTGCTGGGTCTCCCGGCGCTCGCGGATGCGCTGCTCGATCTGTGCGAGTTCCTGCGCTTCCTCGCCGCGCAGCTCACGCTCCAGACGGATCTCGCGCAGGTCGGCCCGCCGGTTCAGCAGCCGGGCGTAGGCCTCGTCCTGTTCCAGGTTGACCTGCAGCGCCGTCGTACGCCCGTCCGGACTCATGAGCCGGTTGCGGTAGAGCGGGCTGGTGGTCAGCTCCTCCCGCGCCATTTCCCGGTCCGCCCGGTCGGAGAGCAGGGTGGGCGCCCCGTCGGCGAGCTCGCGGGGGCTGAGCGGCGGGCTCTGGAGCAGGGGAACGTCGAGGACGGAGACGACGGAGGCCACGCCCGGTGCATCGGCCAGCTCGTCGCGCAGTGCGCCCAGTTCGGCGAGTGTCGCATCGGCGAACAGGTCCCCCGACGGGGTGTAGGTGAGGATCAGGAAATCGTCGGAGCCGTAGCGGGCCCGGATCGCGCGGTAGTAGCGGATGCCGGTGTCGCTCTGCAGGAGCAGCGAGTCGCTGGAGGTATCCAGCGCGAATTCCGGTGCCCTGCTGCCCAGGAGCCCGACCAGCAGCGCAGTGACCAGGAGCGTGAGGACGGGGTGCCCCAGGACCACGGCATCGTAAAGGGACAGCGCCGCCTTACGCATCGGCGCTCGCAGTCAGGGCCGTCCGCATCATAGTCCCTGCTCTCCCGCACCGGGTGGCGACCGGCCGCCCGTGCCCTGACGCGGGCCCGGCGGCTCCGCGCGCTTCCCGTCGGGTTCCTTCCGATCGCATCGGTCCGAGTATAGAGCCTTTGCCCGGCGATCCCCAGTGGGCCCGCCGCGTCATATTCTGCATGCGCACGGTGCAGATTCTGCATGCTCGAGCAGGTTCGGCGGCGCTCTGCGGCGGATTCCGGGCTTCTTCCGCCTCCGGCACGACGGCACGGTATTTGCTCCTTTTCGTATGAGGACCATTTCAACCGGCGAAAGGAGAAAACAGCATGTCTGTCGTGAAAGTAAGCGAGATCATGTGCGATTCGAAGGAGAGCTTCGAGGACGCCATCAACGACGGTATCGCCCGCGCCAGCAAGACCATCCACAACATCCAGTCCGCCTGGATCAAGGAGCAGAAGGTGGTCGTGGAGAACGACAAGGTCAGCGAGTATCGAGTGGCAATGAAGGTCAGCTTCATCGTCGACGACAAGTGAACGGACCGGCCGCAGTGAACGATACGGAAATGACGGGCGGGGACGACGGACGGTTACGGGCGATCGCCGAGGACCGGGGCGAGAAGCCCCACGTCACCGTCGTCATCCCGTCCACGCCGCTGCCGTCCGATCGGCAGAAGAACGAGATACGCCTGAAGAACCGCATTGCCGATGCCGACGCCCAGCTTGAGGCGCTCGGGCTGGACGAGCGAAGGCGCACAGCCGTGCTGGGTCCGCTGGTCGAGGCCCGGGAGGCGGGTACCTTCTGGCCCGCCGAGCCTCTCGATGGCGGCATGGCGGCGTACACCAGCGGCGACGGGCTGACCCGCATCGTGCTGCCGCAGCGGCCGCGGGAGCTGACCGTGGTGGGCTGGCGCTATCACGTCAAACCGGTGCTCGAAGCGAAGAGCCGCATCGGTTGCTTCAACCTGCTGGCCATCAGCCAGAACGACGTGCGGCTTTTCGCCGGCGACCACGACGAACTCCGGCCCCTGGACCTGGCCGGGCGGGCACCCCGCTCGCTGGAGGAGTCGGCCGGTCACGACCTGACCGAACCGAATCTGCAGCATCATGCCGGCCACCGGGGCAGTACCGAGGCGATCTACCACACCCACGGCGGGGGCAAGGACGACGTCACGCCCGAGCTGAAGCGCTTCCTGCGCGAGGTCGACCGGGCGGTGCAGGACCTCGTCGCCGAGCGGGAGGAGCCGCTGGTACTCGCCGGCGTCGACTTCATGGCCGCGCTGTATCGCGAGGTGAGCGATCTGCCGTCCATCCTGGAGGAGGAGCTGCACGGCAACGTGGAGCACCTCTCCGCGGCGGAACTGCATCAGCGCGCCCGGGAACTCGTGGAGAACGAGGTCGCGCGGCGCAACCGGGAGGCGGCCGCGGCCCTCGGCGACGCCGCCGGCAGTCGAACCGCCACCGACGAGACGGACGAGGCGCTGCTCGCGGCGCTGGAAGGCCGGGTGGACGAGATCGTCGTCGCCGCCGACCGGGAAGACTGGGGCTACGTCGACGAGGGCGCCCACGAAGTGCGTCACCGGGACGAGCTGCCGCGGGAGGACCTGCTCGACCGCGCGGCGGTGGAGACCTGGCTGCACGGCGGCCGGGTCCGCGTCCTGCCGGCCGATGACATGCCCGGCGGCCGCCTGCTCTGCGCCTCGCTGCGGTACTGACCCGCGCATGGAGGCGCATGGGGTAGAAGGGCCTTCAGCCCCTCCTGCCAACTCCTGCAGCCGTCGTCAGAAGCGGTAGGTGAGTCCCGCCGCGAAGCTGCGGCCGGCGCCCGGCAGGCGCTCTCCCAACGGGATGTCGGAGCCGCCGGCCCGGTTCAGACCGGTGAGGTGATCGCGGTATTCCCGGTCCAGCAGGTTCTCCACCGCCGCCTCCAGCGTGAGCGCCGGCAGGGGCGACCAGGCGACCTCGAGGTTCACCAGGGCGTACCCGGCCGTCTCCCTTTCGCCGTTGTACGCCGCCACCCGGTCCTGGCGCCGGTAGGCGACGACTTCTCCGCGCAGCGTGTAGCGCTGCCGGCGATAGTCGAGGCCGACGGTGAGGTTGTCGGGCGCGAGCCGGTATAGGTAGTCGTCGGTGTCCCTCCGCTCGCCGCGGACCAGGCTTGCGACCCCGTCCACAGCCAGGTTCTCCGTGATGCCGTAGCGCCAGGCCATGTCGAAGCCGTACAGTTCCGCATCCACGTTGTCGAACTGCAGCGCGGGTGCGCCGGACATCATCGAGGCGATCATGTCGGCCGTCATATCGGTGGCCGGGACACCCTGGATGTAGTCGTCCACCCGGCGGTAATACACCCGCGGGGAGAGGCTGAACCTGCCGGCGGACCAGTCCAGGCCGGCATTGATCTCGTTGGAGCGCTCCGCGTCCAGGTCCAGGTTGCCGATATAGGTGCGGCCGTCGGCGAGCCCGCCCGTGGCCTGCAGCGGCAGCCACAGGTAGAGCTCCTGATAGGACGGCGCGCGGCTGCGGGAGCCCGCTTCCACCACCGCCGCGAGATCCGGCGACAGGCTGCGGCGATAGCCGGCCACGACGTCGACGTTGCCGAAGTCGAGACTGCGGTCGGCGGCGTTGAACCGGTCGGCGAGGTCGCCGGCGGCCGCGGCCATCATGCCCATCATGCCGCTCGCCGACACCTCGCCGGCATCGGTGGACACCGTGTTGTAGCGCAGGCCGAACTCCCACTCGCCCGCTCCGGCCGCCGTCCGCCACTCCGCGTACACGCCGAGCAGGTCCCGCTCGACGTCGACGAAGTTGTCGATGCGGAAGGCGGCGTTGTTCGGGTTGGTGATGACGGCGTCGTGGGTGGCGAGCCGTCCGTCCACGCCAAGGGCCAGTTCGGCGCCGGCCAACGGCAGGCGGGCGCCGAGCGCGAAGTTCGTGCCCCGGCCGGTGGTGTGGTTGCGCCGCTGGCGCGGCGGCGGCGGTGCCGCGCGCAGGCTGTAGTTGTCCATCAGGTGATCGACGTCGTTGTAGCCGGCTTGCGCCTCCAGGGTCACCGTGCCGATGCGCCGGCTGGCGGAGAGGCCGTAGAGGTCCGTGTCGATGTAGCGGATGTCCATGGGCAGCGACGGCGTGCCGGTCTCGGTGGTGTCCAGCCGCCCCGCGAAAGCCGTGACCTCCGTGGCCTCTCCGCGCCAGGCGTAGCTCACGTCGTGACGGTCACGGTTCAGGGCCGAAGGGCGGATGGTGCCGGCTGGTGTGTCGATGTCGTCGGCACGGTCCAGCTCGGAGACCACCGAGACGCGGTGACTCGCGTTGGCGACGGTCAGCCGGGCGGCCGAGGTGCGCGTGCTGCCGTTGTCCTCGTAGCGGCTGGCGATCCAGCCATCGGGTGCGAAGGCCGATGACTCCGCGAACGCCCCCCGGTCGATACGGGCATCGATGTGACCGCCCGGCCCCTCGGCC